>CAZTIB010000214.1:0-13633 GCA_964613615.1 uncultured Chromatiaceae bacterium
GGAAGTGGTTGCGCGAGCAACTATTCGCCGCGGGCTGACCTTTCGTCGGTTCAGGTCATCGGTGTGGTTGTGCCACCAGGCTCCAGCGAGCCCGGTGGTGCAGAAGATGTGATGGAGCTCTACAACGTTAGCGTTGGTGAAGACCGCTTGAAGAACTCAGCCGTGGGCGCTGGGGCGGGGGCAGCAGTCGGGACAGCGGCGGGTGTGGGTGTCGGTGCCCTCACGGGATGCACGTTCGCGGGGCCTTGGGCAGGGATGTGTTGGGCGATGTTCGGGGTGGGGGGTGCAGTTCTTGGTGGAACTACCGGTGCGGTTGCCGGCGCCACCGTAGATACCCAGGAACAGGTCGAAGCTGCGCCTGTGCACCTGTATGAAGTCAACCGGGTGTTGCCTGCGTTGACGCAGGAGTATCTCGCCAGTGCCGTTCTGCAGAAAAGGGCATTGCAAATGGTCCGCGAGCAGGGGACACCCGTAACTTTTGTACCGGCGTCCTGGAACGGTCAACGTTACATGCCAAACGAGTTAGTTGAAGGCGAGAAACCAGGTACTGAAATCAATCTTGTGCTCACCGAGATGAGTGTGTCGATGAACGGTAAGGCGAAGGAAGATCCAAAGCTCATTCTGATCATCCACATGCAATGGGCGCTTACGAAGTGGAATCCAGAGACACAAGCGGACGAGGTCTGGGACGCACTGTCGGCCAGCTACGAATCCAGGAAATACAGGCTCTCAAAATGGATGGCCGACGATGGCATGCTGCTCGAAGCAGAAACGAACGCGGGGCTGCAAATAGCACTTACTTATGCTTTCGTAGATCTTCCTGCAATGGCAGAAAAGTAGGCTGACACGATGCGTTTGTTCCGCCAAGAGATCGCATTCTCGGACTACTGGACAGGGCCGATCATTCCGTCACGGTGAGGGGCCTGCGCTGCAGGATGGTCTTCGACTGACCCTGGATGTAGCGCAGCTCATACTGGCCCGGCGCGTCCGGTACCTTGACCGCGAGTGGCGTGCCCTGGTTGGTGTACTTGTAAGACTCCTGCCGGTTGCCGGGCTCGGCCGGGGCGGCGATCGCGATGTAGTCGCCCTGGTTGTCCGGGCCGGTCCAGCTCACCGTGAGCTGACTGCCCGACGCCGCGCTTGCCGGCGCATCCAGCGTGGCGGTGACCGCGGTGACTTCCAGCGGCTGGCGTTGCAGGATGCTCCGGGACTGGCCCTGGATGTAGCGCAGCTCGTACTGGCCCGGCGCGTCCGGCACCTTGACCGCGAGAGGCGTGCCCTGGTTGGTGTACTTGTAGGACTCCTGCCGGTTGCCGGGCTCGGCCGGGGCGGCGATCGCGATGTAGTCGCCCTGGTTGTCCGGGCCGGTCCAGCTCACCGCGAGCTGGCTGCCCGACGCCGCCGTGGCCGGCGCATCCAGCGTGGCGCCAACGGCCGTCACTTCCAGCGGCTGGCGTTGCAGGATGCTCCGCGACTGGCCCTGGATGTAACGCAGTTCGTACTGGCCGGGCGCGTCCGGCACCTTGACCGCGAGTGGCGTGCCCTGGTTGGTGTACTTGTAGGACTCCTGCCGGTTGCCGGGCTCGGTGGGCGCGGCGATCGCAATGTAATCACCCTGGTTGTCCGGGCCGGTCCAGCTCACCGTGAGTTCACTGCCTGACGACGCACTGGGCGGGGCATCGAGCGTGGCCGGGCCGGTACGCAGCGTTTCCGTGGGCGGATCCGGATCATCGCCCGAGGGCACAACCAGCGAATCCGTGCCGTCGGGCTCCGCGACGCTGGATGTGGTGTCCAGGTTCAACTCCGTGGTCGCCGGCGCATCGCCAGGCGTGACGTTGCCGCCCCGGCTGGCCTGCGCGATCGCCGTGTCAGCAGTGGTGACCAGCACTACCAGGCAGCACCCTGCGATAACTGCCGCGTTGCCGGCAGGTGTCCGGCGCGGCCGCACGATCATTGGTCTATGACCCGTGTGACGACGACGTGCCATGCTTTGATTTCTTGCCTGGTCCGCGCATAGGGTGAAGTGGCACAGAGTGTAGGCGACCCATCTGAAAATTGCCTATGCTGACGACCGAGGAGGGGATTATGACGGACGACAGCACAGCCGAACGCAAGCGCATCCGGGACGTTATCAAGGAAGATGCCCGGGAAACCAAGGAAGAACTCGGTTCCAGGCTGCGTGCAACCTGGAGCCGGCCTGTGTTGCTGTTGTTCGCCGTCTTGGGCGCAGCCATCGGGCTGACGGTCAACAACCTGGCCAGGCGCTTCTTCGATTCGATGCTGGAAGAACCCCAGGTCGTGCAACTGGACTCAGATCTGCAGGCCGCGAGCGACGAGCTGCAGGCGTCCGCGGATGAGATCAAGACGATTGTTGCGGAGATCGAATCCCGGACCGTCACCAATCCGCAGCTCAAAGACGAGTTCGCTGTCTTACAGGCACGGCTGGTCGGGTTGACCGCGCTGGTGGCAAAGACCTCTGCCCAGACCGAGAAAGCGGCGGTGATTTCACAGGCGCTGCGCGAAGACTGGGAACGCAACCAGCAGATCACCAACCGCAAGACTGATTCGGTGCCCGACCTGGTACTCGGCAGCGGCGACGCGGCGGGGGTCTGCAACGGCATCGCGTCTGTGGGGGTCATTGCTACGGATACCAGCGCCGGCACCGTGCAAATCAAGGTCAGGGACTGGACCTACCGGATGAAGCCCGCCCAGCGAGTCCCTCTGGAAGGCGGCGCTGCGGTGGACTTTATCGGCCTCGACGGCGCCAACGCCCAGTTGCAGATCAGCTGCCCCTGATCACGGTCCCGGTGACAGCCGCATCGACAGCCGGCTATCTGTTTGCAGCCAGGCGCCCGACTATTTCTCGAACAGCAGGGTGAACCGGTCTGAATTGCCCCGGACCGTTTTGCGGCCGACTTCGAAGCGCAGTTCGTCATCAGGTCGGTAGTGCAGTTCCGAGTAGTCGACGAATTTGAATCCCGCGCCCGTAATTTCCTTGATCACCTGCACCGGGTCGAGGCGGCGCCAGCTTTCGTCGGTCATTGGTGCCATGTGCCGCCGCGTATGGTCGACGACACCGAACTTGCCGCCATCCTTCAGCGCCGCCAGGGTGGCAATGTAGAGCTCCGCTCGGCCGCTGGGCGTGAGATTGTGCAGATTGCGGAAGGTCAGCACGAGGTCCACCTCCGTCACGCCGAAATCCGCCGGCCCCATGTCCAGGTAGCCAATGCGGTCGGTCCTTGTCATGGCCGGGGAAATATCGATGATGTTCAACTCTTCAAAGCCTTCGAGCTGCGTGACGCCGTCGAGAATGCCGCCAAAGCCCATGGCCTTGACTAGCCCCCCGGCGGCATAGTATTCGCCCTGCTCGCGCAACGCGGGCACCAGGATCTTGGTATACCAGCCCCCGCCAGGCAGGATCTCGATGACTCGCATGTCCGGCTCAAACCCGAAAAACTCCAGGGTTTTCTTCGGCTGTCGGTTAGCGTCACGGGCCTTGTCGTCGGCGGATCGAAGCTCCGACGCCAGGGCAACGTCCACCGGGCCCGACGGTCCCCGCTGGTGGGCACGTGCAAATATCAGCTGCGGCGCGCTGAGCGCAATGATGATGGCCGCGGCAACGGCGAGGGGAAATCCTGACAGGGGATTCTTCACGGCGCATATTTCCTCGAGCGGCGGGGATAGCGCCCATGATAATCAACTTTGTCGTCGGCGTTTGTTCCCTGGCGCTGCTCGCCAACAGGCCGCATCGACGCCGCAGAAAAAGACGCGAGCTGCCGGTCTGGAATTCTGCGCCTAGTTGTTCAGTACCGGTGGGGCGGGCGCAGGGGTGGGCGGCGGCGGGGCATTTTCCACCGCGAGGATGACGATGTCGAAAGTGATGTCTTTACCCGCCAACGGGTGATTGAAGTCCAGTATTGCAACCTCTTCTTTGACTTCCGCCACGCGTATAGGGCCGGGGAAGCCCTGCGCCTGTAACATAGCGCCGGGGACACGCGCATCCTCGGGCAATTGTTCCAACGGAATTTCCTGGAACGCATCTGCCCTGACTTCGCCATAGGCATCGGCCGCAGCGAGGCTCACGGTGGTTTCCTCGCCGGCGCTCATGCCTTCGAGTTCTGTTTCCAGGGCCGGCAAGATCCGGCCGCCGCCCTGCACGTAAACCATGGGTTCCTGGCCCGAGTTGCTTTCAATCACCTCACCCTCCGATGTGAGCGTGTAGTTGAAAGAAACCTGCTTGCCTTCCGCGATCGTCTCGGCACTGTCTTGTGCCAGGGCGCTGAGTGCAGGGACCGCCAACAAGACGAACAAAGATGCGACGGTGAAATTGCGTATGGGATGGAACATGCGGTTGCCCTCGGCAAAAGCTTTGATTGTGTGAAAAGTACGCGCGGGCTTGCTGGTGTAGCCGCCATCGCGATGAGTCCCGAAAACCTTAGTGCCAATCGCTTGCTGACGGGGCACATCAACCTGTTTGCGGCGCTCGGATCAGTGTGCGTTGCAGTGACAGAGACGAGTACAGAAAGAGATTGTGCGCGAAGGCTAGCACTGGAAAAAGGATGCAGGCAAATCGCACTGCCGGTAATGGGACCCGGCCCGCGCACTTCCTGATCGCCCCGAAGCGGCTTGTTGGCATAATGTGATCTGCATCTACTTTAAGTTACAAAGTACTTGACGGTCTTGCGGTGCACTGGTTAGCATCGCCCCTGATGGATACATCCACAGTTAACAAGCCCGCGGAAGGTGAAGTGCCGACACTGCACGGTCAGGCCCTGGCCAATCTCCGGTTCATTCGCGAAACCATGGAGGGCGCCGGGTATTTCACTGCCGTGCCCGGTTCCGCCGGCGTCGTGATGGGCGCGATCGGCCTGCTTGCTGCTGCGGTGGCAGCAATACCTGGGCTGGCGTCGCTGTGGCTGCAGGTCTGGCTCATTGCCGCCGTCGCTGCGACGACCGTTGGCGGCGTGCTCATTGCGTACAAGGCCAGGACCACCGGCATCACGCTTTACCGTGGTCCGGCGAAGCGCTTTGTGTTGAGCCTGTTGCCAGCACTGCTCGCCGGCGTGATCTTTACGGTAGTGCTGGTCAATTACGAATTGCCGGCCCTGATTCCCGGCACGTGGATGGTTTTGTATGGCTGCGCGGTGATGGCTGCCAGCCTCGTCTCGTTGCCCGTTATCGCAGCGATGGGCGCGGGCTTCATGTTGCTGGGTACAGTGGCCTTCCTGGCGCCGGTGAGCCTGGCCAATCTCCTGCTCGGTGCCGGGTTTGGCGGACTGCACCTGGTGTTTGGCATGTTGCTGGCGAAGCGTCATCGTGGCTAGTCGATCGACAGCCCTGAAAGGTGCAGCGCCGCGAAAGCGGAAGCCCGAGTCGAACAATCTGCAGACCGTGACGCCCAAGTCCGGAGCGACCAGCAGCAAGAATGCAGACCGGTTGATCTACGAGCGGGTGCGGCTCGGCATTTTGAGCGCGCTGGCGGTCAACGATGAGCTGTCGTTCAATGCGTTGAAGGGCCAGTTCGATACCAGTGACGGCAACCTGAGTGCCCACGCACGAAAGCTGGAGGACGCGGGTTATATCTCCTGCAGCAAAGGCTTCGAAGGTCGCCGGCCCAAAACGGTCTATCGACTGACCGCGGCGGGCCGCAAGGCGCTGGACCGGTACCTGGACCACATGGAGGCAGTGATTGCCGCGACGCGTGGCCGCTGAGTTTTTTTGGCCCCTAACTCTGTAATGCAAAGTAATTGGTGTTGATTATATGCACGTAGCAATCATCATGGACGGCAACGGCCGCTGGGCGACACGGCGTGGCTTGCCACGCACTGCGGGCCATGCAGAGGGCGCGCGCGTGGTGCCGCGCATTCTGGAATGCGCGGTGAACCAGGGGGTCGAGGTCCTGACGCTCTATGCGTTCTCCGCCGACAACTGGGGCCGGCCGCGTCGCGAAGTCGCCGCACTGATGCACTTGCTGCGGCAGCACCTGGAAACGGAACTCTCGACCTGCATCGAGCACTCAGTGCAGCTGAACGTGATCGGCCGGCGCGACCGGCTGGCGCCGGCATTGGTGCGGGCCATCGAGGAGGCAGAGGACGCGACACGGAACGGCGCACGGCTGCACCTGCGTCTGGCAATCGACTATTCGGCCCGCCATGCCTTGCTGGCAGCCGCGCAACATGCCGGCGCCACCGGACCTGCCGATTGCACCGCATTCCGCCGGCAGCTCGAACGAGTGACGCACTGCAATCGCTCCGTACCCGATGTCGATTTGTTGATTCGCACCGGCGGCGAGCGCCGCCTCAGTGATTTTCTGCTCTGGGAGTGCGCCTACGCGGAGCTGCTGTTTCATCCCTGCCTGTGGCCGGACTTTAACGCCCAGGCATTCATCGATTCCCTGCGTCAGTACGGCTATCGCGAGCGGCGCTTCGGCCGCCTGCTCGCGTCAACCGGCTAACCATTGGAGAGCGCCATGACCAAGACAGGTAATTTCATCGACACCCTGACCAACAGCCAGTTTGGCCGGGTCATCTTCATCGGCGTGATCATCCTGGTGCTGGAGATACCCATCGCGATGGTGCACGACGTGATAAGAGAGCGCACCCGCTACCAGGAGGCGGCGGGCACGGAAATCTCGTCCTTGTGGGGTGGCAGCCAGACTTTCTATGGTCCGAAGATTGTCGCGCGCTATCGTTGCATCGTGACCGTGCACGACGGCAGCCGGCCGGAGCTGGGTCCGGCCACTCGCGAGGTGATCCGGCACGCGGTATTCCTGCCCGACGAACTGTTGATCGCTGGCCGCACCTCAACCGAATTACTGCACCGGGGCATCTACGAATTTCCGGTCTACCGAACCCAGCTGCAGGTAAGGGGCAGCGTGTCTGCACTGCAGCTTTCGGATCTGGGACTCGAAGCAGACCGTGCCCGGCTCGAGGCGATGACGCTGGTCCTGGATCTGCCGGATGCGCGTGCGCTGCACCAGATTTCCCCGCTCAACTGGCAGCAAGAGCAGCTGGAGTTTGAGCCGGGGTCCGAGCGCGACGGCTCCACTGGCGGTCTGCGCGTACCACTGGCGCTGCTGGCAGCCGATGAGCAGGCGGATTTTGCCTTCGATATCGAGCTCAACGGCAGCAAGAGCCTCTTCTTTATGCCCTTCGGGCGCAAGACGGAGGTTACGCTAATGGCCGACTGGTCCGAGCCCAGCTTCATTGGCGCGTGGTTGCCGTCGGATCGCAATGTGACAGCCGACGGATTCACGGCGACCTGGCGCATCCCGCATCTAGGTCGGACAATTCCGGTGGCCTGGTTCGCGGAGAATCCGCCTGTCGAGCAGATACAGACAGCTGCCTTCGGCGTGCACCTGATCAAAGGCGTTGATGCCTATCGCATGGCCGAGCGCAGTGTGAAGTACGCCACGCTGTTCCTGGTGCTGACTTTCGCCGCGTTGTGGCTGATCGACGTACTGACCAGGGTATCGATTCATCCGTTGCAGTACCTATTGGTGGGTGCGGCGATGAGTATTTTCTACCTGATGGTGTTGTCGCTGGCTGAACATATTGGCTTTGGCGCTGCTTACACCCTGGCCGTGATCACAGTGGTTGGGACCATCGTGTTGTACTGCATTCCGGTGCTGCGCGGTCTCGGCAGGTCGTCGGTCATATCGGCGCTGCTGGCAGCACTGTACGGCTATCTCTATGTTGTGCTGCTGAACCAGGATCACGCGCTGCTTGCGGGCACGACGCTGCTGTTCGCGGCGCTCGCGACGGTGATGTACCTGACCCGCAACATCGACTGGTTTGCGCTGACGGCACTACGGGCCGAAGGATCTGGCAGCCGCTGAGCGGACATTGTGTTGCCGACCACCACGGCAGGCCCCGGGTTTCGGTACGCCCGAACCCGGAGCTAACGACCGCTGCCCGCGTGCGGTCCCTGGCTCTGGATCAGAATGGAGTGCCCGGTCCGGCCCTTCAGGCCGCTTCCCATTCGCCGCCGGCTTCCTCGCATTCGGGTTTGGTCGTCGTTGTAAAACCCTGGCCCTTGCAGGTGTTCTGGCCGGCGCAACTCGTAGTAGCCGTGGCACAGGCGCTCTGGCCCTTGCAGGCGTTGCCGCCGATACATTTGCCTTGCAAGTCGCCTGCGGTCCGGCCTGCGTCCTGGGAACAGGCTGCAGGCAGGGTGACAAACAACGCAGCGGCGGCGGTAGCCAGCGCCATGCTGGTCTTGCGATTCTTAACGGTCATCGTGGGATCCCTCGGTAACGCGGATATTGCGTATAGACCTCAATTCAACGCGACTAGTTCCAAGGCCCAACACCTGACGGTGTCCGGCGCCACCTGCAGAAAAGGCTTGAAAAGCTCGAATCTGGTCCCATTACCGGAGTGTTAGTCACCAATTTCTGGACACTGTACTTCCCCTCACTATCGCCGGCCTTTCTGCAATACAGTTGGGTCTGCTGAGGGAGGATAGGAGGCCAAAATGCGTCAATCCCTGTTGGTTCTGAGCCTGCTGGCGGCCTTGCCTGCCCACGCGCAACTGGACGATTTCATTAACGACCGGCCCGGCTTTTACGCCGGTGGTGGACTCGCGTTCACGAATGTCTACGCCAGCAGCTGGACGAGCTCGACCAGCAGTTCAGAGAGTGGCGACAGCGACTACGGTTTCATCGTCAACGGCGGTTATCGTTTCAATCCGTTCATCGCCCTTGAAGTCGGTTATCTCGACGGCGGCACGCCGGAATTCAACGATAGTGGTTTCGACGGTCGCGTGGATACCGAGGTAGATCTCACCGCCTGGCAGGTTGCCGGGATTGGTACCTGGCCCATTGCCGAGCGTTGGGAGCTCTATCTCAAGCTGGGCCTGTCGGCCTGGGATGCAGACGGCGACCAGGTGCTGACGCCCGTCGGCGGCCCGCCGGTGTTTCGCCGCGAAGATCGCAATGGCCCCAGTTTCCTGGTCGGGCTTGGCCTGGGTGTGACACTCATGGAACACCTGCACTTTCGCCTGGAGTATCAGACCTTCGAGATCGACGACGAGATGCTGGCGCTGGATGCCATCAACACGGGCAACGACGACGCGAGTTTTGATAGCGTGCTGCTGCAGTTTCACTACCGTTTCGCCGGCCCGAAGAAAAGCGAGCCGTTGGACCGCCCAAGCGACTGACGGGCGCAACAGCGTGGCATCCGCAAATCAATGGCGGACCGCCAGAGATTGCCCCCGGCCGCGGCGACTTTACCTGGCGCGCGTCGGCGTAGCCGTCGTAGAACGACCCTCACGCACGTTCCAACCGAATTCCTGGGCCGCGCCCGGACTGCCGTCGGCTCGCTGTGGCGTGTAGGTCATCTTGATGTCGGTGAAGTTCAGCCTGATCTCTTCGGTCAACCGGTCATCGTCGTCGCTGCCGCCGGTGTGTACCGCTGTCACCATCACGCCGGTCATCTCGATGACCAGGTACTCCAGGCCGCGGCTGCCCGCCTTGCGCACTGTCAGCGTGGCTTTCGGCAGGACCTTGCCATTGGCGCAGGCTTGCAGAAGGCCCGGCGTGGCTTTGTCCAGGTACTTGGTCAGGGACAGGTCCGAGAGTTCTGTACCTGGCGACCGGCGGCTGGCGCCCTTGGCCGCACCACCGCGCGCCATTCCCCACGACCACGCGAGCACGTCGATCTCGTCCCGGTGCCCGCTGTCCTTGGACTCGCCGTCCACTCCCTCGATCTTGATGAACATATCCACCGCGGCGTGGGCCGGTGCGGTGAAGATCAGCCCTGTAATGAGCGCCAGCAGCGCCAGGCTCAGGCGTGGCAGGAATTGACTGCGCATGATGCACCCCCTGTATGCGTTTCCCCATTCCGATTATAGGCTTCGGCCAACCGGCGGCGGCTAAAATCGGCTATAAACTGCAGCCCCGCCACAGATGCCCGGCGGGTCGTGGAGTGAAGACCGTGAGAAGCTCTGTCAGCAGTCAAGCCCTCCTTCTCGGCGCAGGCCTTGCAGCCATGCTGCTGTGGCTGGGCGGTTGCGCGACGGTCGACTTCGATTACCCGAAGGAGCCGTCTACCTATGTTGCGGACACCAGTGACACTTACCTGGCGGGGCTAGTCGATGACCTGGTGGCCGCCCACCCCGGCCAGTCCGCGTTCTACATGCAGTCCGATGGCGTCGAGGCCCTGGCCACCCGCGTGCTGCTGGCCTTGCGCGCCGAGCGTACCATCGACGTGCAGTATTACCTGATCAAGAACGATCCGATCGGCTACGTGTTCATCGAGTCACTGCTTAACGCCGCCGATCGCGGCGTGCGGGTGCGCGTGTTACTCGACGATGTGTTTACGAAGGACTACGACGCGGGCCTGGCCGTGCTCGATGATCATCCCGACATCGAGATTCGCATATTCAATCCGGTGGCGCGCGGGGGTTCACGCTTCTGGAACGGGCTGACAGACTTTAGTCGGGTCAACCGGCGGATGCACAACAAGACCTTCACGGTAGACAACCGCTTCACGATTGTTGGTGGGCGCAACATTGCCAGCGAGTATTTCGCGGCGAATGATGAGACGAATTTCGGCGACTTGGATGTGCTTGCCTATGGTCCAATCGTCGACGATGTGTCCAGGATGTTTGACAGTTACTGGAATGATGAGCTGGCGGTTTCTATTGATGCGTTGATCGAGCCCCCCGAGGACCCCGAGATGGTGATGGCGCAATTGCGCGCCACAATTATTGAATCCCGGGAAGCGTTGAGCGACACCCGCTATGCTGAGGTGCTGACCGCGGCGGTTTTTGAAATAGTCAGTGTGCAGCCGGAGGAATTCGACTGGGCGCCGTATGAACTGGCTTTCGATGCCCCGGAGAAAGGTGCTGGCGTAGAGCTCGACGCCGAGGATTCCATCCTCACGCCCATGCGCGATGCAGTCGCCACCGCCGAAGAATCCCTGCTGATCCTGTCGCCCTACTTTGTGCCGCGCAAGGCAGGCCTGGAGTTTTTCCGCAAGCTGCGCGAGCGGGGTATCGAAGTGCGGGTCGTTACCAACTCGCTGGCGTCCAACAATCACGCGATTGTGCATTCCGGTTATGCGCCGGTGCGCAAGAAGCTGCTCGACATGGGTGTGAAGCTTTACGAGGTGCGCCCGGACGCGCTGCCCACGGGTGTGGAGCGCGCCGGCGGGGCGGGCACCGAAGCCAACCTGCATCTGAAGGTATTTATTGTCGATCGGCGGCTGTTCTTCCTCGGCTCCTTTAACTTCGATCCGCGTTCCGCCTACATCAATACCGAGCTGGGCGTGATCATCGACTCGCCGAAACTGGCTGGCTGGGGTGTGGACGAGATAGACGCCGTGCTGGCGAAAAGAACCTACGAGCTCAGGCTGAACGACCAGTACCAGCTGCGCTGGTACACGCGGGAAGACGGCGAGTGGGTGAAATACGAGAAGGAACCGGAAACCACCGCATGGTTGCGCTTCAAGGTCGGCCTGATGCGTATGCTGCCGATCAAGGGCCAGCTCTGAGGAATTCTCGATGTCTGCAGAAGCCAACAAGCAACTGATCCACACCGTGATCGACGTGATTTTCAATCAGCAGGACCTGGGCCGGCTCGAGGAATTCTTCACCGAAGATTTCTACAACCATGACGGCTACCCCGGCGCGCCGACCGGGCCGGCCGCGTTCCGGGCCTATTTGCCGATGATGAAAACCGCGTTCCCGGACCGGAAGCTGACGCCGGAATTCACTCTGTGCGACGGCGACCGCGTGGTGTCGCGCACCATTACCGAGGGCACGATGACCGGGCCTTTCATGGGCATTCCGGCGACCGGGAAGCCCTACCGGATCACTGCCACGGATACCTACCAGATCAGGGACGGCAAGATCTGCGCGCGCTGGGGCAACGAGGATTCACTCGGCATGATGCAGCAACTTGGCCTGATGGCAGGCGGCTGGCGCACGGCGACCACCGATGACGCCGGCTCCGTTGAGTCCGACTACGGCCAGTAATTGGTGTTCGGCACCGAGTTGCCTTAGCATTCCTGCGCAGACGGCCCCTCGCGGGTCTTGGCAGCCGGCAGGGAGACCTGCCATGACCTGAATGTGTGGCCTGCTGACCAGAATCGGCCGGCCGAAGTGCGCAGACTCTGTGCTCCAGCCTCAGGACTTCATATGACTCTTCGCACCATCCTGCTGGTGTCTGCGGCCAGTTTCGCCGCGACGAGCTGCAGCAGCTTGCCGAGCCAGGCGCCGGCCAGCCGGCTGACGCCCATAAGCAGCCATGCCGGGGGCGTAGAAACCGACGCGGCGGCCTGCCGTGACCAGATGGCGCAGTCTGCCGCAGCACCGGGCGCCGGGCTGGATTCCAGCAGCCTGGGCATCCTGAGCTGGAACGTGAAGAAAGGGCAGCACGCGAACTGGCGGCATGACCTGGCGCGGCTGGCTGCCGACAAGCACCTGATCCTGATCCAGGAGGCGAGCCTCGGGTCCGGGCTGCTGGATGCGCTGGAGCCGACCGCGCACTGGGCCTTCGCGCCCGGCTACCGCACCCGGGCAGGCGCGACCGGCGTGATGACCCTGAGCACCACGCCGCCGCTCACGCAGTGCAACCTGCAGGTCATGGAGCCGTGGCTGCGCACCCCGAAGGCCACGTCGATTACCGAATTCGGCCTGACGGGCACCGACGATACGCTGGTGGTCGCGAATATCCACGCTGTGAATTTCTCCGTGGGCGTGGCAGAGTTTCGCCAGCAATTCGAAGCTTTGCGCACGGCACTGGCGGCACACACGGGCCCGATTATTCTGTCCGGTGACTTCAATCCCTGGCGCGTGGCGCGACTCGAGATTCTCGGCGAGGTAACGCGCGACCTGGGCCTGGAGCCCATCGATTTCGACGACGATCAACGCACGCTCGTCTTCGGCCTGCCCCTCGACCACCTCTTTGTGCGGGGCCTGTCGGTGCAGGGGTCCGCCACGCAGACGGTGCGGACCTCCGATCACAACCCGCTCGCGGCGCAGTTTGCCTTGATCCACGAGATCCGGACCGCAGATAACGTGTCGTTGCCCGGGGACCTGGCCCTGTGAAGCTGGCCATCGGCTGCTTGCTCTTGATGCTGGCTTTACCCGCGGCCGCAGCCGCTACGGATAAAGAGATCGAGTACCTGCTTGCATCGGTGGAGCAGAGCCACTGCACGTTTATCCGCAATGGCAAAGCCTATCCGTCCGCCGAGGCGGCAGACCACCTGCGAATGAAATACGAGCGCGCGGGTTCGCGGGTCAACGGGGCCGACCAGTTCATCGGCCGCATCGCCAGCAAGAGTTCCATGAGCGGCAAGCCGTATACCATGCAGTGCGAGGATGCCGAGCCCTTGCCCACCCAGCGCTGGCTATCGGAACGTCTGGCCGAGTTCAGGGCCGCGAATTAGAGCTGGCAGCTGCCATTGGTGTCTGCCACCAATAGCGACGAAGATAGGGCCTGTCGCCAAATCCTCACGGAGCCGGGCCCATGATCACCTTCACCCTGAACGGCCAGGAAGTCACCACCGACACACCGGCGGACACCCCGCTGCTGTGGGTCATCCGCGATGAATTCAAGCTGACGGGCACGAAGTACGGCTGCGGCATCGCCCGCTGCGGCGCCTGCACCGTGCACCTGGACGGCCGGGCC
>CAZTIB010000215.1:0-14821 GCA_964613615.1 uncultured Chromatiaceae bacterium
GCGCGCGTTCGACCCAGGCCGCATCGGGGTTCGCGCCATAGAGGTTGCCGCCCATGATCACCGCAGCGTCTATCCGACCGGCGGCAGCCGCTTCCGTGGCTGCCATCGTGTCGAAGCCCGCCTGGCGCGGCAGCGTGACACCGAGTTCGTTCTCAAGACATGCATAGGTTTCCTCGGGCAGCACCGGTTTCACACCCACCGTGCCGATGCCCTGGATATTGCTGTGCCCGCGCAGCGGCAGCAGACCCGCGAATCGTTTGCCCACCATGCCCCGCAACAAGGCGAGGTTAGCCAGCGCCTCGATGTTGTCCACGCCGTTGGCGTGATGGGTCATCCCCATGCCCCACGCGATAATCGCCCGTTCAGCGCGGCAATAGCGGGCGGCGACCCGCTCGATCTCCGCCTGCGCGATCCCGCAGCGGGCACAAATCTCGTCCCAGCTGGTGGCCCGCAGATCTGCCCGGAACGCGTCGTAACCACTGACGTGCTCGGCGATGAATGCGGCGTCCTCCGCCCCGGCCTCCAGCACGGCCTTCGCGAGGCCCTTGAACAGAGCTACATCTGCACCGATGCGCGGCTGCAGGTAATCGGACGCAATCCAGCTGCCGCCGCTCAGCATGGACCGCGCACTCTTCGGCACCGCGAAGCGCACCAGCCCTGACTCGAGCAGCGGGTTAATCACAATCACATCGCCGCCGCGGTCCCTGATGGCCGTCAGCTGGTGAATCAGGCGCGGGTGATTGGATGCAGGGTTAGCGCCGACCAGGATCAGCATGTCGCAGCCGGTCAGATCGGCCAGCTCCACGGTGGACGTGCCGGTACCGATGGTATTGCCCAGGGCCACGCTGGTGGCCTGGTGGCAATAGTAAGAACAGTTATTGACGTTGTTGGTGCCATACAGCCGCGCGAATAGCTGCAGCAGGAAACCAGCTTCGTTGGACGAACGGCCCGAGGAATAGAAGAAGCTGCGATCGGGATCCGTAGCCCGCAGCACCCTGGCTGCACGGTTCATCGCGAAGTCCCAGTCCACGGGCTGGTAACGGTCGCCGCCCGCGGCCTTGTAGATGGGTGACCCCAGCCGGCCGAGATGCTCCAGCTCGTAGCCGTCGAGCTCCCGCAACTCGTGCAGCGGGTGATGGAACACCACGTCGGGGATCGGTGGCTGAATGTCCGTAGACTGGGCCTGCAGGCTCTTGTTGCAGACGGCCGGGAATTCCCCGAGCTCGTTCACCATCCCGCCGCGTTGTCCGCCCATACCCAGCCCACAGGCCTTGCAGGTGTTCTTGGCTCGCAGGGCTTTGGCGGTATTTTTCAGCCCGATGCGCTGTGCGGTCTGCAGCGTGTACAGCACCTTTTTGGCGCCACCACCCACGGTGGCTTTGCGATTGGCAGGCTTCACTGAGGGTCCGCTATCCATCGCCGAGAAGCTTAACCTGCGGTCTCCGGGCTGGCACGGCCCGACTGCGAGCGGGAGAAAGCGTCGCCGATCGCTTAGACTCAACGCGTCCTGGTCTCGAAATCTCATGTTTCGGCTCACCGGCATTTCAAGACACTACGCCCAGGTCCGTGCACTGGAGGATGTCACCCTGAACATCCCGCGCGGCCAGACCACTGTGCTGATCGGCCCGTCGGGCTGTGGCAAGACCACGTTGCTGAGAATCCTGATCGGGCTCGTGGTCCCGCATAAGGGCAGCGTCGCTTTCGATGGCGAAGCACTAACGGCGGCCAACGTGCTGGAGATTCGCCGGCGCCTGGGCTACGTGGTGCAGGACGGCGGCCTGTTTCCGCACCTGACAGCCCGGCAGAACATCAGCCTGATGGCGAAATACCTGGGCAGGGCCGGCGACGACATCGACAGTCGCGTGGCGGGGCTCGCCGATCTGACGCACTTCCCCGCCGACTGCCTGGACCGCTATCCGGCCGAGCTGTCCGGCGGCCAGAACCAGCGTGTCGGCCTGATGCGCGCCCTGATGCTCGACCCCGAAGTGCTGTTGCTCGACGAACCCCTCGGCGCACTCGATCCGATGATTCGTTTCGACCTGCAGCAGGACCTGCGCGAGATCTTTGCCCGGCTCGGAAAAACCGTGGTCATGGTGACCCACGACCTTGCCGAGGCTGCGTTTCTCGGCGACCAGATCGTGCTGATGCGCGCCGGGAGCATCGTGCAGCGCGGCCGCCTCGACGACATGCTGCAGGCTCCGGCAAACCCCTTCGTCTCCCAGTTCATTCGCGCGCAGCGCAACCACCTGCCGGCAGCCGATCCTGACCCGCATTCGCCTAGATGACACCGGGCTAATATTTGGAAGGCGCCGTGCCGGCGGCGCTGCTGGCCCTGACGGCGCAGTGGCTGTTCGAATTCGCCGAAAAAGTGTTACCCAGGGCCGCGCGCCGACCGGCCACCGGGGGCTGACGCAAGGCCAGTGGCGTCGGACCAACACAAGTCAATGTTCTTCGCAGCCCGGGGACACTTGCCCGGTCTGGAACCTATGACAAAAGTGCGTACACTTGCGACTTCAATACGATTCAACACAATACCGGTAGGGGTAAAACAGCACCGTCTGCGGGCTGCCTCACAGGTCTGTCTGTAACTGAAAAGTCGAGGGGATACACCATGAAGACACTGACAACTCTGCTGATACTGATGGCATCATTTGCACTGACCGCCTGCGGTGGCGGCGACGAATCCAGCCCGATGGGCGATGCTGCGAAATCCATGCAGGAGAAAGCGAAGTCCGCGACGGAGTCCGCGGCAGACCAGGCCGGCGGCATGATGGACGACGCGAAGGAGCAAGCCGGCCAGGCTACCTCCGATGCCGGAGACGCGGCGATGCAGGCGGGCCAGGACGCGATGGCGGAAGGGGCTGATATGACCGAAGCTGCAAAAGCCGCCGGCAGCGCGGCAATGGACAGCGCTGGTGACTCAGCTGGCGCGATGATGGATCAGGGCAAGGCCATGGCGGAAGACGCTGCTGGCGAAGCTGCTGACACCAGCAAAGACGACGCGATGAAGAAAGCCCAGGACATGATGGGCCAGTAACCCACGCACGAGGTACAAGTGATGTTAGAAGAATTCAAACAATTCGCGATGCGCGGCAATGTCGTCGATATGGCCGTGGGTATCATCATTGGCGGGGCCTTCGGCAAGATCGTCAGTTCCTTCGTGAACGACGTGATCATGCCGCCCATCGGCATGCTGATGGGCAACGTGGACTTCGGCAGCCTGTACATCAACCTGAGCGATCTCGATTATCCGAGCCTGGCAGCGGCGGAAGAGGCCGGCGCGGCGGTGATTCGCTACGGCACTTTCATCAACACGATTCTGGATTTCGTGATCATCGCGTTTGCGATCTTCATGGTGATCCGGGCGATGAACAAGATGAAAAAAGCCGAGGAAGCAGCGCCGCCGCCGGCGCCGCCAGAACCTTCCGCGGAAGAAAAGCTGCTGACCGAGATACGCGACGCGCTAAAAGCGCAGCGCTAAGCGCCGCGCCTTCCAACAGGCTGCGGTGGTTTTGGGCGCGGGTCCGCCGGACCCGCGCCCATTTTATTTACGTCCCGGCGACCTTCCATGTATCTAACGCGTCGAGGCGTTCGCGCAGCATCGTCGCCCAGCGCCGCGCGACACGGCGCACCTCGGCCCAGTTCGATGCGGAATTCGAGCGCTGCATGGTACCGCCCGCGCGGCTCGCGGCGCGCCGGTCTACCGCCCGGGCCAGCGTGGTGTTGCTCTGCGAGTCACGCAGTTCCAGCACCAGCGTTGCCGCGCCGACGTCGGAAATGAAGATGCGATCGCGCGCGCCGCGCTCCGGCGGCACGAAGGACACTACGTCAGTCAGGCCACCCCAGACCGTAAGCACTTCGGGCCCATAATCCTGGACCAGTTCGAAGCGTGTGGATTTCTCGAGCTCTTCGGTGAAGACCTCCGCCAGTATCTCCTTCATGCGCTGTTGATTGGCTTCCGACACCGGGAATTCGCGAGCGTTCGATCCGATTCTGGTCACCGGCCGAAAACTGAGGCCGGCACCCTGCAGACGAATCTTGTTGTAGCTGGAAAAATCGACGCCAGGCCGGATCCACGCGGCACTGGCGCGTGAATTCTCAACGCGCCGCAGGCCGTCGAAGCTCTCCTCGTCGCCCAACACAGGCGGTTCATTCTGGGTAGCGCAACCGGCCAACAGTGAAATGGCCGCGAACCCGCCATACATTAGTTTGTTTACCTGGATCACGATGTTCTCCTCGCCTCCGAACGGTCGATTTCAGTTTTCCCCGGCGGCCTCCAGCCAGGCCAGGATCCTCGCGCTCTGGTACTCGTAGAACGGGTTGTGCCGCAGCCGCAGGAAATAGCTGGCCGGGATTCGAATCAAACCGCGTTCACCCTGGATCGCCTGCTGGCCAAGAAACAGGGAGCCGCCCGGTGGCCGCTCGCGGCCGTACAACGGATCGTCGGGCCCGATCGGCAAGGCAATGTGCGACAGCGACAGAATATCGCGCGACCACGCGAGACCCAGTTCATCGATCGCCGCAAGGCCATTTGAGAACGGCGGCTTGAACTGCGCCACGACCTCCCGGCTCTCCGGGTTTTGATTGGTCACCAGGGTAACGCCGAAAGGCAGAGCGCCGTCATCCATTAATCGAACCGTCAACGGGCCGGCGTCGTCGACCAATATAGACCCCACTCCGGCAACCCGGTTGATGTCGTACAGCACCAATTCGTGCCGCGCCGGGCGCAGCCGGCCCAACAGATTGTCGACGACCGCCTGGGTGGAGACCGTGTCGTCGACAGTAGATTTAAAGACCAGGACCGGCGGCAACACGGTGTCCGCGTCCGTTGCGGCCCTGGCTGCGACGCGCTCCGCAATCCGCTGCGTAATCGCGAATACCTGGGCGCCGGCGTTAGTCGCAAAAGAGTTGTACTTGTAGGGATCGAACTCTGGCTGCACATCCAGCCATATCCACCGTCCCAGCCCCGGCACATTGGCCAGCGCGCGCATCCAGGAAGCCAGGCCGGCGCCCGTCCCCAGACCGATGGCGGGCGACAACAGCACCAGGCTGGCCGGCACCCGTTCGGCGTCACTGTCCAGCGCATCCAGCGTGTAATTCAGCGCCAGCGGCGCGCCGTTGGAATATCCCACAATGTGCAAGGGCGCTGAGCCCACGCGCTCGGCCAGGTGGCGGGCAGCAAGCTGCACGGCACCGGCCATATCCTGCCAACGCACCCGCAACAGCCCGGATGGCGCCGTGCCGTGACCAGGCAGGCGCAGGCCGATTACCCAGTACCCGCGTGCTTTCAGCGACTCACCCAGGGCGCGCAAGCTGTAGGGCGAATCGGACATGCCGTGCAGCAGGAGCACACCACCGGCGGGGTTGTCGGCGGTCAGCTCGAAGCTGCGATTCCAGTTCGGATTGCGCGCCTGCGGATCGGAGGCACTGCCTCTGCTGTACCGAACGAGGCCAAATCTCGGGCCGGTGCCCACCTGCGAATAGACTTCTTCGTCGAGCTGCCGAAACAGGCGATCTTCCAGTTCCAGGTATTCAGTGAAGCTTTGCGCGGCGTCCGAGTCGCTGACGCGGAACTCTTCATCGAGGTACTCCTCGTGCCACGGTTCCAGCGGGTCACCCCCGCAGCCGGCGAGCAGCGTCGCGACAACCGACAGGTACACAATGACCGCAAGCCGGGACAGGGCGCGAACTGTCACGCTAGTGGCAGTCACTAGCCTAGCCGCATGTGCCGCTGCAACGAACGAGTACACGCACGCAATTGGCAGCAATCACCTGCTCCCGCGACACGGGCAAGGTGGCCCCGCCGGTATGAATGAGCGATGCGCTGTTGCATTGTCGTTCGCGGGTCCCGTACTGGGGCTCGTTGAACCACTCAGGCTGCGCGCACGCCGAGACTCCTCGGCCCAGCTGGATACCGACTTCGTAAGTCCCGCAGCGAAAGTGTGTGTGGTCCACCACACCCGTGACTGACCAGCGTCCGTCATCGCTGATCCAGCCTTCGTTGTCACGCTGGTCAAAACTGCGGCGAAAGGGCTGCCCTTCCGGAGGCTGCACCATCGGCTGCAGGGGTATTTCCGTGCGCTGCATGATGCGATAGCTGCTCTCGGGTTGCGCAGTCGGTTTCGTGCAACCGACCAGAAGCATCGCGGTGGCAAGGACTATCAAGACTGAAATCGACCGTGACATTTATTCGTCAGCCGCCGTTGATCAGGAAGGACAGCCGCTAGGATATACACTGGCGCCGCCGAGGGCGAGCCGCTAGTGCGTCCGCGATGCCGGGCTTTGATTCGATGTACACACTTGTCTTTTTTACGCGCTGAACCCAGCCTCGCGCGCCGCGCATGCCCCTATAATCGACCCCACCAGGAACTGTGTGAGGAGTTGCCGAATGCCGATCAGTCGCCGAGCCCTGCTGGTCACCGGCGTTGCGGCCGGCGGCGGGCTCGCGCTGTGGTACGGCGCGAATCGCCTCAATGACGGCGATGCCACGCAAAAGTTCGGCGCATCAACGCCGGAGCTGAGCCCGCTGAACGCGTGGATCAAGATCGGCCCGGACGGGCGCATAGTCTGCGGCGTGCACCGCGCCGAGATGGGCCAGGGCGTGACCACCGTAATACCCATGATGCTCGCCGAAGAGCTGGACGCAGACTGGGACCAGGTGAGCTACGAATTCACGCCGCTGGATCGCGACTACTTCAACTTCGGCATGCTGGAAAACGGCCGGCCCCTCGGGCCGACGGAAGACAGCTTCTTCGCTGCTGCCGGCACCGCGGCGATTCGGCGGGTATTTCACGCCGTTGGCATGATCATGACGATCAGCAGCTCCAGCGTGATCGATGCTTGGGACACGCTGCGCCCGGCCGGCGCAGCGGCGCGGGAAATGCTGGTGGCGGCTGCCGCCCGCCGCTGGCAGGTGCCGCCCGCAGGCTTGCGTACCGACAAGAGCCGGGTCTGGAATCCGGCCACCGGCGAATCTCTGGGTTACGGCGAACTGGCCGCCGACGCGGCGCAGGAGAATCCACCAGAGGACCCGGCGGTCAAGAATCCCGAAGACTGGCGAATCAGCGGCCGCTCGGTGCCACGCCTGGACATCCCGGACAAGGTCACCGGCCGCGCCGAGTACGTCACGGATATGCGACTGCCGGGGCTGCGCTTTGCAACCGTGGTGCACAGCCCGGTGGCCGGTGGCCGCATCGAGAGTAATGACGGCGACGCGGCGCTGTCAGTGCCGGGTGTCGAACGCGTGCTGCAACTCGGTGAACACGCCGTAGCCGTTGTTGCGAGCAATACCTGGGCGGCTCTTGAAGGGGCCCGGCGAGTCACGGTGGCAACCGTGCCGGGCAGCGGCGCAGACGGCGTCACATCGGCGCAGCTCTTCGACGACTACCGCGCCGCGCTGGCAACACCCGACGCGCCGGTCTTTCGCGACGATGGTGACGTGGACACTGCGCTGGCTGCCGGCAACGTCATCGAGACCGAGTATCGCCTGGCCTTCGTCGCCCATGTGTGCATGGAACCCATGAGCTGCGCGGCGGTGATGCAGGACGGCCGGCTCACGGTATGGGCGCCCAGCCAGTCGGAGTCTCTCGCGCACGATGAAGCGGTCCGGATAACCGGACTGAAGCCGGCAAAGGTAACCGTGCACCAGACTCTCATCGGCGGTTCCTTCGGCCGGCGCGCGGATATGGACCACGTCGGCCACGCGGTCAGGGCGGCGACGGCCATGCCGGGCACCCCGGTGCAGATCCTGTACTCGCGGGAAGAGGACGTGCGCCAGGACATGTACCGCCCGGCGGTGCTGGCGAAGATCCGCGGGGCCGTCGACGCAGACGGCCGCATCAGCGCGTTGGACTACCAGGCCGTTTCCCAGTCGGTGGTGGCGAGTTTCTACGCGCGCACGCCGAACCCGCGCGGCAGTAATGCAGAGCGCGACGGCATGATGATTACTGCGGCAAGAACCCAGGCCTACGACGTGCCGAACCTGCGGGTAACCACGCTGCCCCTGAATCCTGGCGTACCGGTGGGCTACTGGCGAAGTCCCGGGTCGTCGGGTGTCAGCTTCATGGTGGAAGGCTTCATGGACGAGCTCGCGGCGGCCGCCGGGAGCGATGCGCTGGAGTTTCGCCTGCGGCACCTGGGCGGGCTGCCACAGCATCGGGCCGTGCTGGAGGCCACCGCCGACAAGGCGGGCTGGCGCGAACCCCTGCTGCCCGGCCAGGGACGAGGCATGGCGCTGGGCGACAGCTGCGGCGCGCTCTGCGGGGTAGCCGCAGAAGTGACGATCGCCGGCGGAGCCTTGTCTATCGATCGCATCACCTGCGTGATGGACCTGCGCCAAATCATTAACCCTGACGGTGCCCGGTCGCAGATTGAAGGTTCCATCGTCGACGGCCTCGCCGCGGGCCTGTACGGGGAGATCACTTTCAAGAACGGTGTCGCGCAGCAGGACAATTTCCACAAGTACCGGTTCCTGCGCCTGGCAGATACGCCGCCCATTCATGTGCTGCTGATGGATAGCGGCGGCCGTCCCGGGGGCGCCGGCGAACCCGCGCTGCCTGCTGTTGCACCGGCCCTGGCCGGCGCGATTCGCGCCGCGGGGGGACCGCGGATACGCAGTCTGCCCATTGCCCCGGCACTCGAAGCGGCGAATATTTCAGTCGGCTAGTCGCGGGACGCGACGAGGTTGCCGCCGGTGCTCACCAGCACGCTGCCATCTGCGCCGTGCAGCGTTTCTTCCCACTCGAAACGCTCGGCGAAAACCGCGTAGCGCATATCCGGACTCACGGCCTGGCCGAAGCTCCGGCCCTGGAAGGTGCATTGCGTCTTCGTCACGACACCATTAATCATTGGCCAGCGTCCAGATAGAGATCGCAGGCCCGGTTCATCATCGCATCGGCGCCACCCGCAACCTGCCACAACACCTCATCTGATTCGTTGCAGTGAAATACACAGGTGCCGGCGATGGTCGGCGCATCCGCACGTGCTGCGCAGCCCGCGGGACTGTAGACACCTCCGGCGCCCTCATATCGGTTGCTGGCCGCCTTCAACGCCGAACGACTCGCGTGCCGCTTGCCGCATTCGTCGCGGGCCGTTGCCTCGCTCCACCCAACGCCGCTGAAGTCAGTGCAGAACATCGCGTTCGCCGGGGCGAAATAGAACAGGCAGCTGCCGGCGCGGGCGGTCATGGCCGACGGGGCCACGCAGGCCGCTTTGCCGGCGGGCAACAACGGCGCGTCGGCGTCGAAAGCCCCGCGCGTCATCCAGCGGCGCATTGCCGACAGCGAGATCAGCTTGCAGTGGTGAGTCCCCTGGAAGAAGCCCCGTTCGCCGCTGTTCCAGGGCACCTGCACGGAAGGCGCGCTGACCTTCAGGACGGCGCCGTCGCCTGCAGCGATGACGTAAATGGCCGCAGCGGCCGGCAGCCACTCACCCCCGGTGGCCACGGGGATGTCGTCGGCGATAACCAGCCCTCTCCCGTGGTCCACGTAGCGCTGCCGCTCGGCGTCGCTCAACAAGGCCCACGCGAGCTGAAAAGTGTGCTCGTTCACGTCCCGGCAGCTACGCCGTGGCCCGTCGAGCTGCAGGTCCAGCTGATCGTTCACGCGGTCGCGGTTGACCATCTTGCAGGCCACGTAGGTGGGCAAGACTTTGCCGGCGTCTGCGGTCGTGCCAGTGGACATGGCCACCACGAGTTCGCGCCGATCCTCATCGACACTCATCTGAATCGTGTGAAAGCCATTGCCCTCACCCCGCTGCACGCGCACCGGCATGTCGGGCGCGTTCACGAGCATGCGCTGCGCGGTGACGCACAGGTCTTGGTCATAGCCGGCGACCGGCAGGCCGGGTGCAGCTAAGGCCGGCCCGGTTCCCTGGCAAGACAAAGCGCTGATTACCAGCGCGCAGAAAGACTTGGGGTCAGACCAAAAATTCTGGCGGTCTGACCCCACTAGTCAGTCATCCTGCCGGCTGACCGCCCGCAGCACGCGCCACGGCGATACCGGAATTTCCGTCACCGGTTCGCCCAGCGCGTCGGCCACCGCGTTCGCAATCGCTGCCATGGTCGCGACGATGGGGCCCTCGCCGACCTCCTTCGCGCCAAAGGGGCCGTGCGGATCGACGGTTTCCACCAGGATGTGTTCGATGTCCGGCACTTCGAAAGATCTTGGCAGCTTGTACTCCAGCCGCGACGGATTCAGCGGCTGGCCGTCTTCCAGCAGCATCTCCTCGTAAAGTACCTGCGACATGCCGGAGAACACCTGCCCGTCGATCTGCCCTTCGACCGCCTGCGGATTGATGGCTCGGCCCAGGTCGTGGGCCGCCACCACGCGATCTACGGTCACGAATCCGGTCTCCCGGTCGACCGTCACCTCGGCAATCTGCGCACCGAAGGAATAGGCCATGGAACCCCGCTTTGCCGGCGAGTTGTAGAAGCCGCGACCCATCACCACACGGCCTTCCATGCTGTGCAGCAGGCCGTACACCAGCTTCGCAAACGGAATCGCCCGCTCCGGCTCACCCTTCGGATAGACCTGGTGATCACGAAACACCAGAGCGGAAGCTTTCACGTCGAGATCCGCGGCGGCTTTCTTAGCCAGCTGCTTGCGGGCATCCTGCGCGGCGTTCTTGACCGCGTTACCCGTGTTGAAGGTGCCGCGCTGGGAAAAGGCGCCAACATCAAAGGGCGTGATATCCGTATCGCCCGCAATAATCGTGATGTCGTCCGGTGTGATGCCCAGTACCTCGGCGGCGATGATCGCCATCGTCGTATGCGAGCCCTGGCACATGTCCGGAATACCCGTGGCCAGTGTCACCGAACCGTCTTCGGCCACCTTGATGAAGGCCGCCGATGCGTCGTGAACGAAACGGCCCTTGGCGCCGGAAGCCATGGCCGACAAACCGATGCCAATGCCCTTGCCTATCGGCAACTTGCCGCGTTTGCGCTTCCAGCCGGCCTGCCGCGCGGCCTTGCGAATGCATTGCTTCAGCCCGCAGCTTGCGAAATGCACGCCGGTCATCGTGCGATGACCCTTCTTGACCGCGTTCAGCAGCATCAGGTCCACGGGATCCATGCTCAGTGCATCGGCCACCTCGTCAATGTGCCGGCCCCACGCAAATTGCATCTGCGCGATGCCGCCACCGTGATGGAACCAGTAGGGCATGTTGTTCGTGTACACCACCCGACCGTGGTAGCGAATCGCATCCACGCGGAACAGCCAGTGCAGATAGGACGCAGTCAAATAGGTCACGAGGCTCTGCTGCTCGATATAGGCGCCACTGTCGAAGGTCATATCCGCATCGATGACCTTAATGCGACCGTCCTTCGTCACACCGGTGCGGAACTTGTATTCGGCGCGGCCACCGGCCCGGCCCATCAGGAACTCTTCGTCGGAGTAGGCCCGAACTTTCACCGGCCGGCGCGAGTGTCGCGACAACAGCGCGCTGAGGTAGTGATGCGGCCGCGCCGAGCCGCGGCCGGTGAAGGCGCCACCGGTGTTCAGCGTCATCATGCGCACATCGCTGACAGAAAGACCGAAAGCCTCGGCCATGGATTCCTGGAACAGCACCGCCGACTGGCTGGGCGTCCACAGGGTCAAGTGGTCTGCGCGGGTGAAATCGGCCACCGCCGCGTGAAACTCGGCGTAACAGTTGTGACTGGCGTTGCTCGCGTACTCACCTTCGACCACCAGTTCGGATTCTTCGAAGGCTTTGTCGACATCGCCGTGGCATGCCTCGTTTTTCCAGGCCACGTTACCGACCGCACTCGCGTGCAGTTGCGGCGCACCCGGGGCCAGCGCCTCGCTAAGGGTAGTCACCGGCGGCAGCGGCTCGTATTCCACCTTTACCAGGGACGCAGCTTCGAAGACCGCTGCCTCTTCCACCGCGGCGATCGCCGCGATCTCCTGCCCGATAAAGCGCACCGTATCGTCGAACAACGGCTGATGCATACCGATGCTCAAATCGGGCTCATCCCGTTTGCTCAGGATCAGCTTCACGCCCGGTACTTTTGCCGCGGCAGAAGTATCGATGTGCACGATGCGCGCGTGTGCCCGCTCGCTGCGTACGGCCCGACCATGCAGCATGCCCGGCAGGTAGACGTCGTCCGTAAAGACGGAGCGGCCGGACAATTTGTCGAAGCCGTCCAGCCGCGGCTGGCTCTTGCCGACGACGCTGAGCTCAGCTTTGCGTGCCATGCTGGCGATCCTTCTCGGCGATGAGTTGCACGGCGCGCGCCACCGCCTTTTTCACCTTGATGTGGCCGGTGCAACGGCAGATGGCCCCGGCCAGCGCTTCATTGATGGCCTGCTCGTCGGCATCCGGTTTCCGGATCAACAATGCGCGCGCGCTCATGATCAGCCCCGGCGTGCAGACACCGCACTGCACGGCGCCGAGTTCGAGAAAGGCCTGTTGCAGGTCCTGCAACTTGCCGTCTTCAGCGACGCCTTCCACCGTGGTGACAGCGCGGCCGTCCCATTCCACCGCCAGTGTGATGCAGGACAGAATCGCGCGACCGTCTTCAGCATTCACCGTGCACACCCCGCAACTACCGCTGGTGCAGCCGCGCTTGGTACCGGTCAGGCGCAGGTCGTCGCGAATCACCTGGTTCAACGTCCGGGTGGGAACCACCGCGATCTCGTGGCGGTCGCCGTTGACGGTCAGCGTGATCAGGCGCTTGTTCATACGCCTGTCACTTTGGAGTCCCGGAGATCCACGAGCGCCCGGCGCAGTAATGTGCGCACCAGCCGGCGCTTGTAGCCGGCCGGCGTCCAGAGATTGGTGATGTCACCCAGGTCCTGACGCGCGACATCCATCGCGATATCGATGCCCTGATCCGTCAGACCCTGCTCCAGCAACGCGGCCTCGGCGGCCCGCAGGCGCATCGGATGTGAGCCGAGGGAATTCACGATGATCCGGACGCCGTCCGGTCGATCGTCCGTCCCGCTTACAACGACCGCGATGTTGCCGAGACCAAAGTCGATGCCCTCGCGTGGCGTGACTTTCAGAAAGGCGCCTCGGCCGGCAAAACCCGGCACGTGAATCGATGTGATCAGTTCATCCTTGTCGAGCACCGTGGGTAGCGCACCGTCGTCGCGATAGAACTCAGCCAGCGCAATCTCCCGCTCACCGCGCTGACTGATGGCCGTGATGCTTGCATTCAGTGCAATCAGCGCCGGCACGGTGTCCGCGCTGCTGGTCGCGACGCAATGCTGACTGCTGGCCAGCACGTGACATTGCTCGACATCGGTCTTGAAACAACCGGCACGCGCATTCCGCCAGGTCTCCGTCTGGTTCGTGTACCAGCAGCGGGTCGGCAGCGCGAGGTTACCGCCCAGCGTGGCCATGTTGCGCACGTGCACGGACGCCACGGAACGCACGGCCTTGTGGAACATCGGCAGGCTTGCCGCCAACCCTGCGTGGTCCACGAGATCTGTCAGGGTAGTGCCGGCTGCGATCCGCACACCGCCGTCTTCAAGCAGCGTAACGCCCTGCAACTCCGGCAAATCACGGATACTGATCAGGCTTTCCGGCGTGCTCAGCCGCTGGCCCATGCTGGCCATGAGATCGGTGCCGCCGGCGAGTATGGCCGCGCGGCCGTCAGCTTCGCCGAGCATCCGGACTGCGTCGGCCACACTGTCGGGTTTCAGGTATTCAAAGCTGGGTAAATGCATACGAAAATCATCATGCGCCGAGCCGCAGAGCGATGACAAGGCAGGCACCCAGCGAGCAGGGGCAGGAGCCGCAGCGTGGACCGCAACGCGACCCCTTGCCGGGACGCGGCGAAACCCGAATGATGTACGCAGGCCAATGGACAGGGCGCAAGCCATGAAGAATCTGCTGCTCGTCTGCCTGCTGGCAGCCGCAAGTACCGCCGCGGATGCGGAAATCGGCAAGCCCACCGTATTGATCACCGGCGCCAATCGCGGCATCGGTTTCGAGTTCGTGCGGCAGCTGTCGGCGCGCGACTGGCGGGTCATTGCCACAACTCGCAAGCCGGAGGCCGCCACCGAGCTGCAGGCCCTGGCTGCCGCGGATCCCGACATCCTGATCGAATACCTGGACGTGACGGATCATGAGGGCATCGATGCCCTGGCCGAGAAATACCGTGACCAACCCATCGACATCCTGCTGCTGAACGCGGCCATGGGACCGACCTCGGAAACGGCAGGCCGCCGCCTGGCGAAGCTGGACTTCGACGTGGCGCGACAGAGCTTCGAGGTCAACACCATCGGCCCGATGAAAGTCGCCCAAGCCTTCATGCCGAACGTAGAGGCTTCGCAACTGAAACTGGTGCTGGCGATGTCCAGCGACTCCGGTTCTTTCGTGGCCGGTTCCAAGGTTGCCGCGCTCTATCACTACAAGGCCAGCAAGGCCGCGCTGAACATGTACTTCCACACGCTGCACTATGAAACGCGACGCAAGGGTGTCACCGCGGTCATGCTGCACCCGGGCATGGTCGGCACGAACCCGCAGTTGATGCGCTTTCCCGGGGCGCTGAAACCCAGCGACAGTGTCGCCCAGCTCCTGGTCGTGATTGACGGGCTCGGGCCGGCAGACAACGGCCGCTTCGTGGACTACCAGGGCGAAACCATGCCCTGGTAGCCAGCGCCGGGCGCACCCCCGCTCCATCTGTCGGTGACAGGTCACTTGCAGGGCCCGCAGACCGCTATTCGGCGTGACGGAACAGTTACCATTTGCGCGTGGCCACGATTATTGAATTACTGGCAAACGGCGAGGCCGACGCCCCGGCCATCGGTGCGCCGGAACGACAGTCGCTGAGTTACGCGGGCCTGCGTGAGCAGGTGAACCGGACAATCAGCCAGCT
>CAZTIB010000216.1:0-9532 GCA_964613615.1 uncultured Chromatiaceae bacterium
ACCGGCATGCCCCGGCCGTCGTCGGCAACCTCCAGGGACCCGTCCTTGTGGAGCTTCACGTCGATGCGTTTGCAGTGCCCGGCAATCGCTTCGTCGACGCTGTTGTCGATCACCTCGTGGGCCAGGTGATTTGGCCGAGACGTGTCGGTATACATGCCCGGCCGACGCCGAACAGGATCGAGACCGCTGAGCACCTCGATGTCAGCGGCGCCATAACTGCGACTCATTGAATGATGAACCCGGTTAGCCGCAGCCTGTCTCCAGGCAACGGTGCGCACAACAACGGGTGCATGTTAGACGCTCCGGGAAATTCGTCAATCCCGGCGCGCGGGGGCGAGCGTCAGTCCAGGTCGGCGATCAGCGATTCTCGGCCTGCCTCGGAAACGCGGGCGGTGCCCGTGTAGGCCTCGTGGCCGCATCCTGCGGTCAGCGACGCGCCGTCCCGCAGCGCGGCGATCATGCCATCGGTGAGCTCGAAGCGCAGGAAGTGCACCGCCGAGGTCTTTTCGTCGTTCGAGCGGTCCAGGTCCTCATCGGCAATCCCCATGACCGGGTCGCAAGCTTCGACCCGGACCCAGACCTGGTCCTCAATGCCGCGCAGGCGCGCGAGAGCCTGGTGCCGCTCGTCCGGGTCGGGGTACTCGATCAGCATGGTCGCCTTCCAGTTGCGGCCGTCGGGAATCAGCGGATTGTAAGCCTCGAGCTCGGCGGCAATTTCTTCGGGCTCGAAGATGCGCTCCACACGCAGCATTTCCTGGATCTGGTACTGCATCGTCAGCCGGTCTTCAAACAGCAGCGTCACGTGGTCGCCGATAGCCAGCTTGCGATGTGTCTTGTGCGCCAGCACCTGGGCCCGAAATTCGGGCCGCAACCGGGCATAGTTTTCGAGCGAGTAGAGATCTTCCGGCTGCAACTTGTTCATATTCAAATTCCGTAAGCCTGCCGTAACAGCGAAATGGGATGACCACCCGTCACCCCATCCACGCCGCCGGCAACCTGGTCGGCTGCCATCGGACAGTCGCTGACAAAGTGATCGGCCTCCGCTTCCTCAACCCTGCGCATGACCGGCTTGGCAATTTTCAGGGATGCAGCCCGGAACTTGCGCTTCACACCGTAGGTGCCATCGTGGCCCGAGCAGCGCTCGATGACGTCGACCTCGGTACCGGGCACTAGCGCCAGCACGTCCCTGGTCTTCAGCCCAATATTCTGCACTCTCAGATGACAAGGCACCTGGTAAGAGATCTTGCCCAGCTCGCTGGAAAATTCGGTCTTCAATGCGTCGCCCTTGTGCCGCAAGAACAGGTACTCAAAGGGGTCGAAGAAGGCCCTGGCAACCAGCGCCACGTCCTCGTCTTCCGGGAATAGCAACGGCAGCTCCTGCTTGAACATCAGCGTGCAAGACGGCACCGGCGCTACGATGTCCCAGCCCTCGCGCACCAGCCGCGCCAGTTCCGGTACGTTGACGTCCTTGGCGGCCGCCACCGCATCGAGGTCGCCCAGCTCCAGCTTGGCCATGCCACAGCAGCGTTCGACCCCGGCCAGGGCCACACGGATGCCATTGTGTTCGAAGACCGCCATCAGATCTTCACAGATATCCGGTCGGTTGCGGTTGCCATAACAGGTCGTAAACAGCACGACCCGGCCCTGGGTGCCATTGATCGCTGTCGGCACGGCCCCGCTTTGATGGCTTGCCAGCCGCTTGCGCGCGCTGCGGCTGTGATACTCGGGCACCGGCGCATCGCTGGCAACGCCAAGGGTCTTTTCCAGCAGCGCCCGACCAGGCTTGCTGCGGTTCACCGCATTGACCACTTCAGCGACCACCGGAATACCCGCCAGGCTGCCAACCCGGTCGGTATCCGCCAGAATCCTGTCCGGCAGCGACGCGCCCTCATCCCGGAAGCGCTTCGCCTTGGCCCGCAGCATCAGGTGCGGAAAATCCACGTTCCATTCATGCGGCGGTACGTAGGGACACTTCGACATGTAGCACATGTCGCACAGGTAGCAATGGTCGACGACATCCCAGTAGACGTCGCGTGCAACGCCGTCCACCTCGCCCGTGTCCCCCTCGTCGATGGCGTCGAACAGGGTCGGGAAGGCGTTGCAAAGGGAAAAGCAGCGCCGGCAGCCGTGACAGATGTCGAAGACCCGTTCCAATTCGGTGAACAGCGACTTCTCGTCGTAAAACTCCGGCGAACGCCAGTCGACGGCGTGTCGCGTGGGCGCTTCCAGGCTACCCTCGCGGGTCGTAGGTGTAGTGGCCATGTGTGCTGGACATGAAACGGACGCCCCGCAACGCAGGGCGTCCGTCGGATGCCTTTAACCGTCCAGCTGATCCAGGGCTTTCTGGAACCGGTTCGCGTGCGAACGTTCGGCCTTGGCCAGGGTCTCGAACCAGTCGGCGATTTCGTCGAACTTCTCGTCACGGGCAGCTTTCGCCATACCCGGGTACATATCCGTGTACTCGTGGGTTTCGCCGGCGATGGCAGCCTTCAGGTTGCTTGACGTAGCGCCGATGGGCAGCCCTGTGGCGGGATCACCCACGTGCGCCAAATAGTCGAGATGCCCGTGCGCGTGGCCGGTTTCGCCTTCGGCGGTAGAACGGAACACGGTGGCTACGTCGTTGTAACCCTCGACGTCGGCCTTGTTTGCAAAGTACAGGTAGCGGCGATTGGCCTGCGACTCGCCTGCGAATGCGTCTTTCAGATTCTTTTCGGTCTGGCTGCCTTTGAGGTCCACTTCTCTATCTCCTGCTGGGGGCGACGACCGCCCGGCTGTGTGATTAGACTCAGTCTAAATATAGGTCGGCCAATGCGGCGGGTCAACCCGTGCTTTCCGCAGCCTTGCTGCGTTGACCGGGAACGTGCCGCTGTGCAAGGCTCCCCCGTTCTGTTCGGATCGGAGCACTCCAGGTGGCAGATTCAAAGCCCAAGCGCGTCAACCTCGAAAAAGCCATGAGTGAACTTGAGGAAATCGTCGAGCAGCTGGAGACCGGCGAACAGAGCCTGGACAAGTCGCTGCAGCAATTCGAACGCGGCGTGAAGCTCAGCCGCGACTGCCAGGCGGCGCTGGACCAGGCCGAGCAAAAAGTCGAGGTACTGATCGGGGAAGAACTCCGCGAATTCAGCCCCGAAGACGACGAAGACGCCTAATCACAACCGTGGGAGCGGCTGCAGCCGCTGCAGGCCTTCCGGAGTCGGACGTTGGTGGCAGGGCTGCGGAAACGAAGGGGTTTCAGGGACCCTCCACCCCTCAGGTCGACGGGCTGTTAGACCCCTGCAGGCGCTGGATCAGCGTATCTAGGAACACGCGCGTGAAGCGCAGCTGGCAGGCCGTGGATACCTGCTCCAGGAGAGTGGCGCTGACGCTGAGCAATTCCACGCCGGCACCGGCCCGAATTGTGGCAGTGCGCTTGATGTCCGACACATAGCTCGCTTCGCCAAAGCAGTCGCCGGGACCGAGGCTACCCACAGCCTGGCCGTTACGCTCCACGGCGACATGGCCGTTGACGATGACGAAGAAGCGATCGTCGATCTCGCCCTCGCGAACGACCTCGTCACCGGGCTGGTACTCACGCCACTCGCTGGCACGGCGCAGTTCGCGAATCTCTCCCACCGAGAAGTCGTGAAAAAAGCTCAGTCTGCGCAGCTGATCGAACTGCTCGCGGTTGTCGAGCACCTCTTCCTGGTCGCGCAAGCCGTGGTACACGCGGGTGAGCCGTGCGGCCAGTTCACCGGCGTTTTCGAAACGCTGGAGCGGGTCCTTCTGCATTGCGATGGCGCAGACTTCCTCCAGATCTTCCGGTATATCCGGTCGTAGCCGGTGAATCGGCGGCGGGGTTGCGAACACGATCTGGTTCAGCAGGCGCGACAGGGTCGAGGCCCGAAATGGCCGGAAGCCGGTCAGCAATTCGTACATCACGGCGCCCAGGGCGTAGACATCCGACGCGGGGGTAATCTCCGACGACTGGATCTGCTCGGGCGCCATGTAGCTCGGGGACCCGGCAATGCCTTCAATCCTGGAAATCTCGGCGTCTTTCAGAATAGCGATACCGAAATCGATGACCCGCACTTCGTTGTCGCGCGTCAGCATCAGATTGCTGGGTTTGATATCACGATGAATGACCCCGCGCTTGTGGGCATAGTGCAGTGCCTTTGCGCAGGTATAGATGATCTTCACGACATCATGAATGGGCAGCAGGTGTTCCGGGCGGCAGTAAGAGGCCAGCGTCCGTGCGCCCTGCACGTGCTCCATCACGACGTAGTACTTGCCGTCCTCTTCGCCCGCGTCATACATCGGCAAGATATTCGGATGCTGCAGCATGCCCACCATCTGGGCTTCGTTGAAGAACATCTTGCGCGCTACTTTGATCTCGGCCGGGTCGGCGCCGGGGTCAATGTCGTAAAGTTTGATGGCGACATCGCGGCCGAAAAAGGGATCGTGCGACAGGTAGACAACGCCGGTACTACCGTGCCCCACCCGCCTGATAATCGGGTACTTGCCAATTTTTTCGGGCAGCGCCGGGAGGACGATTTTTTGTGTCGCGAACGCTGAATCGGCCATGCGCTGGCCCCCTTCGGCCGGACTACGGGGCGGCGAGAATGCGCTGTAACGGGACTGTTAACAGCGCGGCATAGACAGCCGCCAGTACGTCGTCGAGCATAATTCCGAGCCCGCCGGAGACGCTGTGATCCAGGTCCCGAATCGGCCAGGGTTTCCAGATATCAAAGAGCCGAAAGGCGAGAAACGCGGCGCCCATCCACAGCGGTTCCGCCGGCAAAAACATCAGCACGATCAGCATGCCGACGATTTCGTCCCAGACGATGCCCGAGTGATCGTGAATACCCAGGCGCCTGGCACTCACGCCGCAGATCCAGATGCCGCCAATGAACATAATGACCAGTGCAACTGCAAAGATCGTCAGCGGGATCGGCGCCAGCCACCAGTAAATCGCGACGGCCAGGGCAGAACCCCATGTGCCGGGTGCGATGGGAGCAAGCCCGGCGCCGAAGCCGAAGGCCAGCCAGTGAATCGGATCAGCAAGCACCTGGCGCGCGAGTGAAGGTTTCAGATCATGCGACATAACACTTTCAAAAATGCCGGAAGCCCGCTGCGGGGGGCGCCAGCAACTCACCGGCCTGGTGCCAGCGCATACCCGGTGTCGACAGGACCTGGCCAATACGCGTCACCCTGCAGGGCCAGGCAACGGCCATCGCGAGCAGCGGCGCTTCGTTGTCCGCGGGCACCGTGAAACACAGCTCATAATCATCGCCACCAGTGAGCGCAAGCTCACGGGCACGAGTCTCTCCTGCCTGCGCTGTCAGGGCTGCGGACAACGGCAGACTTTCGACATTGGCCTCGCCGCCCACACCGCTGGCTGCCAGCAGCCGGCCCAGGTCCACATGCAAACCGTCGGATACATCGATAGCTGCGGTTGCCAGGCCGCGCAGTGCAATGCCCTCGGCCACGCGCGGCTCAGGGAACATGAAGCGACGATGCAGCGGGTCGTCAGCGTCCAGCTCCAGGCCCTCCGCCAACGCCTGCCACGTCCACCCGGCATCGCCGGAGCTGCCGGTCAGGAAAATGCCGTCACCGCTTGCCGCCCCGCTGCGACCCAGGGCCTGGCCGGCCGGCACGGCACCGAGCGCCGTGATAGTGACCGCGAGCGGTCCGCGCACCGTGTCGCCGCCGACCAGGGCCGTGTCAAAGCGGCCGGCCAGCTGCCGCAGGCCGGCGGCAAAAGCTTCCAGCCAAGCGGGCTCGGCAACGGGTAAAGCCAGCGCGAGTGTGAACCAGCGCGGCGCGGCCCCCATGGCCGCAAGGTCGCTCAGGTTGGCGGCCAGCGCACGGTGCGCCACCGCTTCGGCGGCCAGCTCTGGCGGAAAGTGGGTGCCCGCAACCAGGGTATCGGTCACGGTGACCAGTTCTTCTCCGTCGCGCAGACGTGTCAGTGCACCATCGTCGCCAACGCCCAGCACAACATCCTCGCGCGCCGGATAACCCGTCGAGAAATAACGACGGATGATCTCGAATTCGTCCACGGTCAGGCGCGGCTGCGCGACACCGAGTCGAGAATCGCGTTGATGTAGCGGTGACTATCACTGGCGCCGAATTCCTTGGCCAGCTCTACCGCTTCATTGATGGCAACTTTGGTTGGTACGTCGGATCGCTCCGTCAACTCGGCGAGCCCGATCCATAACACCGCGTGTTCCACCGGGTCCAGCTGCACGACGGGCCGGTCGGCTGCCGCGGCGATGGATTCATCGAAGCCCGCCGCACCTTCAACGATGCATTCCAGCTGTTCAGAGAAATACTCGCGGTCGATGCCGTCGTAACCTGGTTGCGCAGCAAACTGGTTGCGCAGTTCCGCGAGTTCGTGGCCGGCCAGTTGCCACTGGTACAGAGCCTGAAGGAGCATTCTGCGCGCTCCGTGACGACCGCGAACAGCCATGCGGGGCTCAGGCGTTGAACTGCCGCAGCAGATTGACCATCTCTATGGCTGTCAGCGCTGCGTCGATGCCTTTGTTGCGTGCTTTCGTGCCGGACCGTTCGACGGCCTGCTCAATGGTGTCGCAGGTCAGCAGCCCGAAGGCCACCGGGATACCGAATTCCAGGGATACGCGGTTGAGCCCGCTGGCCGCTTCGCTGCACACATAATCGAAGTGCGGGGTCGCCCCGCGAATCACCGCACCCAGGGCGATGATGGCGTCGTACTGACGACCCCGCGCAGCTTCGCGAGCCGCCAGCGGCAGTTCGAAGGCGCCAGGCACGCGCACGGTATGAACCTGGGAATCGTCGGCGCCATGCCGGCTCAAAGTATCGACAGCTGCGTCGAGCAAACGGGCGACGATAGCGTCATTGAAACGAGCGGCTATCACACAGAAGCGCGCGTCGCCAACGATGAGATTGCCTTCAATGCTACGCATCGAGTTGCCTGTTTGGATGGGGGTCGTCGACGTACTCTACAACCTCGAGGCCGAATCCCGAAATGGCGTGCATCTGTTTCGGCGCGCTCAGCACACGCATACGGGTCACGCCCAGGTCGCGCAGAATCTGCGCGCCGGTGCCAAAGGTGCGCAGCACGGACGCGCCGTCCGAAATCTCTTCTCCAGCCACTGGACTTGTCAGTTGCCGCACGTCGCGGGCCAACTGCCGCGGTGACTCGTCGTAGCGAAGCAGCAGGAGGATGCCGTTTTTCTCGGCTGTAATGCGTTCGATGGCCGAGCGAAACGGCCAGCCGAGGCTGGGATGACGAATGCCCAGCACGTCACCAAGCGTATCCTGCAAGTGCACGCGGACGAGCGGCGGCTCGCCGCCGTTCGGCTCGCCGTGCACCAGCGCCAGATGCACATTGCGATTCACGTGATCTTCGTAGCACAGCAACCGGAAGTCGCCAAACTCCGTCGTCACCTGGTCGTCGGATATGCGCTCCACCGATTCTTCGTGCTGCAGGCGATAGCTTATGAGGTCGGCGATACTGCCGATCTTTAAACCATGTTCGCGGGCAAAAACTTCCAGTTGCGGGCGCCTGGCCATGGTGCCGTCTTCATTCAGGATCTCGACAATCACGGCAGCCGGTTCCAGCCCGGCCAGCCGCACGAGATCGCAGCCGGCCTCCGTGTGACCGGCGCGACTGAGCACACCACCCGGCTGGGCCATCAGCGGGAATACATGCCCGGGTTGACGGAGATCGGCCGCCGTCGCGCCGGGCGCCACTGCCGCCCGAATGGTCCTGGACCGGTCGTAGGCGGAAATTCCGGTAGTGATGCCCTCTGCCGCTTCGATCGTGACCGTGAAATTGGTCGACTTTTTTTCGTTCGTATCGGAAACCATCAACGGTAGCCGTAGCTGCCCGCAGCGCTCGCGGGTCAGGGTCAGGCAAATCAGGCCGCGGCCGTAACGCGCCATAAAGTTGATGTCGTCCGGGCGCACCCGGCTTGCGGCCATGATCAGGTCGCCTTCGTTTTCCCGATCTTCATCATCGACAATGATGACCATGCGACCCTCGCGCAAGTCAGCGACGATCTCTTCGATAAGGCTGAACTGCAATGTCTGCTGGTCGTTCATCAAATTTCGCTGGTCAATTCGCCGCAGGCAACAAGCGCTCCAGGTAGCGTGCCACCAGGTCCACTTCGATATTTACCCAGGCGCCTGGCTGGTAGGCACCCATGATAGTTCGTTCAAGGGTGTGGGGCACAATGTTCACACCAAAGCGACGCCCGTCTACCTCGTTGACGGTCAGGCTGGTGCCATCGATAGCGATAGAACCCTTGCGCGCCACGTAGCGGGCGAGGTCGCCCGGTAACTCAAAGACCATGCGCGTCGACCTCGCTTCCGGGTGCCTGGACACTAGCTGCCCCATGCCATCCACGTGCCCGGACACCAGGTGTCCGCCCAGGGGCGTAGACAACGTGAGCGCCGGCTCCAGGTTGACGGGCTGGCCGGCCTCGGCCTTGCCTAGTGTTGTGAGACCGAGAGTTTCACGGGAAACGTCGGCGGCAAAGCGCGTGGCTTCGATGTCCACGGCGGTGAGACAAACGCCGTTCACCGCAATACTGTCGCCGAGGCCCGCATCACCCAGGGCCAGCCCGCCGGCAGCCATTACGAGCCGCCGGTCGCCCCCACGCTCTTCCACGGTCTCGATCTCACCGAGTGCCTGCACGATGCCGGTGAACATCAGTCAGCTCCTTGTATAAAGAAGGCGCAGGTCATCCCCCGTGCGCCGGACTTCCTGCAATGTAAATGTGTAGCGCTCGGTCATGGCCTGCAAATCGGGCACTGCGAACGCGCCACGCGCGCCGGTTCCCAGCACGTGGGCGGCCTGATAGATCAGCAGTTCATCCACCAGCCCGGCCTGCAGCAACGCGCCGTTCAGCACCGGCCCAGCCTCGACCAGCAGCTCATTGATTTCCAGTTCGGCGAGCCGGCGCATCAGCGCATGCAGATCAACCCGCCCGTCGCCGTCGGCAATAACTTCCACGCAGGCCCCGGCATCGCGCAGCGCTGCGGTGTGCGCCGAATTATCCACGGCCGCAAATATCCGGGTTTGACCCGGCAGGCCCAGCAGCCGCGCATTCGGCGGTGTGCGTAATTCGCTGTCGACGATGATCCGCTCCGGTTGCGTGTGCACGCCGAGACTGTCATCGCGCACATTCAACGACGGGTTGTCCGCCAGCACCGTGCCAACGCCGGTCAGAATCGCCGAACTGCGTGCCCGCCAGCGCTGCACGTCGGCGCGCGACGCCGCCCCGCTGATCCACTCGCTGGCACCATTAGCCAGCCCGGTGCGACCGTCCATGCTCAGCGCCTGTTTAATACGAACCAGGGGCCGCTGCCGCTGCATGCGGCTGTTGAAGCCGGCATTGAGTGCGGCGCAGTCTGCCTGCAGCACGCCGGATTGCACGACGATGCCGGCGGCCTGCAAGCGGGCGAGTCCGCCGCCGTCCACCGCCGGGTTCGGATCGTCGGCACCGGAAACGACCCGGCGTATACCGGCGGCAATCAGTGCTTCCGCGCACGGTGGGGTACGTCCCTG
>CAZTIB010000217.1:0-3892 GCA_964613615.1 uncultured Chromatiaceae bacterium
TGTTTCTCCTGTAAATGGAATTAGGAATCTGAGTTTCTTGCTTGGGACTTTCCGACAGCGTGCGCAGCAAATATCCGCGCCGCCACGAGTGCGACGATCGCCGCCAGCGGGACCACGAGCACAACCATGACGAACATGCCGGCCGGCGGGTTGGTAATGCCGAGGAACGCCGCAAACACCGCTGCGATATTGCGCGTGCACATCGCCAACGCGATGCCACTTCTCTGTTCCTGCTTCAGGCCCAGGCCGACCGTGTACGCCAACGCTGTGATCACAACGAAGAACAGGATCTGGGCGCCGGGCGCGAAGCTGCCTACCGCATCGAGCATGCCCCGACCGAATAACACCAGGGTCATGGCAAGGACCAACAGCAGGAAAATGCTCCCGATCCGGCTGACCAACGGAAACAACTTGTCCGCGAGGGGCTCGGCGAAAAACCTGACCGCTGTACCGACTACCATCGGCAGCAAAACCATCAGCAGCAATGGCTCGGCCAGCGACCAGGCATCTACCGTCAGCCCTTCGATCAACATCGGCGCAATCAACGGCAGCAACACCACGGTGCCGACCGTCGTCAACAGCATCACAGCGGCGCCGAAGGACATATCACCGCGGGCTCGTCTCAACATCAAAGGTAAGAATGGCGCGGTGGGTGCCAAGCTGATCAGAAGCAACCCTGCCGCGTGTCCTTCCGCCAGCGGGAGAATACTGACAATGAGCGCGGCCAACGCCGGTCCGACAATCCAGCCCCAGAGCAGTATCAGGCCAATGGCATGAGCGCTTCGAAGGATCTTCAGCGTGTCGAGCAGTCTCATTTCGAGGCCCAAGGCCGCAAGATTGGCGACAGTGAAAATGACCACAGCAACGTTGAACAACTGGTCCAGCCACTCATTCATCGCCGGCTCCTTGATGGGCAGATCCCGCGTCCGGACCAGGCTGCCCATGCTCTTGCCGATAGGCGGCGATCGCGTGACGGTTGGTCGGGTACAGTCGGTCCTCGCCGATCAATTTCAGCAGTTGATACCGCGCCAACAATGCAGTCGTCGACTCATTGGCGCGGCTGACGGCGACGGTCACGCCGCGGCCGGCTGACTGTGACAGGACCTGCTGCAGTGCTTCCGCGCCACTGGTATCAATATCGACCATTGCTTCCATATCCAGCACCAACCACTTGAGGGGTGTGGTGGCCTGCGTGAGCAACTTCTCGACCTCGTCACCGAACAGACCCGCGTTTGCGAAGTAAAGCGGAGCGCCAAAACGATAGACGATCATCCCGGAAGTGTCCGGGGCGCTGCCTGCCTCCTCAGGAAGGAAATGGCTGCCGTCGGCTGTCTCCCGCAGCACCCAGGTGCCCGGCCGGGCAGCCCGACGCAGCAGATCGATCGTCGCCAGCAGAAAGGCAATGACGACCGCCTGCAACGGACCCAGCGCCAGGACGCTGATCGCACATACAGCAGCAACCCAAAACTCGGACCGGCGCATCTGCCAGAATTCCCGAAACTCGCCCACTTCGACCAGCTTTAGTACCGCACTGGCGACAATGCCGGCCAGGGCCGCGGTGGGCAGAGCAGCAAGCTCGTCTGTGAAGAAGACCACCACCAGCGCGATCGCCCCCGCCGCTACCAGGCTGGGAAATTGCCCCCCAGCCCCGGCATCATCCATTGCCGCCGACCGCGAAGCGCTGGGACCTGAAACCAGCGAACCGCTGAACGCGCCGGCCACATTGGCCACGCCATAGGCGAACAGCACCTGGCCACCATCCGATTTGACGCCGGTTTTCCGATCGTAGGCCCGGACCAGCAGCAATGCCTCGGCCAGGGTGATAGCGACCACAGCCATGGCTGCCGGAAACAACCTCACATAATCGGCCAGCGGCACGTTCGGCACGGCTAGCGTCGGCAGGCCCGACGGAATCGTGCCCAGCACGCTAACGCCTTTTCTATCCAATCCGAACACGGCGACGATGACTGTCATGACGATCAGTGCCACCAGGGACCCGGGTAGCTTGGGCGTGTACCGTTTCATCAGGCGCACGATGGCAAAAGTGCCAACCCCGATCGCGACCGAATACCAGTTCGCGTGTGGAATCGACTGAATCAGGGTAATGACTTCCGCAAAGTAACCCGTGGTGCCCAAAGTGTCCTGAATCTGGATGGCAATCGATTCAACACCCGATCCGCCTCCTTCAGTATGGGCGACCCCAAGTGCCCTTCTGACCTGATTGGTGAACACCTCGATCCCCAGGCCGGTGATAAAACCAGCCAGCACCGCACGGGACAGAAAGTTGGCAAGAAACGCCAGCCGGAAAAACCAGAACACAAAAAACAGCAGCCCGGACAGCAAGGCAATAGCCAGGGCAAACTGCAATCGCAGCGGATCTCCAACCGGAGCAAAAGCTACGAGTGTCGCCGCCAGGAGCGCGGTGATGGGAGCATCCGGGCTGGTAACAAGCTGGCGCGAACTGGTGAAGATAGCGAATAAGACGAGTGGAATAATGCCCGCGTAGAGACCGGCAGTCGGGGGCAGACCAGCCACTTGCGTAAATCCAATATTCAGCGGGATGATCATCGCCGCCAGGGTGATGCCCGCAGCGACCTCACGCGGAGCATTGGCCCAGGTTGTTCCTCGCAAACCCAGGAATGGCCTGGGCCATGGCACTTTACTAGACTGGGTCACGTTCTTGCTCCTCAGTCATCTCACTGCCATTCCTGGTAGCGTCACCGCCAAACGGGTGCTCAAGCCTCATGCATTCCTCGCACTGGCCAGCAGTTCCTCCCTGGCGTTCACTTTCTCCCACGCGAATTCACTGCGGCCGAAATGCCCGTACGCCGCCGTGTTGCGGTAAACCGGCTCCCTCAGATTCAGGTGATCGATGATCCCGTGCGGTGACAGCGGAAACACCTTGCGCACCAGCTTCGCCAGGACTTCGTCAGCAAGCCTGCCGGTTCCGTAGGTGTTCACCATGACGGACACCGGGTCCACCAGGCCAATGCAGTATGCAAGCTGCACCAGGCACTCGTCCGCGAGTTCCGCCGCCACGATGTTCTTGGCCACGTACCGCGCCATGTACCCGGCGGAGCGATCCACCTTGGTGGGATCCTTGCCGCTGAACGCGCCGCCGCCATGCACGGCCCAGCCGCCGTACGTGTCCACGATGATCTTGCGGCCGGTCAGGCCTGTGTCACCCTGTGGGCCGCTGACCAGGAACTTCCCCGTCCCGTTCACCGTGATCGTCGACTCTTCATCCAGCAGCTGCCCGACTACCGGCTGCACGACCTCGGTGATGAGCTCCTGTTTGGCCTCTTCGGTGGTGTTTCTACCGTCGGGCGTCACCACCTCGTCGGTGTGCGAGGCTGCGATCACCACGTAATCCACGCGCGAAGGCTTGCCGTCGCGATACTCGACGGTCACCTGCGTCTTCCCGTCCGGGCCGAGGTATGGCAGCACTTTCTGCTTGCGAACATCGGTCAGCTTCCTGGCCAGTTGATGCGCCAGCATTATCGGCAGCGGCATCAGCTCATCGGTCTGATTGCACGCGTAACCGAACATCATTCCCTGGTCGCCGGCCCCGACCTGCCCGCCTTCCCGCGTCACGCCCTGGCTGATGTCGGGTGACTGCGCGTGAATCGTACGGACTACCGCGGCGGTGTTGACGTCGAAGCCGTACTCGGGTGCAGAGTAGCCGACCTCGTTGCCGAGGTCCCGTACGACCTTTGCCACATCGAATAGCGCATCCGTCGTAATCTCGCCGCCGACATTCAGCAAGCCCATGGTTACGTAGCATTCGCAGGCGACACGCGCCAGGGGATCCTGGCGCAGACATTCGTCCAGCACGACGTCGGATATCTGATCGCAGAACTTGTCCGGATGCCCTTCCGTAACCGACTCAGAC
>CAZTIB010000218.1:0-14633 GCA_964613615.1 uncultured Chromatiaceae bacterium
CGTCGCCGACCCGTGCCAGTGAGACCACCGCCGGAGCATCGATGCAGTCGCGAGCCACCGGCCACACGGATGGCAGCACCGACGTGGAGCCCATGCCGGACACAAAAGAGCTCGTGTAGGGCACGGTCACCGGCTCCCCCGCCGCCAGCGCGGCCGTCAGGGGCTGCGCGGTTTCCAGCTCACAAGCAATCATGCGCACGCCCGGTTTCAGGGCTTTGACCACCGTCGCCACACCACAGGCCAGCGCGCCGCCGCCGTAGGACGCCAGCACGGTATCGACTGCGGGCAGCTGTTCCATGATTTCCATGCCGATCGTCGCGCTGCCGGCCATCGCGCGCGGCCCGTCCGCGTCGATGTAGCTACCCTGCATGTCATCAAGGCCCCGGTTCAGCACGACCTGCCACCAGTCGTCGTAGTCCAGCTTGCGAATGTCGGCGCCCAGTTCGTCGAGCATTGCCAGCTTGGAGGCCGGCGCGTCTTGCGGCACCAGCACGGTGGCAGCAATGCCCAGGCGCCGCGCCAGCCACGCGGTGGCGATACCAAGGTTGCCGGTGCTGGCGGTATAGATGCCGCGCTCGCGCTCTGCCGCTGACAACGCGAGTATCTGGTTGCCGGCGGTGCGGATCTTGAACGAACCCGTCGGCTGCAGGCATTCGAGCTTGAGGTAGATCTCGGCGGGCGCGTCGTCCAGGTCCAGACGAACAAGGGGGGTCGCCAAGGCGACCCCCCTCAATCGGTCCGCGGCAGCCCGGATCTCGTCAGAGACTCGAGCCAACCGGTCTGCGTCGCTGTTAGCCGTTGCTCATGACCTCAGCACATACTCTCCGCGGGCTATTCGCCAATACGGTACTGCAGCTGAATACCGATGGTGCGCGGTCGCGCGGTAATGATCGCGCGCGGATCCTGACCGCTGTTGATGCCGTCATAGGCGCTCTCATCTTCATCGAAGAGGTTCTTCACGAACAGCGCTGCGGTCCATTTATCCGTGTCCAGCCCAGCCCGCAGGCCGACGAGGTGGAAGGAATCCAGATCGACGTTAAAAGCGGTAAGGTCAGAACGTTGCGGGCTATTCGGCTCCGTAATCCGATCATCTACATATGACCAGTCGACCCGAACCGATGCGTCCGCGTTGGCAAACAACCCAGGCCAGGTGTACTCGCCGATTGCACCAAACTGGTAGTCGGGTACATTCGGTATGTCATCACCGTCTAACGCGAAGAACGCCGGCGGAACCGGAGGTATGGCAGCGGAGTCACCACCATCGATACCGGGAACGTCGTCGGTGTATTCTGCGTTCTGGATGGACCCTGTCAGTGACAGGAATAAGTTGTCAGTTGGCGTCCAGTTGACGTCGAACTCGAAACCCGTAATTTCGGCCGAGCCGGCATTGCGCACAACATTAAAAGGCGAACTGGCGTCGAAAGTGGCGGTCTGGAGGTCACTCCAGTCGATGAAGAATACCGCGCCGTTGAAGGTCAACGAGTTATCGAGCCACTCGCTTTTCCAGCCAAATTCGTAGTTCTTGAGTTCGTCAGGGCCAAAGCCAGCCGGCGGCGGCGGACTTCCAGGCGCAACAAACGAAACGTCGTTGGTGCCGCCCGGGCGATAACCCTCGCTATAAGTACCGTATATCAACAACTCATCGGTAAAGCGGTAGGTGGCATTTGCCTTGTAGGAGGTTTCGTCACCATCGATTTTGAAGCTGACTGGCACCAGAGACGGCACACCGCCAAAGGGCTGCGTTTCGACGTTGCTCGATTTGACATCAAAGTCGTAGTAACGGATGCCACCCAGAACGGAGAATTGATCCGTGATAAACCATTCAGCCTCGGTAAACAGCGCCCAACTATTGAGACTGTCTTCCTTGGTGCGGCCAAAAATTGAATTGGGGTCACCCACGCCCGGATTCCACGGTGACAGGACTTTGCCGTCCGAGCCAGTGGCAATCACCTGGGTTTCGAAATCCTTGTCTTCATCCGAATAGAATCCACCCGCGATCACCTGCACCGGTCCGTCAAAGTCCGACGACCAGCGAATCTCACCGGACTTGACCTTCCGCTCCTGGGGCTGATTGGTAATCGCAGGGACCGGCACGCCAAAGGTCAGCAGAATGGGCGTGGAGTCGAACTTGAATTCGACCTCACGCTTGAAGTAGCTCGCTGTTGCGAGCAGGTTGCCTGACAAAACCTCCCACTCGAACTTGCCGTTATACAGCGTGGCATTTTCGTCCCAATTTGTGACTGTATAGCTCTGTGTCGTCCGCTCGTCCCCGGAGGGTTGACCGAAACCGAAAGCGCCCAGTTCCGGGGCGAAGGTGGTGCGATTCGCGGCGAGAATGTCCTGCACAACAGGCATCTGCCGCGACGTGCCACCCACATCGCGGTCCTGGTACATCGCAAAGCCGGAAATCGTGATGGTATTCACGGCCTGCCATTCGGCCGCGAGTTTTGCGCCCCAGACTTCATTGTCGTTGATGTCGTCATTGCCGAGGAGCACGTTGTCGACGAAGCCATCGTCATTGGTGTACCAACCCACGCCACGGAAGGCCAGCGTGTCGTCGATGACCGGCAGGTTGAACATGCCATTGACGCTGTAGTTCTCGCCGCCGTCTTCCGTCGTGGAAAGCAGGGACCCGACATCGGCCTCAATAGCCGTGGCGTCTGGTCGGTTCGGAATGTAGCGAATAGTGCCGGCCGAAGAGCTTGCACCGTACAGCGTGCCCTGCGGGCCCTTCAGGACTTCGATTCGATCGATGTCGTGCAGTTCGAAGTCGGCCTGGCGGCCGCCGCCATCCTGCTTGGTGCGCGCCGTGATCGGTGCCTCGTCGTAGTACACGCCGACAGCCGACGTGGCCGTGGAGTTCACGCCGCGAATGATGTACTTGCGATCGCCGGGACCAAGGTCCTGAACGACCAGGCTGCTGATCCGCGGCGCAAGGTCAATCAGTTCCAACGCCACCTGGCGACGAATCTGGTCGCCCGTGACCGCCTGCACTGCGATCGGCACCTCTTGCAGCGCCTGCTCACCGCGCTTCGACGCAGTGATCATGATCTCTTCCATCTCGACAGCGAATGCCGGTTGCAGGATGAGTGCGCCACCAGCGAGCAGGCCAAGTGCTGCGCGTGGCACCCGCTGGGCCAGGCCGCGCTGCGCTATAGCATTGTGTTGGAAGTCCAACATTGAGAGTTCCCCCGGTTTGTAGATGCGGCAGATACTAGCAAAGGACGTATGAAATCACATACAAATGATTGCGGCACGGTGTTGCCCCAGCACAACACAATCCGCCTACGCGCCAAGGCGCTCCGGGGCCAGCAGCCCGGCGCCGATGCCGGCAGCCTGCACGTCGGCCGGTAAGGCCCGGCCCTGGATCAGCGCAGCCGCCAGCCGGGACAGCGCGGGCGCGGTCTGGATGCCGTAACCGCCCTGTCCCGCCAGCCAAAAGAAGTTCTCCACCTGCTCGTCGTAGCCCACCACCGGCGAGCGATCCGGGCTGAAGGTGCGCAAGCCTGCCCACTGCTGAATCACCTTGCGCACCTGCAGGGTGGTGCAGGTTTCCAGGCGATCTACCGCCATGGCCACGTCGAGGTCTTCGGGATACGCGTCCCCCGCGACCGCTGGCGTTTCATCCGCCGGCGACAACAGCAGGTGGCCCGCATCGGGAATGAAGTAGAAACTCTCCGTGGCGTCGGTGATCGCGGGCCAATCTGCGCAATCGTTGGAAGCCCCGGTTTCGACGATGCACACCGTGCGCCTGAGGGGCGTCAAACCAACTGCCTCGGCGCCCGCCAGTTCAGCGACTTCATCAGCCCAGGCGCCCGCTGCGTTCACGAGTACGCGCCCGCGAAACCTGCCGGCCGGCGTTGCTACCGACCACGCACCTGATTCGAAGGTGGCCGCCTCAACACGGGCATTGTTGATCAATCGGCCACTGCGCTGCCGGCACTCACGCAGATAACCCTGCAACAGCGCGTGCACATCAATGCGTCGCGCGCCCGGTTCCCACAGACACGCGGCCACTTGCTCGGGTCTCAGTACCGGCACCTTTGCCAGTGCAAAGGCGGCCGACTCCAGCACCAGGTCCGCGGACCGCGTTCGCAGTTCGGCGTAGTGTGCTTCAAGTTCGGCGCGCTGATCGTCGCTGGCGAAAATGATGCAACCCCGATCTTCCAGCAGCGGGTGCTCGGTGAAATTTGCTGGCGGAGATTCGAAAAAGCTGCGGCTCGCGGTGGTGAGCCCACGAATCAGATCGTTGCCGTAGATCTCGCTGAAGAAAGCCGCGGAGCGTCCCGTCGCGTGAAATCCGGGCTGGTCTTCCGCCTCGAGCAGGGTGACAGAATGTTCCGCGGCCAGCTCCCGGGCCAGGGATGCACCGGCGATGCCGGCGCCCACGATCAGGTAGTCACTTGTATCTGTCATGCGGGGACAGTTCAGTTATCCGATGTTTGGGGACAGTCCCTAAAGGGACAGTCCCCGGGGGGTTGGGGACTGTCCCCGGGGGTTGGGGACTGTCCCCTTAGGGACTGTCCCCGAATCTTCGCTCAGTCTCGAATTATCTCTTAGCTGCCAGCGGCAGCGGTGTCCAATCGTGACGCATGCTTCTGCAGGAAAGCATCCAGCCGATCCATCGCCTCGTCCACGCGTTCATAGCTCGCCGCGCCGAAACAGATGCGCAGGTGCCCTTCCCCGCTCGGGCCATAGAACGAACCCGCTTCGGTGGACACGTGCGCGTCGCGCAGGATCTCCATTGCCAGGTCTTCGCTGGGCGCGCCGTAGGCGCTGAAATCGGGAAACGCGTAGATACTGCCCTGGGGTATGTGGCACTGCACGCCCGGCATCGCATTCAAGCGTGCGCAGACCAGGTCGCGCCGGCGCTGATCTTCGGCCACCATCTCGCGCACGCAGTCCTGGGACCCGGCCACCGCTTCCCGTGCGCCTTCCTGCGCGAACACACACGGGTGCGTGGTTTCGTTCAGCGTCACGCGCATGAGTTCCTGGATGAAGCGGGGCTCGGCCGCCGCGTAGCCGATGCGCCAGCCGTCCATCGCGTAGGCCTTGGTAAACGCACCCAGCGTAATCGTGCGCTCGCGCATGCCGGGCAGGCCGGCAATGCTGACGTGCTGCGCATCGTCGTAAATGATGTAGTCGTAGACTTCGTCGGTGACGACCAGCAGGTCGTGGCGCTGCGCGATCTCGGCAAGGGCCTCCAGTTCATCGCGCCGGCACACCGTGCCCACCGGGTTGGCCGGGTTGATCAGCACGATCATCTTCGTGCGCTCGGTGATGGCCGCCTCCAGCGCCGCCACGTCGAGCCGGAAGCCCGCGGCCTTGTCGAGGGGCACGAGCACCACTCGCCCGCCCACCAGCGAAATCTTCGGATTGTGCTGCGGGTAATAGGGTTCGAAGATGATGACCTCGTCGCCTTCGTTCAAGCCGGCCATGAAAGTGGCGAAGGCAGCCTGGGTGAGACCATTCGTCACCAGTATTTCGTCGGCCGAGAATTCCAGCCCGTTGTAGCGGGCCAGCTTTGCGGCCAGCGCCTCACGCAGTGCGAGGGAGCCCTGCAGGTCGCCGTAGTGCACGATGCCATCGTCCAGCGCCTGCTTCGCGGCCGCCTTGATGTGCATGGGCGTGTCGAAGGCCGGCCGGCCGACCTCCAGCCGGATCACGTCGGCACCGTTAGCCGCCAGCGCGGCCGCGGTCTCGTACATCCCGAAGCCCTTGCCCGTCTGGGTTGCCATGCGTTTCGCCGGCCAGTCCATCGCCCCGCTCCTTCGTTTCTGCGAGATATATGAATTAGTATACGTTCCCGATGAGCAAGCTCGACAGACTGGACGAACTGGAAGCAGCCGGCGGGCCCCTGGAACTGGACCACGACGCCCGCGTGGCACGCACCGAAGCCGTGCGGACCTACATAGAAGACTGGTTGACGACGCTGCCGGAGAAACCAGCGTATATGGAGGACGCGGGCAGTCGCCAGGCCGGCACGCTGACGATAGAAGAGCAGCCGGTCGATATGGACCAGGCGCTGGCGATCCTCGCGGAGCAAGTGGACAGCAGCGGGCAGAATCTCGGCCACAGCCGCTTCTTCGGCTACATCCCGAGCGGCGGGCTCTATACCGGTGCGCTGGGCGATTTCCTTGCCGCGGCCGTGAACCGTTACGCGGGCGTGGACTACGCGGCACCCGGCGCGGCCCGCATGGAATCCGCGTTGCTGCGCTGGCTGGCTAAAGAAGTGGGCTATCCGCCGGCGGCCCAGGGCGATCTTGCGTCCGGCGGCAGCATCGCGACGCTGTCGGCCATCGTCGCGGCGCGGCAGCGTCACGACATTCGCGCCCGCGATGTCGAGAACACGGTGGTCTACCTCACGCAGCTGACCCATCACTGCACGACCAAGGCGCTGCAGGTGGCCGGGCTCGCGGAGTGTCGGCAGCGACTGGTACCCCTCGATGCCGACTACCGGATGGATGCGCGGGCGCTGGACGAAGCCATCGTCGCGGACCGTGCTGCCGGGCTGAAGCCGTGGCTGATTATCGGCAGTGCCGGCACCACGGACCTCGGTACGGTGGACCCGCTGCCGGACCTCGCCGACATCGCGGCGCGACACGGCCTGTGGTTCCACGTTGACGCGGCATATGGCGGTTCATTCGTGCTGTGCGACGACGGCCGGCGCCGGCTTGCCGGCATCGAGCGCTCGAACTCCGTGGTCATCAATCCGCACAAGGGCATGTTCCTGCCCGCCGGTCTCGGCATCGTGCTGGTGCGCGACGGTTCGGCACTGTTCGAAGCATTCCACGCGCGCGGCAGCTACATGCAGGACATGGAAGGCATGGGCGTCGAACAGGCGCATTCGGCCTGCGATTTTTCGCCGGAGCTCACGCGGCCGTTTCGCGGCCTGCGGCTGTGGCTGTCGTTGAAACTGATCGGCGTCGGCGCGTTCCGCGCAGCCCTCGAGGAAAAGCTGTTGCTCGCTGAGTATTTTTACGAGCGTATCCGCGAAATTGATGGCTTCGTCGCAGGGCCGCCACCTGATCTCTCCATCGTTGCCTTTCGATATCGCCCGACGCGGGGCGATGCGAACGATTTCAATCGCCGCCTGTTCGAAGCGATACGCGACGATGGCCGCATCTTCCTGTCGACGACCACGCTGGATGGCAAATTCACACTCCGGCTCGCGATCCTGTCCTACCATACGCACCGGCGAGACATCGACATCGCGCTCGAGGTCATAGAAGAGCACGCTCGTCGGCTGGACGCCGCTTAGAGGTTATTCACCAGAAAGCATGCGTACCGTCGACAACGCCGCTTCCGCCAGGCAGAGCCGCTGGCAAAAACTGCGCAGCGACGCGGCGCTGCTGTTGCGCTTTGCCGCCATGACGCTGTATTACTTCACCGAAGGGCGACGGCTGCGCCGCATCTATCGCGCCTGTGAAGCGCGCGGCGAAGTGTTCTGGGTGGATGACGATCCCGCCGAATCGGAACGCCGGCTGCGATGAATGACGCGCGCATCAAGCCGGAGAATCCGCCACCGCCGACCTATGCCTTCGGCTACCGGCACCCGCCCCGCTCCGGCAACGAGATCAACGGCCTGGGCGAAACGGCGAAACGCCAGCCCCGGCACGTGTTCCACAGCGCTGGTGGTCCGCCGCTGGACTGGCAGGCGCTGGACGATTTCTTCGGCCTGATCAGCCCGTGGAGCGTGCTGCGGCACGTGATCGGCAACGCGTGGCAATTGCGGAACAAGGACGGGCCGGTGAGCGCTACGCAGCGCGCAATAGACGACCCGGCGGCAATGGCGGCAGAGATCAAGGAGCGCGCGCGGGCCCTCGGTGCGGAGCTGGTCGGCGTCACGCGGGTGACGGATGACGTTCTTTATGAAGGCCACTCCGTACCGTTCAAGTTCGCGATTTCCCTGGGCCTGTCCATGGACCGTGAGCAGATGGCGCACGTTCCCCAGGAGCCGGCAGCGGCGGAAGTCATGCGCGCTTACAAGGAGATTTCTCGAATTGCGGTGGGACTGGGCAAGCAGATCCGCGCGATGGGCTGGCCCGCGCGCGCCTACGGCAACCCGAACAGCACGGACATCCTGCAGATTCCGCTGGCAGTGAATGCCGGTTTCGGCCAGCTCGGCAAACACGGCTCGATGATCAGCAAGGAGTTCGGCTCGAACTTCCGGCTGGCCGCGGTGCTCACCGATCTGCCACTGGCCTGCGACGAACCGGTAGACATTGGTGTGGAAGACCTGTGCCTGAGCTGCCGCCGCTGCGTAGTGGACTGCCCGCCCGACGCGATCTACGACGAGAAACAACTGATTCGCGGCGAGAAAAAATGGTACGTGGACTTCGACAAGTGCATTCCGTACTTCGTGAAGACCAACGGTTGCGCCATCTGCATCGAGGTGTGCCCGTGGAGCGTACCCGGCCGCGGCCCGTCGCTGTCCGAAAAGCTCCTCGCAAAAAGACCAGTGGCGCCGTAAGCAACGACCTAGTTGGTGCCGGTAGTTGATGATGGAACTGAAGAATAAGTTTGCATTGGTGACCGGGGCGGCTCGCGGGCTTGGCCTGATCATCGCTGAAGACCTGGCCAGAGCCGGCGTGCATGTGGCCGGCGTGGATGTCCGATCGGAGCTGTTGGCCGAAGAGATGGCGCGCATCAAGGCGGCGCACGGCGTGAAGACCCTCGCCCTTCAGGCAGACGCAGCGCTTGAAGCCCAGGTCGAGGAATCAGTCGGGCAAGTCTTCGCCGAGTGGGGCCGAATTGACATACTGATCAACAATGCCGGTGTCCGCAAAGTCGCGTCGATTGCGGAAATCGACACCGCCATGTGGGATGAGATTCATTCCGTGAACCTGCGCGGCCAGTTCCTGTTCACGCGTGAGGTCCTGAGGCAGGGCATGCTTGCCCAGAACGGAGGGACGATTATTTTCATCTCCTCCGGCTCGGGCAGGCAGGGCGAGAAGAACAGCGCCACCTATTGCGCATCAAAGTTCGGCGGTGTCGGCCTGGCTGAATCCGCGGCCAAAGACCTGAAAGACACGAAGATCCGGATCTCCACGATCGCCCCGGGGATGATCTGGACCCCGATGGCGGCAGAATCGGAAGTTGCCCACCTGGACCTGGAATGGCTGGATCCGAAGCACGTCTCAAATGCCGTCCTGTTCTGCGTTCAGCAGGACGCCGACACAATCATTCCGGAACTGCACATCTATCATCGCGCGCAGATCTGAGTTTCTACTCGCCCCACTCCATCGCGCGAAGGAATTCTTCTGCGGACGTCAGGTTGGGATAGCGTTCACGCAGCGCGTCGATGTCGACGGAATAACCGTCGCTGGCGAACCAGCGGTACATGATGGTGAGCTCCTCACCCGCGGCTGACTCGTAATCGGCCCACGATACCTGTACATATTCCACCGGCCGGTCGAGTACCACGGACAACAGGGCTGCGAACTCAGCGAGCGTCATGCCATCGCCGGCGATGTCCAGCGCACGGCCGTTCCACTCCTGCGGGTTGTCTAAAGCCTCGCCGACGAAGAAGGCGATGTCCGCCGCCGCAATCCACTGGTTGCGCTGATCGGGCTCACCCGGGTCGACGAAGCGGCCAGCCAGGAAGTCCTCGCGGTCCCACTCCCAGTTATCCATGAACGACACGGGTCGCACCACGGACCACGCCAAACCCGACTGCGCCAGGTACTGCTCAACGACGTACTTGCTGTCAAAGTGCGGCACGCCGGTCTGCTCGTCGGCACCAGCTACAGAGGTGTAGACAAAGTGACGGACCCCCGCTGCACCCGCTGCATCCACCAGCGCGCGACCGTGAACGATTTCCTTGTCGACGCCGTTCTGGCGCCATTCTGTGACCGCGAACACGCCGTAGGTACCGGCCATCGCTGCCTCCAGGGAAGCAGGGTCGTCGAAACTGCCCTGCACCATCTGCACGCCTAGCGCCGCCAGGGCCACCGCCTTCGGTTTGCCGGGATTCCGGGTCAGGCCGCGCACCCGGTAACCGCGGGCCAGCAGCTCGCGCGCCACGGCGCCGCCCTGGGTGCCGGTCGCGCCGGTGACGAGGATCAGCCGGTCCGCTTGCGGCGCGGCCGCCGGGTCGGCCACAGCCACCACCGCTGTGCAGATGCCGATCAGCACGAGGGCTCCGGCCAATATTTTGAAGTCGCGAGTCAAAGTTCTCATGGTGAGACGATACTAACGCAGCTGCGAGCAGATCCGCCCGGGTGCCAGCAGCAGGCCTTCGATGAACTCGCTGACGGGTCGCGGATCATCCAGGGTCCTTCAAATGCTGCTTGAGCTCGGCGACTTCTGCTTCCAGCTTGCTGACCCTCTCCGACAAATCAGCCACGCTGGCGCGCGGCCCAGTGCTGCTGGCCGACGCCGCCTGCGCCTCCTCAGCATGTGCTTGCACGTCAATCGGGCCAGAGAACAGATGCATATACTCCGAGTCCTTGCGCCCGGGGGTGCGCGGCAGTTTCACCACCAGCGAATTGCCCTCCCACTCCATCAGGCTCGTGAGCACGTCGATCACCGCAGCGTTGTCGGCAAAATCATGCAGGCGTCCACTGCGCGCCTTCAGCTCCCCGGGTGTCTGTGCACCACGCAGCAATAGCAGGCAGATAACCGCAAACTGGGCCGGGTCGAACTGGTAGTCGCTGAGCTGGGTGTTGCAGAATCTCTGCCGATATTTCTCCACCCCGGTCTTGAAGTTTTCCTCGGTCCGCACCAGGTGCTTGGCACCCAGGTCGCGGGCGGTGCGCTGCACCACGCCCTGCTCCAACGACATCACGGGGTTGCGGCTCGACTTCTGATTACAGGCGTTAGTCAACGCATTGAGCGTGAGTGGATACTGATCGGGCGTAACGACGGATTTCTCCATCAGGCAACCAATCACGCGGGCTTCATTGGCAGTTAAGTTCGGCAACACCGCTAGTCTACTCCAGCACCACCAGCAGGTCGCCCGCATCTACTTGCGAGCCGGACTCGATCAGCACCCGCTGCACGCGGCCCGCATGCTCGGCATGGAGCTGAGTCTCCATCTTCATGGCCTCGATGGCGAGCAGCACATCGCCTTTAGCGACCCGCTTGCCTTCTTTGGCCGTTACCGCAGTCACCACCCCGGGCATAGGTGCGCCGACGTGCTGCGAATTGCCGGCCTCGGCCTTGGGGCGAGCTTCGCGGGAAGGCGAAGCGCTCCTGTCGCGAATCGAAACGCTGCGCGGTTGGCCGTTGAGCTCGAAAAATACCCGGCGCATGCCGTCGGTGTTCGGCTCGCTCGTCGTAAAGTAACGAATGATCAGGCGCTTGCCCTGCTCGATTTCGACCTCCACTTCATGCTCTTCATCCATGCCGTGGAAGAACACCGTGGTGGGCAGCAGGCTGACATTGCCGTAGTCGGACCGATGCTGTGCATATTCGCGGAAAACTTTCGGATACAGCGTGTAGGACGCCAGCTCCGTGCTCGTCAGCTGCCAGCCGGTACCCTTCGCCGCGGCGGCGCGGGCCTCGTCGAGATCCAGCGCGGTCAGGCTTGCGCCGGGCCGGGTCGTGAGAGCCTGCGAGCCCTTCAGGATCTTCTGCTGCAGAGCTGCCGGAAAACCGCCGTGGGGCTGGCCGAGGTCACCGCGAAATAACCCCACTACCGATTCCGGGAAATCCACCTCGCGTTGCGGGTCGAGCACGTCGTCGGGCGTGACGCCGCTGGTCACCATATACAGCGCCATGTCGCCGACGACCTTGGACGTCGGCGTTACCTTCACGATGTCGCCGAACATCTCGTTGACCCTGGCGTAGGTCTCGGCCACTTCAGGCCAGCGGTGCTCAATGCCCATTGCGCGCGCCTGTTCACGCAGGTTGGTGTACTGGCCGCCCGGCATCGCGTGCCGGTAAATGTCGGCCGTGCCAGCGCGTATTTCGCTCTCAAAGGGCGCGTAAAACTGCCGCACGGACTCCCAGTAGTGCGACACCTCACGCAGTGCAGCGGTGTCGATGCCCGGGTCCCGGTCCGTATCCGCCAGCACTTTGATGATGGAGCTCAGGTTGGGCTGGGACGTCAGCCCGCTCATGGAGTCCACCGCACCGTCGACTATGTCCGCGCCGGCTTCCACTGCGGCGATGACGGTGGCCGCAGCCACACCGCTGGTGTCGTGCGTATGGAAGTGCACCGGCAAACCGGTCTCGTCACGCAAGGCGGTCACCAGCTGGCGGACTGCAGCCGGCCGGCACACGCCCGCCATGTCCTTGATGCCAATAATATGCGCGCCCGCCGCCTGCAGTTCGCGGGCCAGGCCAAGGTAGTAGTCCAGCGTGTACTTGCCCCGCTGGTCGTGCAGCATGTCGCCGGTGTAGCAGAGCGTGCCCTCGCACAGCTTGCCGGTCTCAATCACGGCATCTATCGACACCCGCATGTTTTCGACCCAATTCAGTGAATCGAACACCCGGAACACGTCTACGCCCGCGGCCGCGGCCTGCCGGATGAAGTAGCGCACCACGTTGTCCGGATAACTCGTGTAGCCCACCGCGTTCGCACCGCGCAGCAACATCTGCAGCAGCATGTTCGGCATGGCTTCGCGCAGCCGGGCCAGCCGGTCCCAGGGATCTTCTTTCAGAAAGCGCATGGCGACATCGAAGGTCGCACCACCCCAGCATTCAATGGAGAACAGTTGCGGCAGCAGGCGCGCATAGGCCGGCGCAATGCCCATCAGGTCGTAGGTGCGCATGCGCGTGGCCAGCAGAGACTGGTGCGCATCGCGCATCGTCGTGTCGGTCAGCAGCGCCCGAGGCTCGTCTCGCACCCATTGCGCAAAGGCCTCGGCACCCAGGTGCTGTAATTGCTGACGAAAACCGTCAGGCACCTCGTCGGGCAAGGACTCCGGCACCGGGGCGGGCTGCCAGCGCGGCTGCGCTTCGCGGCCCCGCATATCCGGATGGCCATTCACGATCACTTCGCCGATGAAGGTGAGCAGCCGGGTTGCGCGATCACGTTTCTTCTCAAAGTCGAACAGCGCCGGCGTGTCGTCGATGAAGCGAGTGGTGTACTCGGCAGCCAAAAAGGTCGGATGCCCGATCAGGTTCTCGAGAAACGCGAGGTTGGTGCTGACACCACGCACCCGGAATTCTCGCAGGGCCCGGTCCATGCGACGCACGGCGGCCTCGGGCGTCGGTCCCCGCGCCGTCACCTTCACCAGCAGCGAATCGTAGTACGGCGTCACGCGAGCGCCGACAAACGCGGTGCCGCCGTCCAGACGCACACCAGCCCCCGACGCGCTCCGATAGGTGCTCACACGGCCGTAGTCAGGCGTGAAGTTATTTTCGGGGTCTTCCGTCGTGATCCGGCACTGCAAGGCGTGCCCCAGCAGTTTAATCTGCTCCTGGGTGGGCAGACCCGCATCACTACCAATCCGCTCGCCGGCCGCAACCCGCAGCTGCGCTTGCACGATGTCCACACCGGTTACTTCTTCGGTTACCGTGTGCTCTACCTGGATGCGCGGGTTCACTTCAATAAAGAAGAAATTGCCGGAATCGATGTCCTGCAGGAATTCGACTGTGCCCGCGTTCGAGTAACCGGCCGCACGGGCCAGGCGCAGCGCTGCGTCGCACAGCGCTTGCCGCTGGGTCGTGTCGAAGTAAGGTGCCGGGGCGCGTTCCACCACCTTCTGGTGGCGGCGCTGCACCGTGCAGTCGCGCTCGAACAGGTGCACCAGTTCGCCGTGCTGGTCGCCGATTATCTGCACTTCGACGTGGCGGGCCCGGCGTACCAGTTTCTCCAAGTAGACCTCATCTTTCCCGAAGGCGCTCGCTGCCTCGCGACGGGCGGGGTCCAGTTGCGCCACCAGGTCGGCCTCGGTTTGCAGCACCCGCATGCCGCGGCCACCGCCACCCCAGCTGGCTTTCAGCATCACCGGGTAACCGATATCGGCGGCCAGCCCCTTCGCCTGCTCCAGGTCACGGGGCAAGGGCCCGGTGGCCGGCATCACCGGCACGCCGGCGCTCTCGGCCAGCGCCCGCGCTGCCACTTTGTTGCCGAGCTGTCGCATCACGTGGCTGGACGGCCCGACGAAGATAATCCCGGCGTCGCAGCACGCGTCGGCAAATTCCGGGTTCTCCGCCAGGAAGCCGTAACCCGGATGAATCGCGTCTACGCCGGCGCGCCTGGCTACCCGCAGCAGTCCCTGGATGTCGAGATAGGCCCCGATGGGGTCACCACCCTTGCCGATGCGATACGACTCGTCGGCCTTGAAACGATGCAGGGCAAAGCGGTCTTCTTCCGTGTACACGGCTACGGTACGCATCCCCAGCTCCGTCGCGGCACGGAATATGCGAATGGCAATCTCGCTGCGGTTGGCGACGAGGAGGCTGCGGATGGGTTGAGTCATTAGCTAAGGTCTGGCCGCGCTGGCGCTGGACCACTGAGCTTAGCAGCCACTGCCCGGGCCCCGCCCGGCAGAAGGGACCAAAGCCTTGACCCGGCGGACACCACCCGGTGCAGGTCGCCTGGCGCGGCCGTCATTTCGTTGGCGCGACGGGAAAACCGAGGCTCGCGGCTGGCGAAGTGTGATCCGGACCCCTTGTTGTGGATTGCTATCTGCGTCGGCGGCGCCGCGATGGCGGTGCTGGATTTTGTGGGTTGCTAC
>CAZTIB010000219.1:0-6262 GCA_964613615.1 uncultured Chromatiaceae bacterium
GCGGTGGACATCCAGCGCTACTTCGATCTGCAGAGCGGCTTCCTGCAGTCCTACCCGCAGGCCGGCGATGAGCCGCCCAGCAACAGCCCGCGGGGGTTTGGCATCACGCTGCCGCGCGGCCGGCAGCTCGGGGCCACCCTGACGGTGCGTTTCTAGCCAGGCGCCACGACCGCGTAAGCAGTTTCCCCTATTGCGGCCGCCGCTGAATTCCCGATGATGCATGGCGTCAGGGAGGGTATCTGACGCATCTCCGATAAGGGAGGAGATAATGATGTTGTTTGTTTCTCGTTTTCCGCTCCGTCTCGCGGGCGTGATCCTCGTTTTTTGCGGTTTACCTGCCTGTGCGGAGGTCGATGACGATGCAACGCGCGTCGCCCAGGCCGAGGTCGATAAGGATGCGCCGCTCGTGCACCAGGCCGAGGCCCAGCAGGGCCAGGCAGGGGCACAGGACGGCGCAGCCCTGTACCTGCAGAACTGTGCGGCCTGTCACCAGCCCGACGGCACGGGCCTGGCCGGCGCGTTCCCGCCGTTGGCGAAGTCCAGCTACATCGCCGAGGACCCGCAGGCACTGCTGACGGCAACCGTCGAAGGCTTGAGCGGCAGTATCGTCGTGAACGGCGAGACCTACAACAACGTGATGCCGGCCATGAGTTACCTCAGCGACGAGGAACTGGTGGCCATCCTGAACTACGTGCGCAACAGCTGGGGCAACCCGGGTGGCGAGTTCGCGCTCGCCGAAGTCACGGCCTACCGCGAGAAAGCCGGCCTGCAGGCCGAAAAAGGCGCGGGTGAGCGCCACACGGGCACGCCCGAAGCCCAGCAGGCCTACCAGGGCGCGCCGAGTGCCATCGGTGAGGATATGCAGGTGCGCATGTCACCCGGTGCACCGGCGGTGACCAACGCGGAATACGACCGCGCGACGCAACTCTATTTCGAGCGCTGCGCCGGTTGCCACGGCGTGTTGCGCAAGGGCGCTACGGGCAAACCACTGACGCCGGACGTGACCCAGGCCAAGGGTACGGACTACCTGAAAGCCCTGATCAACTTCGGTTCGCCCGGCGGCATGCCCAACTGGGGCAGTTCAGGCGAAATCACGGAAGAAGACATCGACATCATGGCGCGCTTTCTGCAGCACGAGCCGCCAATGCCGCCGGAATTCGGCATGCCGGAAGTGCGGGCCACCTGGAACGTGCTGGTGCCGGAAGACCAGCGGCCCACCAAGCAGCAGAACGATCTGAACCTGGACAACGTGTTCTCGGTGACCTTGCGCGACAGTGGCGAAGTCGCCCTGATTGACGGCGACACGAAAGAAATTGCGAAGATCATCGACACCGGCTACGCGGTGCATATTTCGCGGACCTCTTATTCGGGCCGTTACATCTACACCATTGGCCGTGACGCGAAGATCAACCTGATCGATCTGTGGATGGACCCGCCGCAGACGGTGGCGGAGATTCGCGTGGGGCTGGAAGCCCGTTCGGTGGAGACCTCCAAGTACAAGGGCTACGAAGACACCTATGCGATTGCCGGCTCTTACTGGCCGCCACAGTACGTGATCATGGATGGCACGACACTCGAGCCGTTGAGGATCGTGTCCACCCGCGGTATGACAGTAGACACGCAGGAATACCACCCGGAACCGAGGGTCGCAGCCATCGTGGCTTCCCATGAGCATCCGGAGTTCATCGTCAATGTCAAGGAGACCGGCCGCATCCTGTTGGTGAACTACTCCGACATCGATAACCTCGGCGTCACCACCATCGACGCAGCACGTTTCCTGCACGACGGCGGCTGGGACTCCACCAAGCGTTACTTCCTGACCGCGGCCAACCAGTCGAACAAGATCGCGGTGGTGGACTCCAAGGAACGGAAGCTGACGGCGATGGTTGATGTCGACAAAATTCCGCATCCGGGTCGCGGGGCGAACTTCAAGCATCCGGAATACGGCCCGGTCTGGGTCACCAGTGCGCTGGGCAACGACAAGATCACCATGATCGGCACTGACCCGGAGCGCCATTCGAAGTACGCATGGCAATCTCTCGGCGCCATCCGGGGCCAGGGTGGTGGCTCGCTGTTCGTGAAGACCCACCCCAAGTCCAACAACCTGTGGGTTGACAGCCCGCTGAATCCGGATGAGGCCATCAGCCAGTCGGTGGCGGTGTTCAGCATCGACGAGCTGGATAAATGCCCGGCCTGGAAGCCGGATGATCAGCTGGCGGAAGGCGAGGTCAACACGTGCTTCGACGTGCTGCCCATCGCTGAATGGGCCGAACTCGGCCCCGGGCCGAAGCGCGTCGTACATCCCGAGTACAACAAGGACGGCACCGAGGTCTGGTTCTCCGTGTGGAGCGGTAAGGAAGAGGAGTCGGCCATCGTGGTGGTGGACGACCGCACCCGCACGTTGAAAAAGGTGATTAAAGGTGAGCGCATCGTGACGCCCACTGGCAAGTTCAATGTCTATAACACGATGAAAGACATTTACTGAGGTCGTTCACCGCGAATTCTGACTAGTCGAGCCGGCGCGAAGCCGGCTCGCTTTTTTTTGGAGAAAAGATCATGTTCAAGCGGCTCTTAATCGTGCTCGCGGGCGTGGCAATGCTTGCCGGGCCGGCGTCGGCGGAAGACGACAACGGCATCACCGGTATGGTCGCCAAGGCCATCGAAGACGGCACCATCAACCTCTCGTTTCGCTACCGTTTCGAGTTCGTGGACGACGATGGTTTCAGTGAAGACGCCTACGCGAATACCCTGAAATCCCGGCTGACCTTTGCGCCGCAATTGACCGAAGACTGGGGCGTGCTGGTCGAGTTCGACGACGTGCGGCAGCTCGGCGCCGACCGGTCTTACAACGACACCCGCAACGGCCGCACCAACCGGCCGGGGGTCACTGATCCGGAAGGCACTGACCTGAACCAGGCCCTGGTGCGCTACACGGGCATCGACAACACGGCGCTGACCCTGGGGCGCCAGCGCATCAATCGCGGTGACCAGCGGTTTATCGGCGGCGTGGGCTGGCGGCAGAACGAGCAGACCTACGATTCGTTCTCTGCGGCCTACGGCAGCGACGGAGGATTCAAGGCCTTCTATTCCTACGTCTTCCAGGTGAACCGGATCTTTGGCCCCGACAGCGGCACGCCGCCGGAAGATCTCGACAGCGACACGCATTTGCTGGATGCGAGCTATAAGTTCAACGACTTGTTGAACCTGTCGGGCTACGCTTACCTGATTGACCTGGACACCGACACATTCTCGAACTGGACCGCGGGCATCCGCGCCAACGGCAACACGTCGGTGAGCGATGGCGTGAAGCTGAGCTACGTCGCGGAATACGCCTACCAGGAAGACTACGAGAACAATCCAGTATCTTACGATGCCGATTACTACCTGCTGCAGGGCGGGGTCGGTTTCTCGGTCGTGGATTTTTCGATCGGTTACGAGGTGCTGGGCTCGAACAGCGAAGCCGGCAGCGCATTCCGCACCCCGCTGGCGACGTTGCACAAGTTCCAGGGCTGGGCTGATAGCTTCGTGGGCGTGAGTGGCAGTGGTAGCTACGCGGGGCTCAGCGGTTCCGGCATCGAGGACTTCTACATCTCGGCAGCGGCAGATTTCCTGGCCGGCCGCTTCACGCTCGTCTATCACGACTTCGAGGCGGAGACCGGCGGCGGCAGCTGGGGCGAGGAATGGGATGCATCGGCCGCCTGGAAGTTCGGCAAGCACTACGGGCTGCTGGTCAAGCTCGCCAGCTACGATGCGGATGACTTCCCGTCAAACGAGGCCGATGTGCTGAAGTTCTGGGCGCAGCTGACTGCAAACTTCTGACGCCCGCCGGGCCCGCCGGGCCCGCAGGAGCGGTGCGTGGAACGCACCCTACGGGCTGTGGGCGACCCCAATCTCCACTCGGCACGGGCAGCTGGTAAGACTTCCTGTTGCGACCTTCGCTGCCCGATAACGCTAGAATTACGGGCGCGCGATCCTAAGGGCTGTTGCAGGAAACCGGATGAGCATCAGGAAACGCATTGTCGTTGGAGTCCTGTTGCTGGCCGTTCTGGCCGGCGGCTGGCTCTACTACGCGCTCTTCATATCGTCGAACTCGGCCCTCCAGCGGGCCGAGGCATTCCTGTTTCGGCGTATGACCGTCGCTCAGCTGGGTGAGCAGGGCGTGTACCGCTATTTCGTCGCCACGAACCGTCGCGTGCAGTCCCCGGATGCGTCCCTGGGGTCGATCTTCAGCAACGAACGTACGGAAGACCTGAGCTTCGGGGTTTTCGATGCCGAGATCGAACCGACGTTGGGCCTCGGCATGCTGCTCAACGCGACGGACTGGTTTCAGAACGAGGAAATTCGCCTGCGTCGTCCGCAGCAGCTGGAGCGGGAGGCTTTCGTCTCCAGCCTGCGCAACAAGGTCTCAGATTCGCCGCACAAGGCCGTGCTGGTGGTTGTGCACGGCTTTCGCGAAGAGTTCCAATCAGCGCTGCGCAAGACCGCCTTTCTCGGGCATGTGCTCGATATCAACGCGCCGATCGTGTTGTTCGACTGGCCGGGCAACCAGGGATCGACCCCGGCCGGCTACCGGCGGGCCCATGCGGTGGCCGGGGAGTCAGGCGCGGAACTCGCGCGGCTGCTTGAGTTGCTGGTCGCCGACGTTCAGCCAGAGCGCCTGTGGGTGTTCGCCAACAGCATGGGCGCGGAAGTCGTAACCAACGCTTTCGACGCGCTGTACCAGCAAGCGGCCTGGGCCGATGCGGACACGGAAATCGAGGAAGTCGTGCTGACCGCACCGGACGTGGGCGCCGACGACTTCGACGCCCGGTTCAGGCCGAGGATCGAGGCGCTGGCGAAAAACCTGACCGTGTACGTGTCGTCGAACGACCGGGCCCTCATGATGAGCCGCATCGTGAATCGCGGCGAACGCCGCGCCGGCGAAAGTACGCTCAGCCCCGACCTCCTGGCTGAGGCCGAACGCATTCTCGACCTGACCCAGCCCGATGACGAGCAGATTGCTCTGGTAGACGTTACACCGGTCAACCGCACGCGGAACTTTCACAACTTCAGCCTCGAGACACCGGAATTCTTCGACGACATCTACCTGCGCCTGGTCAGCAATGAGCTGCCGCAGAGCCGGCCAATCTACCGGGTGCAGACGCCGGACGCCCGGGTCTACTGGGTGCTGACCAAGGGGCGCTAGAATTGGTGAATTGGTGAATTGGCGCCGGATCAATTGGTGCCGATCATAGCTTAGCTTTGAATTGGTGCCGGTCATAGCTTTATAGCTTATTGCGAGGTCTTCAAAATTAAACGATCTGCAATAAGCTATAAAGCTATGACCGGCACCAACGCTTCCCTTTTCTGAACAGCGGAGTCAGTTTCCTATGATGGGCGACATCAGTACCTTTGCCTTCACGATCTCGCTGGCCGCGGTCATCAACGGCCTCGGTATTGTCCGTTTACTGACCACGCTGGCTGAATATCTCCGCGTGCGCGACAAGTTCAAAGTCACCCATTACTGGGTTTACGAACTGTTGCTGCTCTTTCAATTCCTGCTGCACGTGCTGTTGTGGTGGTCGATGTTTGGCACCCGTGAGGCCGGCGCGTTCAATTTTCTTGGTTATCTCTTCCTGCTGATCGGGCCGATCCTGCTATACCTCGCGACCAGTGTGCTGCTGCCAGAGGTGCAGGATGAAACGGTCGACCTCCGGGCGCAGTACTTCCAGCTCGCCCGCGGGCACTTCACGATAATGGCCCTGATGTTTTTGTGGGGCATGTTTCTCTGGCCGGTGCTGGTCGGGAAATTCGCACCCACCGCGCCGGTGCTGGGGGCCTATTGCCTGTGTGCCGTGGTGCTTAGTTTCAGCCGGAGCCCGAAAGCTCACGCCATACTGGTGCCGGCGTACTGCCTGTTGATGGTCGCGTTTATTGCGTTTTTTGCCCTCGAGCTGGGCGGCGTGGCGAAGTCGGTGGTCGAGGGCCTGGAATAGCTATGACCGGCACCAGGCACCAACGTAACCGGCTGTAGGTTTTCACGGAAAGTCCGACAAACACACCGCGTTACCGATCTTAAGAAGACTTCAATCCGCCGGTAGTGTCTTAAGGGCAATCAGGTCGCGTCACCCCGAAGTGCACGACCCGCCGAGTCGCCCACGCTTTTCAGATGCAGATCCCGCTGCGGGAAGGGGATCTGGATGCCGGCTTCGGCCAGTGCGTCGTAAACATCGGACAGGATTGCGCTGGTTGTCGCCAGGCCCTCGTCAAAATCCACCCAGAC
>CAZTIB010000220.1:0-16172 GCA_964613615.1 uncultured Chromatiaceae bacterium
TGCCGTCCACCGGTAAACGATGCCGCGCGCGCAGGGTCTTCAGGTAGGCCTGCAAGGCTGGTGACAGACTCTGATAAGCGGCGCGCATGCTGGTCCACAGGGTATCGCCACCGCTCGGCGGGCATTCCACGCAATACAGCACGCACGCGGCCACCGGCCGTTCGCGAAAGGTCAGGTCGGTGTGCCACACATTAACGTCGGGCGGGCGCTCCGCATCGTTCACGACGACGGAAACCGCCGGGCAGCCCGGGGCCGGTTCGAACTTCGGGTGCGGCGTTTCCTCGACGGTGCCGAAGGCCCTCGCCAGCTCTAGCTGCTGCGTGGGTTGCAGATCCTGGTCGCGAAAGAACAGCACACTGTAACGGCACAAGGCCGCGCGCAGTTCGGTGCGCAACGGTTCCGATAATGGGGCAGACAGGTCCAAGCCGCTGACCTCTGCGCCGATGGTGGGCGTCGAAGGCTGCACAATGAGTTCAGAACCGTTCATCGTCCGATCTTATAACCAATAGCCAGCCCGCGTGGCCTGTGCGATCCGGACTTAGTCTTATGCCGCTGACAGGCATGATCGGACAGATTTTCACCGGGTCGCAGAGGCATGCGCCCGCCGGCTGCGCTAGGCTTGGGCCATTCTCCAGGAGAACCGCCGATGGGCCGTATCGATCTCACGCGACGCCAACTTGTCTACGGCTTGCTCGGTGCGGGCGCTGGCTTGAATCTGACCGGCTGCGATTCGAGCCGTCCCGTATCTGCTCCTGCGGTGACGCAGTTGCCGCAACTCATCACACGGGATGCACCTGATTACGAGGTCTGGCGCCAGAGCATGCCGTGGCAGATGCGCAAACCAGCGCGTTATCCCGCCGCGATCATGCGGCCGACCACCGCGGCCGAGGTCAGCGACGCGGTGCGCTTTGCCCGTCGCGAAGGCTTGCAGGTCACAACCCGTTCCGGCGGCCATCATGTCTGGGGCTCCGTGTTGCGCGACGATGGGTTGCTGGTAGACATGTCCCGCTTCCGGGAGGTGACCGTGAATGCGGCAGACGGCACCGCGACGGTAGGACCGGCGGTGTGGAGCGACCGGCTTGCGCGCGAACTGGCCGCGGAGAATCTCGCATTTCCGGTAGCGCACTGCGCGACGGTTCCGATGGGCGGTTACCTGATGGGCGGCGGGCTCGGCATCAACGGTGACGAGTGGGGACCGCTGGCGTGTTTCTCCGTCGTCGGTGCCGACATCGTGACGGCCGACGGCGAGCGGGTCACTGCGAGCGCCGATCAAAACCAGGACCTGTTTTGGGCCGTGCGCGGGGCAGGCCACGGCTTCTTCGGCATCGTGACGGCCTACAAGCTAAAGCTTTACCCGCTGCCGAATGCTATTCGTGTGAACGCGTACATCTACCCGGTGGAGCGCCTGGCCGAGTTGGGGGAATGGTTGCGCGAGGCCGCAGCGGCGGGTCTGCGGAAAACTGAACTGCTCGTGCTGCTGCTGGAAAATCCCGATGCGGACCCGGCAGCACCCGCCGCCGAACGCAAACTGTGCGTGGTCCGGCCTGCCGTATTCGCCGATAGTGAGTCGGAAGCCGAGCGCATCCTGCAGCCGCTGGCCGAGCACCCTTTGGCTAAACAGGCGCTGTTCTCCACCGGTTTGCAGGCAACCACCATTCAGAAGCTGCTCGAGGAGAGCATCGACTACCAGCGCGGTTTCGGTTTTGGTCGTTACGCCGTAGACACGGTCTGGGCCGATGCGCCGGCGCCGGCACTGGACGTTGTCGCCCGCGAATTCCTGCAGGCGCCGGCCCGCAAGAGCCACGTAGTTGTCACAATTAAGGGCAACACCGATCTGCCCGCCGATGCGGCGCTGTCGCGTATTACTGATACGTGGATTGGTGCCTATGCGGTCTGGGACCGGCCGGAAAACGACCGTGCCAACATTGACTGGCTGCGGCAGACTTCAGCCGCGTTGCAACCCTTCGCCGCCGGGCATGCGATTAATGAACTCGACACGGGCGGGGATCCGGGGAAGATCGAGCGGACCTTCAGTCCTGAAGCCTGGCGAAAGCTGGCCAGGGTGCGCGCGGAGCGCGATCCGAACGGCCTGTTTCACGGCTTCCTGAACTCTGCATAACGCTGGCGGGTCGCTCAGCTGCGACCCATGGCGAATTCGATGGCCTGCAGCCGCATATAACTTTCCAGGCCCCGGGTGCCACCTTCCACGCCAAAGCCTGATTGCCCATAGGGCTCGCCCGAGTGGCTCAGCCCGACACCCTCTACCGGCACCGGCGACGTCGCGATTTTCACATTGCCGGCACGAATGCGGCCGGCTAGCTCGTGTGCCAGTGCGAGGTCGCGTGTCCAGACCGTTGCAGCGAGTCCGTAGTCGGAATCATTCGCCAGCGCGACCGCTTCATCAATTGAGTGATAGCGAAATACACTCAGGACGGGCCCAAAGATTTCTTCCCGGGCGATCCGGTATTGCGCTGACACATTGGTGAACACCGTGGGCCCGACATAGTGCCCGGGCGAGCGAATCCCGCGGCCGTCCAGCGCCGCCTCGGCGCCTTCCGCGATGCCGGAGTCGATGTATTCTTCGACCGTAGCGCGCTGCCGGGCACTGGCCAGCGGGCCGAAAGCGGTGGCCGGATCGAGCGGGTCGCCCGCCTGTATCGCTGCCGCCGCGTCGAGGACGCCCTTCACCAGTTCATCGTGCAGCGAGTCGTGAATAAGCAGCCGACTGCGGGCGACGCACACCTGGCCCTGGTTCCAGAACGCATCGCGCACGATGGCCTGCGCGATTTGCCCGAGGTCGGCGCCTGCCATGTCCGGCAGAATGATTTCCGGCGACTTGCCGCCGCACTCCAGCAACAACGGTTTCAGCGACGACTCACCCGCAGCGCGCATGAGCGCCTTGCCGGTACGTGTCGAGCCGGTGAACGCGATCATGTCGACACCGGCGTGGCGCGCGAGGGTGTCGCCGGTGCCGCCGTCGCCCGGCACCACGTTCAGCACGCCCGGCGGCAATTCGGCCTCGGCCGCCAGTTCGGCCAGCACCAGGCTTGAGCGCGGTGCGAGTTCCGAGGGCTTGACCACGACTGTATTGCCGGCGGCGAGGATCGGCGCAATTTTCAGCGCCGCGTTGATAACCGGAAAGTTCCACGGAATGATTGCTGCCACCACGCCGCGCGGCCGCCGTACCTGCAATTCCATCGAGCCGGGCCCTGCCGGCGGCGCCTGCGTGGTGTGGATCTTGTCCACGGCTTCGGCGTAGTAGCGCACGAAGGCTGCGGCGATATGGGCTTCCTGTTGCGCCGAGGAAATCGGTTTGCCCATGTCCAGGCAGTCGCATAACGCCAGCCGCCCGGCGTTGCGGACGATGATCTCCGCAAAACGCATCAGTGACTGCTTGCGCAGACCAGGGCCACTGCTGCCCCATGGCCCCGCATCGAAGGCGCGCCGGGCGGCGGCGACAGCAGCGTTCACGTCGGTCTCGTCGCCGCAGGGCAAGGTCGTGGTCAACGCCTCGGTAGCCGGGTTGATCACGTCAAAGCTGCGCGCCGACGCTGAAGCGTGAGCTTTGCCATCGATCCAGGCCTCGGGCGCTACCTGCAAAATCTTTGCGAGCCGTGGCCAGTCGGGCGTGTCAACGGTGTCAGCCATATTCTTCTCCGTTATCCGCTGTCTTCCAGCACCATGTCGGCGGCCTTCTCGCCGATCATGATGCACGTCGCGTTGATGTTGCCGGCCGGGACCGTCGGCATGATCGATGCATCCGCGATCCACAGCCCGCTGATCCCGTGCACACGCAGGCGGTGGTCCACGACTGCATCCGCACCGTTGCCCATGCGGCAACTGCCGCAAGCGTGATACATCAGGATCGAATCGCGGCGCAGATAGTCTTCCCAATCCGCATCCGACTGCACCCTGTCACCGGGCAGGTTCTCCTCGACAAAATAGTCCCTGAGCGGCGCCGTGCGACACAGCTCCCGCACCATGCGCCCGCCTTCGGTCAGCTGCCGGACATCATCCGGCGCAGCCAGCAGCGGCATGTCGATTTCCGGTTCATCTTCCACCTTCGCCGAGCGCAGCAGCACCTCGCCGCGGCTCTTCACACGGCACAGGCCCACCGCGAAACTGATTGCCGGTTTCGGGTACGGGCGGGCCGTGCCGTCGACGAGTTCGTGGGCGAAGGCGCCGAATATGATTTGGATATTCGGTGCTGGCAGGCCATCGCGCGTGCGCACGAAGGCCTGCGCCTGCGCGATGGGCGTAGATAAGGGCCCCGCGCCGCGAAACAGGTAGTTCAACCCATGGCGCAACGCGTCCAGCGGGCCGGTTTCGGTATTCAGCGTGGACACGTTCACGTGTGCGCGCACCACTGCTCCGGGATGTTCCTGCAGATTCCTGCCGACGCCTTCCAGCGCGTGCCGCACGTCGATACCGTGCCGCCGGAGTTCTTCAGCCGGGCCGATACCCGACAGCATCAGGATTTTCGGTGAGCCCATCGCGCCGGCACTGACGATGATGCCGCGCCGCGCTTCTGCCCGCTGGGTTTCGCCGTCGTGCAGGTACTCCACGCCGGTGGCACGATCGCCATCCAGTTCTATCCTCGCAACCGTGCTGTGCAGCCGCACCGTCAGGTTGGCGCGCCGGCGCACGGGCCAGACGTAGGCCGCCGCGGTGGTATGCCGAAACCCGCGCCGCTGGGCCGCCTGGCAGCGGCCGACGCCTTCCTGGCTCGCGCCATTCAGGTCGTCGTTGCCGGGTATGCCGAGGTTTTGCGCGGTCTCAATGAACGCGTCGATCAGCGGGCTATCGATGCGCACTTCGGATACCCGCAGCGGACCGTCGCCGCCACGAAACTCGTTGGCACCGCGCTCGTTGGTTTCCAGGCGCCGGAAATACGGGAGCACGTCGGCGTGACTCCACCCAGGGTTGCCCAGTTCGGCCCAGTGGTCGTAGTCATAATTGTTGCCGCGTACGAACATCATGCCGTTGATCGCGCTGCCGCCGCCCAGGCACTTGCCGGCCGGCCAGAATTCGGCCCGGTCGTCACGGGAAATATCCGCTACCGCGGGATAGCGCCACACCATGTCGTCGCGGGGCATCACCAGCCCCATAGCGGCCGGGATCTGCACGTAGGGGTGGCGGTCGGAACGCCCGGCGTCCAGCAGTAGCACCTTGGCGCGGCCGTCAGCGGACAGCCGATTGGCGAGCACACAACCGGCGGAGCCGCCCCCGCAGACGATATAGTCCCAAGTTTCCACGGCGCTCAATTTAGCGGATCGCGCGCCAGAGAGTTTATGGGAACGGGTGTATGTTCTTTGCAATGTGGCGCGCCGGCTCGCGTTGACGGCCCACGGTAAACCGCGCATGATCGTTTGCACCATGCCATGGGGCTCTCCTGAAGCCTGCTGCGCCAACGAGAACAACTATGGGCAAGAAGGCGGGTAAGCCGGCCGCAAGCCAGGCCGGCGCGGACGATATCCTGCAGTACTACGCGCCGCATCCGGAGCAGCCGCTGCTGCCTGAGGACGGTTTCCGGGTCGTGCCCGTGTTCGGCGACGCGGAGGGTTACCGCGAACTGATCCACCTGCGCCAGGGTTTCGACCTGGTGCTCGGCAACGTGGTGCATCGGCAGGACGCCGAGATCGCAGTGCCCGAGGACGCGGTGCTGAAATTCCATTTCCGCCTGACGGGCCAGGGCCGGATCAGCTTCGACGATGGCCACGAACTCGAGGTGCGCCAGCAGACGACCGGCCTGCTGCTGCATCCGGCCGGCGCGACGAAGCACCAGCAGGTGCTCGCAGGGGAGCAAGAGCAATCTGTCACCCTGCTGTGCTCTCCGGCCTTCCTTGCCGATATTCTGCACGGCATGGAAGCCGAACTGCCGGCTGTCCTCACTGAATATCTGCAAGGCAAGCCGGCGGATTTCTACCACGTGTCGCTGCCGTTACGCGCCGACATGTCAACGGCCGTTTCTGCGCTGTTGCAATGTGAACTGACAGGGGGCCTGCGGCGTGTCTACGCGGAATCGCGCGCGATCGAACTGCTGTTTCACGCGATCCAGGCCCTGATGGATGCGGAGGCAGGGGCGGACAGGCCGGATCGCGGGCTGACCGAACTGGACATCGACCGACTGCACAACACTCGCGAAATTCTGCAGCAGGAGTTCGTGGCGCCGCCCACTATCGAAGTCCTGGGGCGCCGGGTAGGCATGAACGAGGCCAAGCTGATGCGCAGCTTCAAGCAGTTGTTCGGCCAGACCATCTTCGATTTTGCGCAGCACCTGCGGATGGGCAAGGCCAAGGAGTTGCTGGAAACGACAGACCGCAGCATTACGGAGATCGCCTTTGACGTCGGTTACGAGTACTCCAGCAATTTCGCGACCGCTTTCAAGCGCCACTACGGCATCACGCCGAGGGCCGCGCGGGACGCCGCGCGTGACTGAGCCGGGGCACCATCGCAAAAGCCTTAACGGGTTTCCCATAAGCCCGGGTGTGTTGCTTGCTTTAATTTGGCTGTTGTGAAGAAGAGTGTTAATTGGGAGAGCTGCGCGTGACCGCTGAGCGCGGGAACCAGGAACTGCCGAGCGGCGTGATCAGCGGGGACCGGGTTCTCGACGTCGAGTCCCTTGATCGCAAGGCGCGCCGCGTCGCAGCCGCGATGCACGACCTGGGCATCTGGCAGGGTGACCGAGTCGCGTTGCTGCTGCGCAATGACCTGGCGTATTTCGAAGCGACCCGCGGGGCCGCCTGCCTGGGCGCATCCACTGTGCCATTGAACTGGCATCTGACCGCCGATGAAATCGCCCACGTACTGGACGACTGCAACCCGAAGTTGCTCGTTGCGCATGCGGATCTGCTGGACGAATCCATACTGGCCGTGTGCTCCGACCTGGAAGTCGTGGCCGTCGCGACGCCGCCGGAGATTGCCGCTGCCTACGGCATCGCTCCAGACAAGGCCGCCGTGCCCGGCGGCTTGCCCGAATGGGACAGCTGGTACAGGGCTTATAAACCCTGGACGGAGGAGCCACGCGCCATCATGGACCCGATGTTTTATACCTCGGGAACCACCGGCAAGCCCAAGGGCGTCCGACGTGCAAAAGTGCCGCCGGAGCTGACCGCGGAGACCTTCCAGCGCACGGCGCGGGCCTTTGGCCTGGATCGTTCACCGCTGCGGGCGGTGATGACAGGGCCTTTGTACCACTCGGCGCCGAATGCCTACGGCATGCGCATCGTCGGCGGTGGCGGACTGCTGGTGCTGCAGCCGCGCTTCGATGCGCAGGAGTTGCTGGCCCTGGTGGAGCGCTACCGGATCACGAACCTGCACATGGTGCCGACCATGTTCGTTCGCCTGCTGGCACTCGATGAAGCGGACCGGCAGGGTTTCGACGTGTCCAGCCTGGACTTCGTATGCCACGGTGCCGCGCCCTGCCCCGACGATATCAAGCGCGCGATGATCGACTGGTGGGGGCCGGTGATACACGAGTATTACGCGATGACAGAGACCGGGATCATCGCGACCAGCAACAGCGCCGACTGGCTTGCCCATCCGGGGACCGTCGGCAAGGCGGCCGACGGCGTGGATCTGCGTATCCTCGACACGGATGGCAAGCCACTTCCGACGGGTGAGCCCGGCGAGATCTGCGTGCGCACGGCGCTGACGTCGTTCGTGTCCTATCACCGGGCGTCGGAGAAAACCGCGGCCATGCGCCGGGGGGACTATGTCGCCACGGGCGACGTCGGCTACCTCGACGAAGACGGTTTCGTGTACATCAGCGACCGGATTTCCGACATGGTGATCACCGGCGGCGTGAACGTGTACCCGGCCGAGATCGAGAATGTGCTGGTAGGCATGGAGCAGGTCAGCGACTGTGCGGTGCTCGGTGTACCGGACGCGGAATTCGGCGAGCGCCTGGTCGCGTTCATCATAGGTAAGGGTGGCCTGGACGAAAGTGCCGTTCGGGACTACCTGTCGGCGAAGCTGGCTCGTTACAAGCTGCCGCGGGAAATCTGCTTTGCCAGCGAGCTGCCCAGGGAAGACAGCGGCAAGATCAAGAAACGCCTGCTGCGAGAAGCCTATTTGAACGGCAGCCTGCCCGATCGGGATGCGGCCGTTGGCCTCGGCTGACCCCGTTTCAATAGTTGGCGCCGCGGCCACGCCTGTCGGCCGCCTGGCGCCGCGCCGCGGTGAGCCCGTCGGGCAACTCGAACATGAAGTGCTGGCGGATGTCGTGCTGCGGGCACTAGACGACGCGGGGATCGGCAACCGCGACGTCGGCTCCGCGGTCTTCACGCTGCCGCCGGCGAACACGCTGCAACTCGGCTTCGCAACTTTCATGTGTGCGCGGCTCGGCCTGCGCTGCACCGGGCAGGTGGCCGAGGTCGTCGAGATGGGTATCACCGGCGGGCTTGCCTTTGATCAGGCCGCGGCGGATGTCAGTCTCGGCCACGCAGAATTCGCGCTGGCGCTCGGTGTGTCTTTTCAGTCTGCGACGCCGGCTGCGGACGCGATGGAAGGCAGCATCCGCGTGGTCGGGGACGTCGACTTCCAGTCGCCGTTCGGCCTGACGCCGATCAGCTGGTATGCCTTCGACGCGGCACGTTACCTGCACGATACGGGCGCGTCGCGGGCAGACCTGGCGGCAGTGGCGGTGAAAAGCCGCTGGCACGCGGCGAATAATGACCTCGCGCAGTTTCGGGAGCCGTTGGCGGTCGAGGACGTGCTGAATGCACGGCCGATTGTGGAACCGCTGGGTCTGTTCGACGTCCCGGCGATCGCAGACGGCGCCATCTGCCTTGTCCTGGCCCGAGAATCTCAGGCTCGGACGGCTGGCAGGCCTTTCGTGACGGTGCGCGGCCGCGGCTTTTACCACGAAGGTTTTCACCAGATCGGCGATGTGCCCGGCGACATCACGGCTTTTCTGGCCGCGCGCCGCGCCACCGACGCCGCGATGGATCATGCAGGCATCCAACTGGCCGACCTGGATCTCGCCGAGATTTATGCGCCGTGCACGATTACCGAAGTGCTGGTCAGCGAAGCACTGGACATCTGTCCGCGCGGACAGGGCGGGGCCGCGGCACGCGACGGCGACACGGCGATTGGCGGGCGCCTGCCGCTTAACACTTCCGGTGGCTGCCTCGCGCGGGGTCATCCGCCATCGCTCACCGCACTGTACGGTCTGCTGGAACTCCGCGAGCAGTTACTGGGCAGGGCCGGGCCGCGGCAGGTAAGCGATGCGAATCTGGGCTTGCACCTTTGCGAACTCGGTAACTACAACGCGGCGCTGGCGCATGTGATGGAGGGCCCACAGTGAGCCTGGCCATGATCGACATGCAGGGCGACCGGCCGCTCGCACCCCGGGTCACGCAATTTACCGCGCGTTTCTGGGGCGCCCTCGCGGAGGGTCGTTTCCTGGCCACGCGCTGCAAGGCCTGTGACCGGGCCAGTTTTCCGCCGCAGGCGCACTGCCCGGTGTGCCTGGGTCGTGACATCGAGTGGGTCGAGCTCAGCGGTCGCGGCCGGCTTTACAGCGCGACCCGCGTGCACGCGGGTCCAGCCCGCTTTGCGGCCGAGCTACCTTACAGCGTTGGCATCGTGGACCTGGACGACGGCGTGCGCCTGGTCACGCGCCTGCTCGGCGATGGCGGTCCGGAACACCTGGACCAGCCGGTGCAGCTGGTGGTGACCCGTTACCGGGACGGGCCGCTGTTCGCAGCGGAACTGGTGGCGCCCGATGCGTCGATTTTATAAACGCTCGCCGGGGGTGCATAAGCATGCGTCGCTTGCGGCGAGTAGGATTAACAGCAGCCTGCAGGAAGAGCATCCGTGTCGTTTCAGCCCCTCAGTATTGACGAGATCCGCGCCGCAGCCGACGGGCTGGCCGGTCAGATCAACGTCACGCCCGTAGTGCCGTGGCACGGCAACGAATTGCAGCGCCTGCTCGGTAGCGGGACACGAGTGTCCGTGAAGCTCGAGCAGTTGCAGCGCAGTGGCACCTTCAAGGCGCGGGGCGCGCTGACCGCAATGTTGAGCGCAGACGACGGTGCGTTAGGCGCCGGCGTTACCGCATTCAGCGCCGGCAATCATGCGGTGGCGACGGCCTACGCGGCCGCCTGTTTGGGTGCCCAGGCGCACGTGGTGATGCAGCAGAGCGCCAACTGGCTGCGTGTTGCCAAGGCGCGTGCGTACGGTGCGAAGATCGAGATGGCCGTGGACGGGGCGGCAGCCAAACGACGGGCCTTGGAACTTGTGGAACAGGAAGGGCGATTTTTCGTGCACCCTTTCGAGAGCCGCGACACGGTGCGAGGTACGGCAACCCTGGGCCTGGAATGGATCGAACAGGATGAGCCGCTGGATGCGGTTATCGTGTCGGTGGGCGGCGGTGGCCTGATTGCCGGTGTTGCTTCGGCCTTTCGACTCTTGTCACCGCACACGCGCATCTTCGGTGTTGAACCCGAAGGGGCAGACGTCATGCAGCGCAGCCTGACATCGGGATCACCGCAGAGCATGCCGACCGTTGCCACCATCGCGGACAGCCTGGGGCCACCGGCTGCAGAACCCTTGACCTTTGAATTCTGTCGCCAGTACGTACACGAGTTCGTCAGGGTCAGCGACCAGCAGATACGCGAAGCGATGGCCTTGGTGTTTTACGACCTGAACCAGGCGGTGGAGCCCGCTGGCGCGACGGCAACAGCGGCTTTGCTGGGCCCGTTGCGTGAACGTTTGCGTGGCCAGCGGGTCGGCGTGCTGATCTGTGGATCGATCATCGATGCCGACACCTTCGCCGAACATATCCGCCGCAGCGGCAAGACCATACCTTTTGAAGAGTGAGTCACTAATGGGACAGACGATCAGGGCCATCGTGGCTAACGAGAGGGAAGACGGCGTTCGCGGACGGCTGTGGGATCTGAACACCGACGAGTTGCCGGACGAAGACGTGCTGGTGGACGTGGCCTACAGCACCGTGAACTACAAAGACGCACTGGCAGTGACCGGCAAGGGCAAGATCTGCCGCACGCTGCCGATGGTCTGCGGCATCGACCTTGCCGGCACCGTGAAGGAATCGCGCGCGACAGCGTTCAAGCCGGGTGACCAGGTGCTGGTGAACGGCTGGGGCCTGTCGGAGAAACACTGGGGTGGTTATGCCCAGCAGCAGCGACTGAAACCCGACTGGTTGGTGCGGGTGCCCGAATCACTCTCGCTCGAGCAGTGCATGGCCATCGGCACGGCGGGCTATACCGCGATGCTTTGCGTGCACGCGATCGAAGATCACGGCATCGGCCCCGATGCGGGCCCGGTGGTCGTAACGGGCGCGACGGGCGGCGTGGGCTCCATTGCCGTGATGCTGCTGGCCCGGCTCGGCTACCAGGTTTCCGCCGTGAGCGGTAAAGCCGACGCCGCGGATTTTCTGGCCCAGTTGGGTGCGTCCGAAGTGCTGCCCCGGGACGAGCTGGACCGCAAGGCGCGGCCGCTGGAATCCGAACGGTGGGCCGCAGCTGTCGACAGCGTCGGCAGCCAGACCCTGGCCACCGTGTTGGCCCAGACAGCTTACGGCGGTTGCGTGGCCGCGTGCGGCCTGGCCGGCGGCATCGATCTGCCGAGTACGGTCATGCCGTTTATCCTGCGTGGTGTAACACTAGCCGGGATCGACTCGGTGATGGCGCCGGCCGCAAAACGACAGCGGGCCTGGGGCGCGCTGGCCGAGCTGATCGACGCTGACAAGCTGAGCCGTGTCTATACGGTGGAGCCGCTAGCGAAGATACCGGAACTCGCTGCAGCACTGCTGGCGGGGCATATCAAGGGCCGTATCGTGATCGATGTGAATGCCTGACACCGGTTGGGCAAAGGAGTCGCAGGCATGAGTGACAACAAGGTCTTCACTGTGGCCGCCGTTCAACATGCGCCAGTCCTGCACGATCTCGAGGCAGGTCTGGAAAAAGCCGTGGCGCTGATCGCAGAGGCGGCGGGCCAGGGCGCACGGCTGGTGGTTTTTCCGGAGGTCTGGCTGCAGGGCTATTGCTATTGGGCCAGCATTTCCACCCACGGTCCCTCGTTCGGTCAGTTCCTGGACCGGCTTACCGCCAGCGCGTGCGAGGTGCCGGGGCCTGCCATCGACCGGCTTGCGGCAGCCGCCCGCGACAATGGCATCAATGTGGTGCTCAGCTTGCACGAACGCGCCGGCGGAACCCTGTACAACACCCAGGTCTATCTGTCCGATACCGGCGAACTGCTCGGTGCGCACCGGAAGCTGACGCCCACTGTGACGGAGCGCCTGGTCTGGGGCATGGGCGACGGTTCAGACTTGGCGGCGTACCCGACTAGCGCCGGCAAGCTCAGCGGACTGTTGTGTTTCGAACACCAGATGGCACCGGCTCGCTACCTGCTCGCGAGCTTTGGCGTGCAGGTGCATGCGTCGGCGTGGCCCGGCATGCCGTTGCTGGATGCCTGGGTCGATGCGAGTACGCGGCAGCTGGCTTTGGAAAACAGCTGTTTCGTCATTGTCGCGCGTGAGGTCATGAGCATGGATCGATTGCCCGAAGGCTTTCCGGAGGACCCCACGGGCCGGGCGGATCGCTGGGTTGGGCACGGTGGCAGCGCGATTATCGGACCACGGGGCGAGTATCTCGCCGGCCCGGTCTTCGATGAAGAAACCCTCGTGACCGTGGAGATCGATCTCGGGCAGATCCCGCCGGCCAAGGCATTTTTTGACACGGTTGGCCACTACGCGCGCCCGGACGTATTTCAACTCGTCTGGCACAAGGAACCCAAGCCGCCCGTGATTACAGAGGATGGCGACGAATAGGCCACCGCGGATAAATCTTGCGCGCTGCCGCCGCTAAGGACCCCCTGTCACAGGCACCATCACCGCGATGTGATCTTCGTCACTGACCACTCGTGTGGTGTGGCCGCGGCCGGTCGTATCTTCCAGCAAGACGATATCACCGGGGCTGAAGCGACGGGCTTCGCCGTCGCCAACGGTGACTTCGACAACGCCCTGCAGGATGAAGGCAAACTGACGCCGTGGGGCAGGGTGCCAGTTCTCGAAGGCGCCCCCGGGTATCTGAATAATCGTTGCACCGTCAACGTCTTGAAGGGCATGCACGGCAATGGGATTTGCAGGCGGTGCATAGTCTTCGAATACCAGGGGCAATTCGTCGTCGCCGAAATGCGAGACGTCCTGGTCGTCGACATACATTCTCACATAGCCCATCGCTGATGGGGCTCCGTCGGATCCGCCTGTTTCGGCCGCCAGGACGTTGAACGCGAGACTAATCAGCACGGCGGAAACTGCCAGTTTGCGCAGCCATTGTCGTCTGGTCCCCATTTGTCGCCTCCTGCCACACGCAACGGTTGCGAGGTGTTGCGGACCCCGGATCAGTGCCTCAGTCTGGTCTGTTGCACTCGAGTCGGGCAGCTCTTCCCACCTTATTCAGCGTGCCTACTTGCCGCCGAAGCGGTACTGCAGGCTCGCCCCGATCTGCCGCGGCCGGCCGATGCTCACCTGCGACTTGCCCTGGGTCAGCGCGTTGGCGAAACCGGACACGATGTAGTCTTCGTCGCCCAGGTTCTGGCCGAACACGGAGGCCTCCCAGATGTCGCCCGGGCTGACCCAGGTGATGTAGGCGTCCCACAGGTCGTAAGCTTCCTGCTCGAGCTCGGGGAAGTTCAGCGCGCCCTTGTAGGTGTCGTCTACCCACGAGTAGTCCACCCGGGTGATCACGCTGGAGCCGTTCGCCAGGTTGAACGTGTATTCGCCGCCGATATTGACTGACCAGTCGGGGGCGTTGACGAGCTTTGAGTCTTTCGCGAAGGAAATAAGATCCGTGGAGAAATTCTGTGACGGGTCGAGGTCAGTGTACTTCGCGTCCAAGTAGCCGACGCCGGCCTGCACCAGCAGGTTGTCGATGGGTACCGCAGTCAGTTCCAGCTCGAAGCCGTCGATTTCGGCTTCCGCCGCGTTCCGGGTCACCGGCGCGATGCCATCATTCACTTCGATCTGCAGGTCTTCGTAGTCCGTGTGGAAGGCCGCACCGTTTACGCGCAGTCGCTGATTCCAGCCGCTCCACTTGACGCCAATCTCGTAGACCTTGGCGGTTTCCGGTTCGAAAGACGGCACGCCGGTCTTCGGCGGGAACACCCGTTGCACCCAGCCACCGGACTTGAAACCCTTGGAATAGCTAGCGTAGGTCAGCAGGTCGTCGTTCCAGTTGTAGGAGACGCTCACCATCGGCGTCCACTCGTCGAAACTCTTGTCCGAAGTGCCCCTCGGCAGGACTTCATCGCCCGGGCTCAGGCCAGGGATCAGGCCCACGACTTCGCCATTGGCATCGGAGATCGGCAGACAACATATTCTCGTACCAGCTTCTCCGACGAATTCCAGGAAGCCTGGGTTCAGAAACTTTGGATCGATGACGGTTTGCAGCGGTGTGCAGGTGACCACTGATCCGTCGGCGATCCGTGTAACGGGCCCGCCGGGAATCTTTCGGCATTCGTCGCCGACTTTGAACTTCTTGGTTTCGTCTGTGTAACGAATTCCAGCCGTCAACGATAGCTTGTCGGTGAAGTCGAATGACGCCTGCGCGAATCCCGCGTTGCTGTCATTGTCGATCTCGGCGCCGGACAGGATGTGCACGGAGGTGAACTGCACCTGGTCCAGGTTCAGGCCGTCTTCTTTGAAGAAATAGCCCCCGACCAGCCAGTTCAGGCGATCACTAAAGAGCGTCCCCGTGAGCTGGATTTCCTGCGAGGTCTGGTCGATGTCGAAGTCGTCGATCAGCTGGTTGTTGACGACGAGCAGGGCGTCGTTATCCAGCACCGTGAACGCATCGACATCACGATAACTGGTGATGGACTTGATTACCGCCCAGTCGAAATCGTACTCCAGCGTCAGGCTGACGCCCCAGATGTCGGTGTCGGATTTCATGTCCAGCGGTGTCAGGTTCTGCGCGCCGCTGTCGCGCGGCTGGGTATCGGCGCTGGTGATCGTTGGCCCGCCAAACAAAGGGTTCGGCGCGGCGCAGTCCCCCAGGGGCGCGACCCCGCCCTCGGTGCAGAGGGGCGTGGTGGCGAGGACATTGTTCAGGTCCACGAAGCTGAGTGGCGGAAGCGGAGCAGGGGCCGGCGGCTGTGGCAGCCCGAGGCTTACGCCGTCGTATACCGTCGAGTTGACAATCGGCGCGCCCGATTCACGGGACCGGGACCAGTCGTACGTGAAGTCCGCGGTAAACCTTTCCGTCGGGGTCCAGCGCACCGCCGCGCGGGCGACGTCCTGGTCAATATCACCCAGATCGTCGCCGCCCGGGCTGTTGGGCGCCTCGATGTAGCCGTCGCGTTCGAAGTGCGCGGCGGACACGCGGGCCGCCAAAGTGTCCGTGATCGGCAGGTTGACGAAACCGCTGATATCAAAGCGACTGTCCTCGCCCGTTGTAACCTTCACGTCGCCATACACGGATTCGGTATCAGGCTTGACCGAGGTGACGCTGATCGCGCCGCCGATGGTGTTGCGCCCGAAGAGCGTGCCCTGCGGGCCGCGCAGCACTTCGACGCGTTCCACGTCCACCAGGTCGAGGATGCTGCCGATGGTCTGCGAGATGTAGACGCCGTCCAGGTAAATGCCCACGCCGGGTTCGGTGGTGGCCGTGAAGTCCACCTGGCCAATGCCACGGATGAAGACCGACGCGGTGGCGTTCGAGCCGGAGAACGTCGTCGCGGTATCAATGATCAGGTTTGGCGTGAACTGGGCGATGCCGTCCAGGGCATCGATCTGGCGGCGTGCCAGATCCTGGCCTTCGAAAGCCGTAATGGAGATCGGCGTGTCCTGCAGGCTTTCTTCCCGCCGTCGCGCCGTGACCAGGATGTCGTCGAGTGTGCCGCCCTGGGCACCCTGGGCACCCTGGGCACCCTGGGCCTTGGCGTCCATTGGTAGCTGGGTCAGCGCGGCGACTGCCAGCGCGCCGAGCAGAAGCCATGTGGCCCGGGGGAGACTGGTGTCCTGCCCCACATATGTATTCAGACCCCTCGCAGCGCGTGGCTGCGTTATCCCTGCGAACATAGCGTGTCCCCCGTGCAAGTCAGCAGTTGTGTGGTCCGGTGCAACCCGGGCCTTGTTTTTGTTGCCTAAATGCTGGTCTGATCCTAGCAGGCCGTTTCGGTAAAAACCTTAGAATTTGCCGCGGGCC
>CAZTIB010000221.1:0-9523 GCA_964613615.1 uncultured Chromatiaceae bacterium
TCCTCCCTATCTCCTGAGGATAGTGTAACCGCCCCGTCGAAGGCCGTCAGGGGACGTGCCGGGCCGCCAGGTACTGGTGTGACTGCATCTCTTTCAGGCGGCTGCGCGTGCGCTCGAATTCCCGCGGCAGACGCCGGCCCCGGTACAGGTCGTCGATGCACTCGGCGGCGGAGATGATGAGCTTCACCCGCCGGTCGTAAAATTCGTCCACCAGCGCGATGAAACGCCGGGCTTCGTTTTCGCGCACCTCGTCCAGCAGCGGCACGGCGGCCAGTATGACGGTCTGGAAGGTGCGGGCGATTTCGATGTAGTCGTCCTGGCTGCGTGGCCCGCCGCACAGCTCTTCAAAGTCGAACCAGGCGATGCCGTCGGCACGCCGCACGGTGCGGATGTTGCGGCCGAGCACTTCGATGTCCTGCCCCACGGTACCGGCATCCGGGGACATGCTGGCGAAGTAGCCGGCGAGATTCTGTTCCGCAAGCCTATCGAGGGGCGAGTGGTAGATCTCTGCCTTTTCCAGCAACCGCAAGCGGTAATCGGCGCCGCCGTCCACCTCGACGACTTCTGTATGGGCCGTGAGCAGATCGATGGCTGGCAGAAATTTCTGCCGCTGCAACCCGCCCTGGTAGAGATTATCGGGTGGAATATTGGACGTAGTCACCAGCGCTACGTCGCGTTCGAACAGCGCGTCGAGCAGCCGTGCCAGGATCATCGCGTCGGCGATATCGCTGACAAAGAACTCGTCGAAGCATATCAGCCGGGCCTGGCCCGCCAGTTCTGCGGCCACGACGTCCAGTGGATCGCGCAGGTGACCGAGCTCGGCAAGTCGCCGGTGCACCCGATACATGATGCGGTGGAAGTGGTAGCGAAGCTTGTCTTCGAAGGGCAGCGCATCGAAGAACAGGTCCATGATGAAGGTCTTGCCGCGGCCGACACCGCCCCAGAGATAGGCGCCTCGGGCCGGCTCCTGCCGGCTCGTTGTGCCCAGCACGCGTCTGTGCAGGCGCGCCAGGCGACCGGCCGAAGGCCGCCGCGCGACGAGCTCGTCCCCCACGCGTTGCAGTGTTGCCACCGCTTCGAGCTGTGCCGGGTCGGGCGTGTAACCCTGCGCGTCGAGCGCCTGTCGGTAGCGTTGTTCCAGGTTCATCAACGACGCTGCATGCCGGCGATGGGCGACAAGAGTAGCGGTTTGAAGGGTGTGCGCAAGCGCTGGTGGGGGCCATCCCTGCGTTGTCGCAGTTGCCGTATTCAATCCGGCGGCCACCATCTCCCGTAGGAGCGGCTTTAGCCGCGACAGCCCGACTGGCCTGCAGCTTGCGAGCCGCCGGCTGAATCGCTGGCCCAGCCGCTCTTACCGGCAACGGGATGGCTTTGGCGGACAAGCGGTGCGATCCGCTAGGCTCTAGAATTCAAGGATGCTCAAGCCTTTTGACACTAGTAGAGAGTCGCCATGACAGAGCGCGAATCCATGGACTTTGACGTGGTCATCGTCGGCGCAGGCCCGTGCGGCCTGGGTGCGGCCTGCCGGCTGCTGCAGTTGGCGGCGGAAACTGGCCGCGAGCTGAATGTCTGCGTCGTGGAGAAGGGTTCAGAGATTGGCGCGCATATTGTATCCGGGGCGGTCTTCGAGCCGCGGCCCCTCGACGAGCTGTTTCCGGACTGGCGAGAGCGCGGTGCGCCGGTGACGGTGCCCGTGACGGGCGATGATTTCTATTTTCTGACCAGTGCCGACGGGGCCTTGCGGGTTCCCGACATTCTCGTGCCCGGGCCGGCGCGCAATCACGGCAACTACATCATCAGCCTGGGTGAGTTGTGTCGCTGGCTGGGCGATCAGGCCGAGGCCCTTGGCGCTAATCTGTTCCCGGGCTTTGCCGCTGCCGAGGTGTTGTACGACGGCGACCGGGTAGTTGGGGTTGCCACCGGTGACATGGGTCGCAATCGTGACGGTGAGCCGAAAGACGGCTTCGAGCCGGGCTACGAACTGCGGGCGCAGTACACGATTTTTTCCGAGGGCTGTCACGGCAACCTGGGCAAGCAGCTGATGCAGCGCTTTGATTTGCGCGACGGGGCCGATCCCCAGCACTACGGTCTCGGTATTAAGGAGATCTGGGAGATCGACCCGGCTAAACACGACGAAGGCCGTGTCATGCATACGCTCGGCTGGCCCCTGGACAACGGTACGGAAGGTGGTGGTTTCGTCTACCACGCGAACAACAACCAGCTGTCCCTGGGGCTGATCGTCGCGCTGAACTATCGCAATCCGTGGCTCAGTCCATTCGAAGAGTTTCAACGCTGGAAGCAGCACCCGCGCATTCGCCGCCTGCTTGAAGGCGGCAAGCGCGTCTCCTACGGGGCGCGGTGCGTGAACAAGGGCGGGCTGCAGTCGCTGCCGAAGCTGGTGTTTCCTGGCGGCCTGTTGGCCGGCTGCGAGGCCGGGTTTCTGAACGGCGTTAAGATCAAGGGGTCACACACCGCGCTGAAGACCGGAATGATCGCGGCAGAGTCCGTTTTTGCCGCGTTGGCCGACGGCGACACCGCGCCCGCGGTGTTGGAAGACTATCCCGAGGCCGTGCGCGCATCCTGGGTTTACAAAGAACTGCATCGCGCGCGCAACTTCGGGCCGGCTCAGAAAAAGCTGGGCACGCTCCTCGGCTCTGCCTTCACCTGGCTTGACCAGGCCCTGTTCGCGGGCCGCCTGCCGTTTACGCTGCGTTCAAGACAGCCAGATCACGCGACGCTGGTGCCTGCAGACAGCGCAAAGCCCATCGACTACCCGAAGCCCGATGGCGTGGTCAGCTTCGACCGGCTGTCGTCGGTCTTCCTGTCCAGCACCAACCACGAAGAAGACCAGCCCTGCCATTTGCAGTTGGCAGACCCGGAATTGCCGGTGCGCGATAACCTGCCGCGCTATGCAGAGCCCGCCCAGCGTTACTGCCCGGCGGGCGTTTATGAAGTCATAGATGACGCTGGCGGCGCCAAGCAATTCCAGATCAACGCGCAGAATTGCGTGCATTGCAAGACTTGCGACATCAAGGATCCGGCGCAGAACATCAACTGGACCGTGCCGGAAGGCAGCGGCGGGCCGAACTACTCGGGTATGTAGGGCGTCGCCCCCGCTCAGTCGATCTCGATTCCCACTGCCAGCGCTTCACCGCCGCCGATGCACAGTGCCGCCACGCCGCGTTGGCCGCCGCGGTGGCGCAGCGCATGCACCAGGGTGGTCACAATGCGCGCACCGGTGGCGCCAATTGGATGGCCGAGAGCACAGGAACCCCCGTTCACATTCACACGCCGGCGGTCGAGATCAAGCTCTTGCATCGCCGCCATGGTGACGCAGGCGAAGGCTTCGTTGATCTCGTAGAGGTCCACGTCGGCAGGCGTCCAGCCCAGCTGCTCGTGCAGTTTGCGTATCGCGCTGACCGGTGCCGTGGTGAACCATTCAGGTTCGTGGGAATGGCTGCTGTGCCCGGCAATCCGGGCCAGGATCGGCAGCTTGCGCCGGCGCGCTTCCGCTGCGGTCATCAGCAGCAGTGATGCAGCGCCGTCGGCAATGCCGGAAGAACTCGCGGCCGTCACGGTGCCGTCTTCGGCGAAGGCCGGCCGCAGCTTGGGAATGCGTTTGAGATTCAGCGTCGACGGTACCTCGTCCTGTTCGACCACGACTTCATTCTTGCGGTGTTTCACCGTCACCGGCGTTATCTCGCCGGCAAACGCACCGGAATCGATGGCGGCATTAGCGCGTTCTACGGAGCTGATCGCGAACTCATCCTGCTGTTCGCGGGTGAACCCATAGCGGCGGGCCGTCGCCTCGCCGAAGTGGCCCATCATCTCGCCGTCGTAGGGGTTCTGCAGGCCGTCGAAAAACATCTGGTCGATGATTTCGCCGTTGCCCATCCGGTAGCCGCCGCGGGCCTTCGGCAACAGGTAGGGTGCGCCGGTCATCGACTCCATGCCGCCAGCGAGAATTGCGCCGGGTGCGCCCACCCGCAGCTGGTCGACGCCGAAGGTGATGGCACGCATGCCGGAACCGCAGACCTTGTTGATTGTGGTGCAGTCAACGCTATCGGGCAGGCCGGCTGCGAGCGCTGCTTGCCGGGCCGGGGCCTGGCCGAGGCCGGCCTGCAGCACGCAGCCGATCAACGCGTGACTGATATCGCCGCCATCCAGCCCGGAGTCGGCCAGACACGCCCGGCTGGCAGCGGCCGACAGTGCCGGCGAGCTGACCGTCCCCAGCGCCCCCTGAAATGCACCGATCGGGGTTCGGCGGGCAGCAACGATGACAACCTGTTCCTGGCTCACGACTATTCCTTTGGTCTGGTCCAGAGCATGCCCGCATTGCGGGCGAAACGCGCGATTATGCCCACGCCGCCTGATACGGCAAGCGACTGAGTGCTAATTGTCGAGATCCGGTTCCCCTAGAGTCGGCAACATTATCGCCCGGCATTGGGCCATGAGTTCCGCCGACGTGGCGCCATGTTTTGTCTCAACGGGCCGCTGGATATGCACTTCGAGCCGCCCCGGGCGGGGCAGGCGCGCGTGGGCGGGCAGCATGGCGCGGCTGCCTCGAATCACAACGGGTACCAGCGGCACCTGGCCGCGCCGGGCGGCATTGAAGGCGCCCGGGCGAAAGCGACCCAGGCCCGGCTCGGCTTGAAAGGTCCCCTCCGGAAAAAAGACCAGGGAGCGGCCGACACCGGCCTGCTGCAAAATACGGCGGGCATCGCGCAAGCCCTGGGAATTCTGTTCACGTTCCACGAACTCGGAGCCGACCCGTCGCAGCATGAAATGAGCCAGGGGCACCCGGGTCAGCCCCCGCTTGATGACAAACCCGAACCGTGGCGGGAGCGCTGCCGTCATGATCACGCCGTCCAGGTAGCTGGCGTGGTTGGACACCACAATGCAGGGCCCGTCGGGCAGATGCTCCAGCCCGCTGACCTGCAGCGGAATGCCGGCCAGCCGGAGGGTTAGCCCGGCCCCGCCGCGCGCCAGCCGCCGGCGCCGGTCCAGACCCGGCACCAGGGCGAGACCGAGGATCACCCCCAGGCTGATCAGCACGAACAGCACCCAGGTGGCCACTCCCCAGGCCATATGCCCGATGCGGGTCGTGACCCCCGTCACGGCGATGGCTCTAGCAACATTCGTTTATGTAATCCCTTGATATTTTTTGTGAAACCAATCACGGCGGCCCCTGCGATCCCCGCCGCATACTGCGTCCGTGCTCGAACCGCAGCAGGGAAGCGGTGTCGATGCTGCAGAGCGGTATCGATTGAAGCGCAAGGACGTGCGACGCGGCCACAGCATTATCGGCGCCCGCATGAGCATGGATCAATCCCGCGAGAGCGAGATTGCTGGGAGTTGCGAACTAACGTAATGTCGACTGCACCTGCAAACCGGCCGGACGCCTCCAGCGTTAAGGCGGCCAACCCCGAGGCCATCATCGACAAGTTCCTTGATGCGATCTGGATGGAACGCGGGCTGTCCACGAATACGCTGGGCGCCTACCGAGCCGACCTCGTTGCCTTGCAGCGCTGGCTGGCGAAGCGGGACGTGAGTCTCATTTTCGCGACGCGGGCCGATTTGCTGGCCTTCATCGCGTGGCGGACCGAATCGGGTGCCAAGCCCCGGTCGACGGCCCGACAGCTTTCCAGTTTCCGCCGTTTCTACCGGTTCCTGCTGCGCGAAGGCGTGATCGGCGAGGATCCGACGCTGAAAATCGATATGCCGAAGGTCGGCCGCTCGTTGCCGAAGTCGCTGAGCGAGGGCGAAGTCGAGTCGCTGCTGGCCGCGCCGGAGACGCGCGACCCCCTCGGTCACCGCGATCGCGCGATGCTGGAGCTGTTGTATGCCACCGGCCTGCGCGTATCTGAACTGATTAATCTGCGGCAGAGCGATGTCAACCTGAACCAGGGCGTGCTGCGCATTCAGGGCAAGGGCGATCGCGAGCGCCTGATTCCCATCGGGGAGGAAGCCCAGCGCTGGTTGCGCGAATTCATGGGTGGCCCGCGCGTGGAAATTCTCCTCGAGCGCCAAACCGACTATATGTTCCCCACCCGGCGCGGTGATCGCATGACTCGCCAGGCGTTCTGGCACATTATTAAACGCTACGCCAAGAAGGCCGAGATCAGTGGCAAGATGTCGCCGCACACGCTGCGGCACGCGTTTGCAACGCACTTGCTGAATCATGGTGCAGACCTGCGTGTTGTGCAGATGCTGCTGGGTCACAGCGACCTGTCCACGACACAGATCTACACGCACGTGGCCCGGGAGCGCATGAAAGACCTCCACGCCCGGCACCATCCACGCGGCTGAGGCGGCAGGCCGGGCATCGACCCTTCGTGCTAGTATTTTGACTCTTCCGACGGGCCGCGGAACCGCAGGCCCCGTCGGTGGTCTATAAATAGACGCACGGACAGACAGGACGCCCAATGTCACGGTTAACAATGTTCGCGCCGGCGCTCTTGCTGGCCATCGCGTTGCCTTTTGCGGCAGTGGCTGCCGAAAACGACGACGAGAAAGCGGCCTGGATCGCAGAGCAGTTTCCGGAGTTGAAGCCGGGCAGCGTCCGGCCATCGCCGATTCCCGGCATCTACGAGATCCTGATCGGCGAGCGCGTCGCTTACGTGACCGAAGACGCCAAGTACATGTTCCAGGGCGACATCTATGACCTGGGGACCGAAGAGAATCTCACCGAACAGCGGCGGGCGGATGCGCGACTGGATGCGATTGCTGAGGTGGGTGAGGGCAGCATGATCGTCTTCGAGCCCGATGTGCCGGCGGAGCACACGATTACAGTGTTTACAGATATTGACTGCGGCTACTGTCGCAAGCTGCATCGCGAGATAGCCAATTACAACGAGCAGGGCTTCCGGGTTCGTTACATGTTCTTCCCGCGCAGCGGACCGAACACCGAGAGCTGGGCCAAGGCCGACAGTGTCTGGTGTGCGGAAGATCGCAACGAGGCGCTGACCCGCGCCAAGCGCGGCGAGACAATCGACTCGGAGAGCTGCGGTATAACGCCGGTAGACCAGCACTATCGGCTGGGAGCATCTTTCGGTATTCGTGGTACTCCGGCCATTGTGACCGATCACGGTGTGATGGTGCCGGGCTACCTGCCGGCCGACGAACTCAAGGAGCGCATCGAGAGCGGCGAAATCTGATCGATTAGCCCTCGGCTCGCTTGCGTGTCCGCTAGCGCTCCAGGTACTGGAGCTTGTCTTCGACGTCTTTCCACTCGTCGGCATTGTCCGGCGGTGTGCCCGCCTCGGTAATCACCGGCCACTGCTGGGAAAGCTCCGTATTGAGCTCGAGCATCTGCTCCTGCCCCTTGGGGATTTCGTCTTCCGAACAAATGGCTTCCACCGGGCATTCCGGTTCGCACAGCGTGCAGTCAATGCACTCGTCCGGGTCGATCACGAGCATGTTCGGACCCTCATGGAAGCAGTCCACCGGACAGACTTCCACGCAGTCCATGTACTTGCAGCGAATGCACTTTTCCGTAACGACGAAGGTCATCCAATTCTCCATCACCCCCGCGGAGCTGCGCGGGAGACGCGTTACTCTATTGAATTGCGAGCCGGTTGCAAAGTCCAAGCCGGTGCCGGTGCCCTCAGGAGATGCGGATTCGCGGCGCATCCAGCAGATGCGTCGTGTCCAGGCCCGTGTCCCGATGCTCCAGGTAGCATTCCAGTGCCAGCCGGACGGAAGGGAAGGCCAGTTCGGACCACGGAATGTCCGCCGGCTCGAACAGCCGGGTCTCCAGGGTTTCTTCTCCGGCGCCGAACTCGGGCTTTGGCAGCTTGGCGGCGAAGAAAGCGTGAACCTGCCCGGCATGGACCACGTCCACCAGGGCGAACATGGGCCCGAGTTCGACCCGGGCCAGGGCTTCTTCCCAGGTCTCCCGGAGGGCTGCTGCGGCGACGGTCTCGCCCAGTTCCATGAAGCCGGCCGGCAGCGTCCAGAAACCGTAACGGGGCTCGATGGAGCGCTTGCATAGCAGGATTTTGCCCTCGTGCTCGGGTACACAGCCCACCACCATCCGCGGATTCTGGTAGTGAATGGAGCCGCAGCGAGTGCAGACAAAGCGGGGCCGATTGTCACCGTCTGGAACCCTGGATTCGACGGCTGCCGCGCACTGGGTACAGAATTGCATGGTAGAAGGTTAAAGGATCGACGCAAAAACGGCGAATCGACAGCTTCCATTTGCCCGGGATCTGTTATAGTCGCCGCGCCGGGACGCACTTCGGTCTGCGTTCCACTTCTGGCAAAACCGCCAGCAACTTAATTTTCAGTGATCTCGCCCCCGACCGTACCCGCGCTGTTAAGTGCCGGGCAGGCGAATCACGGAGCTAAAACAGAATGTCTTTTGAATCACTCGGCCTCGAGGCCGAACTGGTGCGTGCTGTGCACGACCAGGGCTACGATGAACCTACACCGGTGCAATGTGAGGCGATTCCCGCCGTGCTGGCGGGTCGTGACCTGCTGGCCGGCGCACAGACGGGCACCGGCAAGACCGCTGCCTTCGCGCTGCCGGTCTTGCAGCGACTGGCTGCCCATCCACCCACCGGCAAAACGCGACGCGTGCGCGCGCTGGTGCTGACACCAACCCGTGAACTGGCCGCCCAGGTGGGTGCCAGTTTCGAGGCTTATGGCCGCCACCTGGACTTGCGCACCACCGTGATATTTGGCGGCGTCGGCATCAATCCGCAGTTTGCGGCTCTGCGCCGCGGTGTCGACGTGATTGTTGCGACACCCGGGCGGCTGCTGGATCACGCGGGCCAGCGCACCGTCGATCTGTCGGCGGTCGAAGTCCTGGTGCTCGACGAGGCGGACCGCATGCTCGACATGGGTTTCCTGCGGGATATACGGCGCATCCTCGCGCTGCTGCCCGCGCGCCGCCAGAACTTGCTGTTCTCGGCTACCTACACGCGGGAGATACGCCAGCTTGCCGGCCAGCTGCTGGACAATCCGGCCGAGGTGCAGGTGTCGCCGCGGAACGCCACGGCCGACCGCATAGACCAGCTGGTTTTCCCACTGGACAAGCGGCGCAAGCGCGAGTTTCTGTCGCACATGATTGGGCAGCGCAACTGGCGGCAGGTGCTGGTGTTTACGCGCACGAAACACGGCGCCAACCGGCTCGCCCAGCAATTGGAGCGGGACGGCCTGAGCGCGGCGGCAATCCATGGCAACAAGAGCCAGGGCGCCCGGACCCGGGCGCTCCACGGTTTCAAGAATGGTGAGGTCCGTGTGCTCGTGGCCACGGACATTGCCGCGCGCGGCCTGGACATCGATCAGCTGCCCCACGTGGTGAACTACGAGCTGCCCAACGTCCCGGAAGACTATATTCACCGCATTGGCCGCACCGGCCGCGCCGGCAACGAGGGCGAGGCGGTTTCACTGGTGTGCGTAGACGAGCACAAGCTGTTGCGCGACATCGAACGGCTGCTGAAGCGCGAGATTCCCAAGGTGGTTCTGGATGGCTACACGCCTGACCCGAGCATCCCGGCCGAACCGATTCCGAACGGGC
>CAZTIB010000222.1:0-18355 GCA_964613615.1 uncultured Chromatiaceae bacterium
TTGCGCTTGGTCTTGCGCTTGGTCTTGCGCTTGGTCTTGCGCTTGGTCTTGCGCTTGGTCTTGCGCTTGGTCTTGCGCTTGGTCTTGCGCTTGGCTTTTTTCTTGACCTTACGCTTCGTCTTGCGCTTCGCGGCCTTGCGCTTCGCGGTCTTCCGCTTAGTCGTCTTCCGCTTCGCTACCTTGCGCCTGGCTACCTTTTTCTTGGCAGCCTTCTTGCGCGATGTCTTCTTTCTAACAGCCATTTCAGTCTCCGTGTCGGGGATAACCGGCGTTGAGTATATATAAAGTGGTTGAAAATGCCAGCAAATCAAGGGTGACGCGTTTATCACTTCCGGCCATCGAAAATCGCCTCAATTCGAGGTGCGCGGGAAAAAAACGTAGTTCGCCGACTCCGTCACCGCGGCATCAAGTGGCACATCCCAAGCATGGGTGTTAATCGCGGTCACGCGTTGCATCTCGTAGGCAAGGCCGATAAGACGCGGGTGACGCCAGCTGTTTCGCTGCCGGAGAAAGCGGAAGCTTCTGTCGTAGAAGCCACCGCCCATACCCAAGCGGTTGCCCGCCAGGTCAAAAGCAACCAGTGGTGTAATTGCGACATCCAGTGCGGTGGGTGGTAGTTCCTTGCCGCCCACCGGCTCCGGAATCCGAAAGCGATTCATGACCATTCGAGTCGATGGCGTGTACGGCCGAAAGCGCAGGCTTGTCCCATGGAGTACCGGCAGATAGACCTCCCGGCCGCGTGCCCAGGCCTCCTCGATCAAGACGCGACAGTCGACTTCGCCGCCCACCGGCAAATAGGCTGCGATGCGAGTCGCGCGTTGCATATGGGGCAGCGCCCACGCGTGACGCGATGCGCCCTGGCCGGCATTGCGGGCAAGGTCTGGTGTGATGAGCTTGCGCCGTGCGACGAGTTGCCGGCGCAGTTCGCGCTGGTTCATGGGCTGCTCATCGGCTGCTTATGGGCTGGGGGGGGAAGCGGTTCCTCCCGCCTGTGCCGTGGCGAATCGTCGCTCTCGAACCAGAGCGATAGGTGGGGTCAGCCGTGACAGCGCAGGCTTTCCGCTCGTGGCGGTACTGCACAAAACTGTCTACAGACAATGACCCCAAGGTCATGATTTAGGGTCGAAAGACTGTAACCCGCCTCGAACACCGCAGGAGGAACCTGAAGGGAGTATATCGTCTGGAGGAATCGGGCGGATTCCGACTGTGTCTCGGCCTGGAGTTGCAGGCCGTTTCAGAGCTCGAGTTGGCGGCCTCGCTGGAGTGCCGATTCCACTCGTTCGCGCATCTCGATGATCTTGCCCTTGGCGCCCGACTCGATGACGTCGCCGCGGGTATTCGCCGAGAGCAGATCATGGGCCATGTTCAGGGCCGCCATCACGGCGATCCGGTCGAGCCCTACCACTTTGCCGCCGTCCCGGATTTCGCGCATTTTGGCATTCAGTATCTCCGCTGATTCCAGCAGGGACTTGCGGTCGTCCGCCGGGCATGAGAACTGGTATTCCTTCTCCAGGATCTTGACGTTGACGTGGGCGTACATCTCAGTCATGAGCTGTGCTCCATGGCCTTCAGGCGACCGATAATGGCGTCGACTCGCGCCCGCACCTGCTCATTCTTCTGCAGCAGGTTGGCGCGCTCCGCAATGAGGTTGTCCTGGCGCTGTTTCAGGGACCGGTTCTCATCCTTGAGCTGACTGGTGATGACCACCAGCTCGTCCAGCCGGCGCTCGAGCCTCTGCAGCTCTTTCAGGAAATTCTGTTCTGGTGTCTCTGTCATCGTAAAAATATAGGTCTCAAGCGAGCTCCGGTCAATTTAACGGCACAGGCACCGCGGTGCTAGCATAGCCGCCCCACCATGCCAGCAAGCGATTATTTAGCGATGACCGAGGCGCTGAGCCATGCCGGAGCCCTCGGGGAAGCGGCCGAACTGCATGGCCAGCTGTGCGGTCTGGCCTGTCTGTTGGGTGCCGAGGCCGGCCCCGCGTGGGTCTCTGAAGCCCTGCAAGACTGCGGCGACAACGCCGGGGCCCGGGATTCGGCCGGGCAGGTGCTGGCTGCGGTTGCCGCCAGCACCCTGGAAGCCCTGGACAGCGGTGACATGAGCCTGTCCCTGGTGCTGCCAGACGACGACACGCCCGTGGACGTGCGCGCCGGTAATCTGGGCGTTTGGTGCCAGGGGTTTCTCCATGGACTGAGCCAGGGTGCCGCCGCCCCGGACTCCCTGGAGACGGGCGTGACCGGCGAGATCATCCGCGACTTCAGCGAAATCAGCCGCGCAGCTTTCGGTGCCGACGAAACTCTCGCGGAGGCAGAAGTGGCCTACGCTGAACTGGTGGAATTCGTCCGTGTCAGCGCGCAACTGGTCTTCGAGGAGCTGCACGGCCAACGCCGCGGTGACCGCGGTCCTGCGCACTGAGCCGCCCATGAGCCCGCGCGAGTTTGCCAAGCGTCGCCGCCAGCTCAGCCGAATTCTGGGCAAGGGCAGTGTCGCGTTGTTGCCGGCGGCAGCGGCCAAGATTCGCAATCGCGACGTGGAGTACTACTACCGGCAGGACAGCGACTTCTTTTATCTCAGTGGTTTCGCCGAGCCGGACGCCGTGCTGGTGCTGGTGCCCGGGCGCGCGGCTGGCGAGTATCTGCTGTTCTGCCGCGACCGTGACCCTGAGCGAGAAACCTGGGACGGCGCGCGCGCCGGTCCCGAGGGAGCGGTTGCCGACTATGGTGCCGACGACGCGTTCCCGATATCCGATATGGATGACATTCTGCCGGGCATTATCGAGCAGTGCGAAAGGGTGTACTACAACATCGGCATGCACCCGGAATTCGACCAGCGCGTGATTGGCTGGGTCAACTCGCTGCGAGAACGGGGCGGGGCGCACACCCCTGATGAATTTATCGCCCTGGATCACCAGTTGCACGATTTGCGGCTCTACAAGAGTCGGGCTGAACTCACCGCCATGCGCCGCGCGGCGAATATCGCGGTGACAGCACACAAGCGCGGCATGGCCGCCTGTCGGCCCGGCCTGCACGAGTATGAAATCGAGGCCGAATTCATGCACGAGTTCCGCAGCCGCGGCGCCCGCCTGTCTTATCTGCCCATTGTTGGCTCGGGGCCCAACAGCTGCACACTCCACTATCATGCCAACAACCGGCAGCTGGAAGACGGCGATCTGCTGCTGGTGGACGCCGGTTGCGAATTCGATTACTACGCGTCAGACGTGACCCGTACCTACCCGGTGAACGGCCGCTTTACGACCGAGCAGCGAGCCATCTATGACATCGTGCTGGAGGCGCAGGAGGCGGCGCTGGCGCAAATTGCCCCGGGCAATCACTGGAACGACCCCCACGTAGCCGCCGTGCGTTCCATCACGCGCGGTCTCCGCGATGCCGGCCTGTTGAAGGGCAACTTGCGCACGCTGATTCGTGAAGGTGCCTACCGACCTTTCTTCATGCACCGCACCGGTCACTGGCTTGGCATGGACGTGCACGATGTGGGCGATTACAAAGTGTCTGACCATTGGCGACTGCTCGAGCCCGGCATGGCCCTGACGGTGGAACCCGGCATCTACATCGCGCCGGGCACGCGCAAAGTGCCCAAGCGATGGCGGGGCATTGGCGTGCGTATCGAAGACGACATCGCGGTCACGCGCGACGGTCACGAACTGCTGACGGCGGGGCTGCCGCGCACGGCCAGCGAGGTTGAAGGCGCGGTCGGAAGCGTGGCCAGCTGAGCACTGCAGTCGATGACCCAAACGTACGACATCGTGATAGCGGGCGGCGGCATGGTAGGTGCCAGCCTGGCCTGCGCCCTGGCGGAGTTGCCGCTGCGCGTGGCGGTCGTTGAGCGCGTGCCGTTCGATCAGGACACGCAGCCGAGTTTCGATCTGCGCACCACGGCCTTGTCGCGCACCAGCCAGCGCATTCTCGATTCCCTGGGTGTGTGGGGCGACGTCGCGAATCGGGCGGCGCCGATTCGGCGCATTCACGTTTCCGAACAGGGACGCTTCGGTACCAGCGTCATCGACGCGGCCCGCCAGGGCCTTCCAGCCCTCGGCTATGTGCTGGAAAACCGGCGCCTCGGTGCGGTGCTGTGGTCCCGGCTGGCGGCAGCGGACAACATTGATCTGCTGTCTCCCGCGCAAATCGATACGGCCCGCCCCGAAGCAGAAGACATTGCGGTCTGCATCACCGCCGACGGCAGCCCTGCAGAAGTCTCGGCGCGCCTGCTGGTAGTAGCCGATGGCGCCCGCTCACAGTTGCGAGGTGCCCTCGGTATTGCCGCCGATACCCGCCCTTATGGACAGACGGCCATCATCGGCACGACAGAAGTGACGAAGGCCGGCGACGGCGTGACTGCTTTCGAGCGCTTCACGCCGGCCGGTCCCATGGCCGTGTTGCCGGCCGGCAAAGGTCGCTACGTCTTCGTGCTGACCCAGGTCGACGCCGACGTGGAAGCCACACTGGCCCTGACGGACGGCGCGTTCTGCGAGTTGCTGCAACAACGTTTCGGGTTCCGCCTCGGCACGTTTCGCCGCGTGGGTCAGCGCGTGGCCTACCCGCTGGCATTAACGCAGTCGCGCCAGCTGAGCGCCCACCGCGCAGCCATCGTCGGCAACGCGGCCCACGGTCTGCACCCGGTGGCCGGGCAAGGCTACAACCTCGGGCTGCGGGACGCCGCGAGCCTGGCTGAACTGATTGCTGACGACCTTCGCGACGGCTCCGGTGATCCCGGCGCCGATGCGCTGCTGATGGCTTACACCGACTGGCGTCACCAGGATCAGCGGAATGTTGTGGCCTTCACCGACGGCCTGATTCGCCTGTTTGATCTGCCGGCCGGACTGCTCGGCAATCTTCGCGGCCTGGGGCTGGCTGCCTTCGACGTGTTGCCCGGCGCGAAGACTTCCCTGGCGCGGACCACCATGGGTCTCGGTGGCCGGATGACCCGCCTGGCACGAGGTCTGCCACTTTGAATATGCTGCGCAACTCGGTGCACAAGGCGGAAATCGTCATTATCGGGGGCGGACTTGCCGGACTCAGCTTCGCCAACTTGCTCGCAGCAGGCCGGCCGGAACTCGGTCCGGTGATCGCAGTGATCGAACGCACGCCGCCGCCAGAACTGCGGAGTGAAGTGGGCGTCCGAGTCTCCGCGCTGTCGCCGGGCTCGGCGGAGATACTGGACCAATGTGGAGTATGGCAGCGCTTGCCCGCTGAGCGCTGTGGTTCCTACCGTCGCATGGTGGTATGGCGGCATGACGGCCCGCGGGGTGGCGACAGCATTCAGTTCGACGCTGCGGAACAGGGGCTCGCCGCCCTCGGACACATTGTTGAAAACGATCTCGTGCGCCGGCTGTTGTGGGATCGGGCCGAGGCCGCCGGCGTGCGCCTGCTGACCGGCGTCGCTCCGGCGGAGTTGCACCGGCAGGACGACGGTTTGCGCCTGGTCCTGGATGACGGGCTAAACCTGAGTGTGCGGCTCCTGGTGGGGGCCGACGGACCTGCGTCGTGGGCCCGCGATGCTGCTGGCCTGTCGCGGCGGCAGTGGTCCTACTCGCAGCAGGGCGTGGTGACCCACGCGCAACCGGAGTTGCCCCACGACTCGACGGCCTGGCAGCGCTTCCTACCGCGGGGACCGCTGGCTTTGTTGCCGTTGGCCGATGGCCGCGTGTCCGTGGTCTGGTCCTGCCCGGACGAACGGGCGGCGGACCTGCTCGCCGGCAGCGAGGCTGCGCTGGGCGACGCGCTAACCGCTGCATCCGAGGGTGTGCTCGGACAGCTGCGGCCGACGCGCCCGGCCCGCGCGTTTCCGCTGGTGGCCGCCCATGCAAGCGCCTACACCGGCGATCGCGTGGCCCTGATCGGTGATGCGGCCCACCAGGTTCACCCGCTGGCGGGGCAGGGCGCCAACCTGGGTATTAAAGACGCCGCCGCCCTGGCGAAGGAGCTCGGTGAATTCCTCGCGCGCCCGGTAGCCGACCCTGGCGATCGCCGCGTGTTGCGGCGCTACGAACGGGCCAGGAAGGCAGACAACCTGGCTACGCTGGTGACAATGGACCTGATGAACCGGGCCTTCAGCGGTGGCCATCCGGCACTGGCTGCATTAGCCGGTAGAAGCCTCGGGCTGGTGGACCGGGTCAGGCCGCTGAAACGCGCCTTCGCCGCCTATGCCGCCGGTGGAGCAGGCCGCGGGTGATGCCGCGCCGGGAACTCCAGGTCTGGTTCATGGCCCTGTTGCTGATCGTGGTCGGGGCAGCGCTCACTTACTACAAGAGTCGGACCCTCGGGTTCCCGTTGTTGCCGGACAGCCGCGCCGAAGTCTGGACGGTGGAGGCGACGCTCAGTTTCGAGGCCGGCCAGGGACCGATCAAGGCCCGCATGTTTATTCCCGGCCTGACGCCCGGTTTCGCGATCCTGGATGAGAATTTCGTGTCCCGCGGCTTCGGTGCCACGCCGCGCTATGTGACCGGCGGGCGAGAAGTGCAGTGGGCGCGGCGACGCGCGGCAGGGCAGCAGACGCTGTATTACCGAGCGGTGGTCTACGAAGACACGGCGCGCCGCGGCGAAGACACGACCCCACCCCTGCCGTCGTCGCCGCTGCTCGCCGAACCGTTCAATACCGCGGCCCAGATGACTGTCGAAGACGTGGGCCGAAAGTCCGCCGACCCGGGCAGCTTTGCCGGTGAAATGCTCCGGCGGCTGCTGGCCCCGGAGGCCGACCAGAACGTGGACCTGCTGCTCGACGGTGCAACGGACCCGGTGGCTATCGCTGAGACCGCCACCTCGCTGCTGGCCGCGGCCTTGATCCCGTCGCGCATGGTGCGGGGCGTCTATCTGCAGGACCAGTCAAGCCGGTCGGCTATCGCACCGTGGCTAATGGTCCACGATGGCACGAGCTGGCTGTACTTTGATCCGGCCACCGGCGAACAGGGCTTGCCCGATGACTTCCTGTTGTGGTGGAGCGGTACGGACAATCTTGCCGAGGTAGACGGCGGTCGCGACGTGGATGTGCGCATTGCAGTCAGCGACAACGTCGTCGACCCGGTCAACCTGGCCCGGCGCCGCTCCGAAGTTCGCGAAGGACCCATCGCCGAACTGTCGCTGCTGGCGCTACCCATTCGGACCCAGGCGGTCTATGCGATCCTGTTGCTGGTGCCGATCGGCGCGCTGGTGGTGGCTGTGCTGCGCAACTTCGTGGGTGTGCAGACCTTCGGTACCTTCATGCCGGTGCTCATTGCGCTGGCCTTCCGTGAGACTCAGTTGCTGTGGGGCATTTTGCTGTTCTCGACGCTGGTCGCCTTGGGCCTGGCCTTCCGCTTCTATCTCGAACGCCTGCGCCTGCTGGCGATTGCGCGGATTGGCGCCGTGCTCACGATTGTCGTGCTGCTGATGCTCGGCGTCACCATTCTCGGCAATCAGCTGGAACTGGAATCTGGTCTGTCCGTCGCGCTGTTTCCCATGGTGATCCTTGCGATGACCGTTGAACGCATGTCCACGGTATGGGAAGAACGGGGAGCGGGCGACGCCATTCAGCAGGGACTCGGGTCGCTGGCCGTTGCCGCTGCGTGTTACGCCGTGATGGATCTGGAGGTCGTCCGCCACCTGGTAGTCGTATTTCCGGAGACACTGCTGATCGTCCTGGCGCTGATGTTGCTGATTGGCCGCTATACGGGTTACCGGCTGACGGAGCTGCGTCGCTTCCGAGAACTCGTGCACCGGGAAGGGACTGACTGATGCTGTCTCTGCCGCGACAGCTGCGCGCGCGCGGTGTGCTGGGCATCAACGCGCGCAATACCGATTACGTGCAGCGCTACAACCCGCGGCACCTTTATCCGTTGGTAGATGACAAGCTGCAGACCAAGCGACTGGCGCTGGATGCCGGCATTGCCGTTCCTGCGTTGTACGGCACCATGGTCACGCCCGGGGAAACGAAACAATTCACCGACCTGGTTGCAGCGCACGATGAGTTCGTGCTGAAGCCCGCGCATGGTTCGGGTGGTGACGGCATCCTGGTGTTTACCGGGCGCAGCGCACGCCGGCGTGGCCAGTATCGACTGATCGACGGCAGCTTTCTGAGCGCAGCGGAAATTCGTTTTCACGCCACCAACATCATCAGTGGCCGCTACAGCCTGGGCGGCACCCGCGACTGCGCAATGCTGGAATACTGTGTGCGTGCCGACCCGGTTTTCGACCACGTCAGTTACCGTGGGATTCCAGATATTCGCGTGCTGGTATTTCGCGGTTATCCCGCCGCGGCGATGGTGCGGCTGCCAACACGGGCGTCGCACGGCAAAGCCAACCTGCACCAGGGCGCGGTGGGTGTCGGCATTGACCTGGTTTCCGGACGAACCGTCTACGGCGTGCTGAGCAGCGCGGCGACGGACGAGCATCCGGACACGGGCGAAATGATTGCCGGTATTCAGCTACCAAACTGGGACAAGTTGCTCGAACTGGCGGCCAGCTGCTACGAGCTGACGGGTCTGGGCTACCTCGGTGTCGACATCGTGCTCGACCGCTACCATGGCCCGCTGATACTGGAGCTGAACGCCCGGCCGGGACTTGCGATACAGATTGCGAACCGGGTTGGGCTGGAGCAGCGGCTGCGCCGCATTGAGGCAATTCCCGCTGGCGCAGCGGTGGCCGACCGGCTGGGCTGGGTCAGGGAGGCTTTCAAGCAGTCCTGATGGCGATGCCCGCGGCGATCCGCTAGGATTATTCCATCAATCACACGGGTCCGCGGGAGAGAGTCGCCATTCAGGCGGCCGCCGAAGGCGCAACTGCCCGGAAACGCTCAGGCAAACGGACGGCGGACCCGGATTGACTCTGGAGAGCGGCCCCAATCAGGGCCCACCGAAGGGGTGCGGTACGCGATCTGCGCTGCCCGATCTCTCAGGTTTCAGGACAGAGGGGCAGCAGGCCATTGCCTGCCTCTGTCGTGTCTGGAACGAGAGCAATGAGCAAGACGACCCCACTTTACACAAGGCATCACGACGCCGGCGCGAAACTGGTGGACTTTGGCGGCTGGCAAATGCCGCTGCACTACGGCTCCCAGCTCGACGAGCACCGCGCGGTGCGCAGCCATGCCGGCATCTTCGATGTCTCCCACATGACCGTCGTGGACATGAACGGTGCCGAGGCCACACCGTTCCTGCGTGGCCTGTTGGCCAACGATGTTGCCAAGCTGAAAGCACCGGGTCGCGGTCTGTACGGCTGCATGCTGAATGAGGCCGGCGGCGTCATCGACGATCTGATCGTGTATCGAACCGGCGTGGACAGTTACCGGCTGGTCGTGAATGCGGCAACCCGTGACAAAGACCTCGACTGGATCAGCACCCGCGCCGCCGACCGCAGCCTCACAGTTGCCGAGCGCGCCGCTGCCGTGATGCTCGCGGTGCAAGGGCCTGATGCCGTCAGGCTGGCCTTGCCGCTGGTGCCTGACGCGCTGCGCGAATCCGTGCAGGCCTTGAAGCCGTTTCACTGCTGTCACGCAGACGGTTGGTTCGTGGCGCGCACCGGCTATACCGGCGAAGCGGGGCTGGAAATAATTATTGATGACACGCGGGTTGCCCTTGACCTGTGGGATGAACTAATCGGTTGTGGTTGCAGACCATGCGGCCTGGGCGCGCGCGATACGCTGCGCCTCGAGGCGGGTCTTTGCCTCTATGGCCAGGACCTGGACGACGCGCACACGCCGCTGGTCAGCGGACTCGACTGGACCGTGGCCTGGGAGCCCGCGGAACGTGACTTTGTCGGTCGGTCCGCCCTGGAAGCGCAGCGCAATGACGGCGCGACGGAAGCCCTGGCCGGCCTCCTGCTGGAAGACCGGGGCGTCATGCGCCACGGCCAGCGCGTGCTCACGGCGACGGGCGAAGGGGTGATTACCAGTGGCAGCTTCTCGCCAACCCTTGGCCGCTCCATTGCGCTGGCCCGCGTGCCGGTCGATGCGCAAGGCCATTGCACAGTCGAAATTCGTAACGCGGAGCGGCGAGCCCGGCTCGTCCCGCCCGTTTTCGTCCGCAACGGCGAGGTCCTGGTGGATCTCGGCGACCTAACACGCGAGACCTCGGAGGAGCCTCGATGACTGAAGCGCCAGACAATCTCAAGTACACGCCGGATCACGAGTGGCTGCGGCTGGAGGACGACGGGACGGTGACGCTCGGGGTGACCGACCACGCCCAGCAGGCCCTCGGCGAACTGGTTTACGTGGAACTGCCCGAGGCCGGCCGCGAACTGGAGCCGGGTGAAGCCTGCGCCGTGGTCGAGTCGGTAAAGGCCGCGTCGGACGTCTACAGCCCGCTGGCAGGCGCCGTCACTGCGATCAACGACGCCCTCGCCGATACGCCCGAGCTGGTCAATGACAGCCCTTATGCCGACGGCTGGCTGCTGCAGCTGCGCCCCGCCGACCCGAAAACCCTTGAAGACCTGATGGACCCGGAGGCCTACGCGCGTTTCCTGGCCGAGTCCGAAGACTGACACCGGAGTCAATATGCCTTTTATTCCCCACACCGAGGACGAAGTTCGCGACATGCTCGGCGCCATCGGCGTGAGCAGCATCGACGAGCTGTTCGATGAAATACCCGCAGAGCTGCGTATCGAAGGTCTCGACGGCATATTGCCTGCGCTGAACGAGGCCGGCGTGTCGCGACTCATGGCAACGCGGGCCGCCGCCGATACCGGCGGGCTCTGCTTCATTGGCGCCGGCGCTTACGACCATCACATTCCAGCCGCAGTCTGGGCGGTGGCCACTCGCGGCGAGTTCTACAGCGCTTACACGCCGTACCAGGCCGAGGCCAGCCAGGGCACGTTGCAGGTCATCTACGAATACCAGTCCATGATGGCCGAGCTGACCGGGCTGGATGCATCGAACGCGTCCCTGTACGACGGCGCGACCGCGTTCGCGGAGGCCTGTCTGATGGCGGTGCGGGCGAATCGCAAGAGCAAGTCCCGACGCATTCTCGCGACCCGCGGCATGAGTCCCGCCTATCGCGCGGTGGCTAGTGCGCTGCTGCAGGGCCAGGGCCTGGAACTGGTGGAGCTGCCGATGGCCGACGGCGTGACGGATCCGCAGGCACTGGAAGCATTGGGCGAGCAGGACTTCGCGGCGCTGGCCATTCAGCAGCCGAGCTTTCTCGGCACGCTGGAGGCCGTCGATGCGCTCACCGATCTGGCCCACGCGCGGAACATGCTGGTGATCGGAGTCTGCAATCCCACCAGCCTGGCGCTGCTGAAGCCGCCCGGTCAGTGGGGCGATGCCGGCGCAGACGTCGCCTGTGGCGAGGGCCAGCCCCTGGGCATCCCCATGTCTTCCGGCGGGCCCTACTTCGGCTACATGGTGTGCCGCCAGGCCCTGGTGCGGCAGATGCCCGGGCGCATCGTCGGGCGCACCGTCGACCTCGACGGCCGGCCAGGTTTCACGCTGACCCTGCAGGCTCGCGAACAGCACATCCGCCGTTCCAAGGCCACGTCGAATATTTGCACCAACCAGGGCCTGATGGTCACCGCGGCGACGATCTATATGGCCTTGCTGGGGGGCGAAGGCCTGCGCCGGGTGGCGCTGCAGAGCCATGCGAACACCCGTGCGCTGGTCGACGGCGTTGCGTCGCTTGACGGCGTGCGCGTGGCCTTCGACAACTATTTTCACGAAGCGGTACTGGTGCTGGACCGCCCGGTGGCCCCGGTGCTGGAGTCCCTCGCGCAGCAAGGCGTGCTCGGCGGCTATGACCTCGGCGCCGACTATCCGGAACTCGGCGATGCGCTGCTCGTCTGCGCGACAGAACAGCGTACCCCCGCCGACATCGACAACTACGTGCGCAGTCTCAGGGACACCCTGGCACGTAGCCGCGCGGCCTGAAGGAGAGAATGATGGAAGGCCTGATTTTTGAACGCTCGCGGCCGGGCCGCGGCTCACCCGGGTTGGCACCCACCAGTCCGCCGCCGGCGGGGCTGCCCGCCCACCTGATGCGCGATGCCGCGCCACGCCTGCCGCAGGTGTCAGAGTTGCAGGTCGTGCGCCACTACACGCGCCTGTCGCAGCAGAATTTTTCGATCGACACGCACTTCTACCCTCTCGGCTCGTGCACGATGAAGTACAACCCGAAGGTGTGTAACACGCTGGCGATGTTGCCGGGTTTCACCGACCGGCATCCTTATGCCCCGGTCAAGCACAGCCAGGGCTTTCTCGAGTGCATGTATGAACTGCAGGAAATGCTGAAGGCTGCCACCGGTATGCAGGCCTTCTCGCTGACGCCGATGGCCGGCGCGCAGGGTGAGTTCGCGGGCGTGGCAATGATCATGGCCTATCACCAGTCACGAGGTGACACCGAGCGGCGAGAGATTATCGTGCCGGATGCTGCCCACGGAACGAATCCGGCCACCGCAACCATGTGCGGCTGCACGGTGCGCGAGATTGCTACTGGCGCTGACGGCGACGTCGATCTCCACGCACTGCGGGGGGCCGTCGGGCCGCAGACTGCGGGCATCATGCTGACCAACCCGTCCACCCTCGGCGTTTTTGAGCGGCAGATGCCGGCGATCGCTACCATCGTGCACGAGGCCGGCGGACTGCTCTATTACGACGGTGCAAACCTGAATGCCATTCTTGGCCGGGCATTGCCGGCCGCCATGGGCTTCGATGTGATGCATATCAACCTGCACAAGACCTTTTCCACGCCTCACGGCGGCGGCGGGCCCGGTTCCGGGGCGGTGGGCGTGAACGCGCGGCTGGAGCCCTTCCTGCCGGTGCCGATGGTTGGCAGCAGCGATACCGGTTACCGGTGGCTGACAGAAGTCGATTGCCCGCAAAGCATCGGCCGGCTGTCGGCCTTCATGGGCAATGCCGGGATCCTCCTGCGTGCGTATGTCTACATGCGCCTGCTTGGGCCCGAGGGCATGCGCCGGGTCGCCGACTACGCGACGTTGAATGCGAACTATTTGATGGCCCGCCTCGCTGCGGCGGGATTCCAGCTGGCCTATCCGGATCGCCGCGCGAGCCACGAGTTCATCGTCTCGTTGAAGGACCTGACGAAGGCAACCGGTGTAACGGCCATGGACATGGCAAAGGGACTTCTGGATCGCGGCTTTCACGCGCCGACCACCTACTTCCCGTTGCTGGTGCCGGAATGCCTGTTGATCGAACCCACCGAAACAGAGGCACTCGAAGAACTGGACGCTTTCGCCGACGCGCTGATCGAGCTGCGTGATGCAGCGCGCAGCAACGCCGACAGCCTGAAAGCGGCGCCGCTGACGCTGCCGGTCCGCCGGCTGGACGACGTACGAGCTGCCAAGCAGCTCGATCTGGCCTGGCACCCAACACACTAAGGCGAATGCAATGTCGATACTGATTTGTGGGTCAATGGCCTACGACAACATCATGGTGTTTCCGGGTCGTTTCCAGGACCAGATACTGCCGGACCAGATTCATATCCTGAACGTGTCCTTCCTGGTTCCCGAAATTCGCCAGGAGTTCGGCGGCTGTGCCGGCAACGTGGCTTACAACCTGCGCTTGCTCGGCGAGAAAGCGCTGATCATGGCCACGGTCGGCAGGGATTTCGACGCCTATCGCGCCTGGCTCGAACAGCAGGGCCTCGAACGCCGTTATCTGCAGCAGATCGACGATACGCGGACGGCCCAGGCTTACATCACGACGGACCTGGACGACAATCAGCTCACGGCCTTCCACCCGGGCGCAATGGACCATGCGCACCTGAACCAGGTACCCGGCGATGCCGGTGTTCGCCTCGGCATGGTGTCGCCTGACGGGCGCCAGGGCATGCTGGACCACGCAGCCCAGTTTGCCTCGGCCGGGATCCCTTTCGTGTTCGATCCGGGTCAGGGCCTGCCGATGTTCGACGGTGCGGAGTTGCAGCAGTTTGTCGAGCAGGCCACGTGGATCGCGGTCAACGACTACGAGGGCCAGATGCTCAAGGACCGCACCGGCCTGGGCTTCGATGAATTGGCCGAACGCGTATCTGCACTGGTGGTGACGCGTGGTGGTGAAGGTTCGGTGATCTATGCCGACGGCGACCGGCTGGAGATACCCGCGGTGCAGGCGGCGCGCATCAGCGATCCCACCGGTTGCGGCGATGCCTACCGGGCGGGTCTGCTGTATGGTCTGAGCCGTGACTGGCCCTGGGCTGACACGGGCCGCCTCGCCGCGCTGATCGGTGCGCGCAAGATCGAACACAAGGGTACGCAGAATCATCGCTACACCCGGGAATCCCTGGCCCGGGAGTTTGTCCAAGCCTTTGGCTATGCGATTGAATTTTAGAATCCGACATCTCGGCGGCCTGCTGTTACTCGGACTGCCGCTGGTTACCGGCGCCCAGGCGACGTCGGGTAAGTGGCGCGACACGCTGGAGCGCATTTCCACCGGCGTGGTGTCCATCAAAGTCGACAGCACCCGCGCCTTTGACACCGAATGGAACCAGTCCGGGCAGGCGACGGGCTTCGTCGTGGACGCCGAGCGCGGGCTGATCCTGACTAACCGGCATGTCGTAACATCAGGCCCGGTGCGCGCAGAAGCGCTGTTTCTGAACCAGGAAGAAGTGGAACTGACGCCGGTCTATCGGGACCCGGTTCATGACTTCGGTTTCTTTCGTTACGACCCGACAAAACTCCGCTACATACAACCCGCCCAACTGCGGCTGAATCCGGCCGGCGCCGAAGTGGGCCGCGAGATCCGTGTGGTCGGCAACGATGCCGGCGAGCAGTTGTCGATCCTGTCAGGCACTATCGCCCGACTGCGCCGACAGGCGCCGGACTACGGCGCGGGCAAGTACAACGACTTCAACACCTTTTACCTGCAGGCCGCGTCGGGAACCTCGGGCGGGTCATCCGGGTCGCCGGTCATCGACATTGGCGGTGAAGTGGTGGCGCTGAATGCAGGCGGCGCATCCAAGGCCGCGTCTAGTTTCTTCCTGCCGCTGGATCGAGTGCAGCGCAGCCTGGAGCTGCTGCAGCGGGACGAGCCCGTCAGCCGTGGCACGCTGACCACGGTGTTTGTGCACAAGGCCTTCGACGAACTGCGTCGCCTGGGTCTCGATGAAGCCATCGAGGCGGAGGTACGCAGTTCGATTCCCGACCAGACGGGCATGCTCGTGGTAGACCAGGTAATTCCCGGCACCGAGGCGGAAGGCCGCCTGCGGGTGGGCGACATTCTCATTCGCGTGAACGGCAAGCTGGTCACCGACTTTGTTCCGCTGGCCAACCTGCTCGATGCGCAGGTGGGACAGCGTGTCTCGATAGAACTGCAGCGCAACGGCTCGTTCGTGGTCGAGGCTCTGCCTGTCAATGATCTGCACGCGGTGACGCCGGCGGAATACCTGCAGTTTGCCGACGCGCTGGTTCACGACCTGTCGTATCAGCAGGCGCGACACCTGAACCGCGAAATCGAGGGCGTCTACGTGGCGAACCCCGGTTATGCGCTGGGGTCGGCGGCGATACCGCGCGGCAGCGTGATCGTCGCAATAGACGAACAGCCGGTCGCTAATCTCGACGACTTCGAGGCGGTACTCGCGGGCCTGGCCGACGGCGAGCGAACCTCGGTCCGCTTCTTTAGCTTCGAAGATCCGTCTGCCAGCAAGCTGCGGGTCATGCGCATGGACCGGCGCTGGTTTCCGGCCCAGCGTTGCCGGCGCGACGACCTGACGGGCCTGTGGCCGTGCCTGGCCCTGGCCGAAGGTCCTCCGCCGGCGCCGCCGGAGGGTGGTTCGGCACGACTCTTCCGCAACAAGGATGCCCAGGTGCGCGCGGTGGAGCGGAGCCTGGTGCTGACGACCTTCGACATGCCTTATACCGTGTCGGGCGTGTCGGAGCGCCATTACTACGGCACTGGCACTGTGGTCGATGCGGAACGGGGCTACGTGGTCGTCGACCGGAACACCGTGCCGGAGGCCATGGGCGACGTGTTTCTGACCTTCGGCGGTGAGCTGGAAATTCCGGCGCGCGTTGCCTACGTGCACCCGGTCCATAATCTGACCCTGTTGCAGTACGACCCGGCACTCATCGGCGACACGCCTGTCCGCGCCGCGCAGCTCGACCCACGCGAGCCAGCACCGGGTGAAGAGCTCTGGGTGGTGGGCCTGCGCGGCGACAGCAAGCTGGTTTACCAGACCACGGAAGTCGCATCCGTCGATCCTATTTCGCTGCCTTTGTCGCGCACGATGCGCTTTCGCGATACCAACCTGGAAACCCTGTCGCTGGTCAATAGGCCGACAGATATCGATGGTGTGATCGTCGATCGCAAGGGTCGCGTCGTATCGCTCTGGTCGAGCTTTGCCTACCAGGGTGGCGGCGAACTGAGCCAGGAAAACAAGGGCGTGCCCGCGGAGCTGGTGCTGGAACTGCTGAGCCTGGCTCGCGATAACCTCGGCCTGTATTCCCTGGAAACGGAATGGCGCCAGATGCCCCTGTCTGCGGCGCGGAAATTTGGCATGTCGGATGAACAGGTCCGGCGCCTGGCCGACCACGACCCCGAGCGACGGCAAGCCCTGGCCGTGGTGCGCACCGTGGCCGGCACGCCTGCCGCCGACCTGTTGCAGCCGGGCGATATTCTGCTCAGCGTGAACGGCGCCTCCGTCACCCGCTTTCGCGCAGTCGAAAGAGCCGTGCAGCAGCCGCGCGTGAGCCTGGAAATTCTGCGCAACGGCGAGGTTGCTGCTTTGGACATCGATACGGTCCTGCTGGACGGCGGCGGTGTCAGGCGCGCCGTGCTGTGGGCCGGTGCGCTGTTGCAGGCGCCGTATCGGGACATGGCCGCCCAGCGCGGTGTGCCGCCTGAGGGCGTCTATGTGGCCTATTTCGCGTACGGTTCGCCCGCTTCGCGCTACGGCCTGTTTGCCGGCCGGCGTATCGTCGCCGTGGATGGCGAAGAGACGTCCGACCTCGATGTATTCCTCGGCCAGGTCCGTCAGCGGCAGGATCGCGATGCGGTGCGGCTCACGACGGTCAGCTGGAACGACACCGTCGAAGTGCTCACGCTGAAGCTGGACCAGACCTACTGGCCCGCCTATGAAGTTCGCTACCAGGACGGCGGATGGCAGCGGCTCGACGCGCCCTGACAGGCCTCGTCGCTGCGACGGGACTCGCGCTTGTGGCCGGGTCCGTCCAGGCGGACGCCTATCGTTACCAGGACGAATCCGGTAACTGGGTGTTTACCGATCGTCCGCCACCCGCGGACCAGGCCCACGAAACTGTGCCGCTGACCAAGGGCGGTGCGGATATGCCCATGGTGGATGTGCGCCGCAAGCCCGTGGCGGGCGGCGCGCAGATTATCGCGCGCAACGAATGCCTGTGCCCTGCCCAGGTGGCGGTGTGGCTCACGGCCGCGGATAACCTGCAGGGCGAACTGGAAGCCAATCGCTCAGTGGCGGTGTTGCCGGCCGGTGCGGAACAGACGTTGATGGTGCTGCGGGCACGCCAGACCGGTGCCCCGTTGTCGTTTGAGCTGAAGCACGGTTTCGTGTTGGGCGACCCGGCTGCCGAGCATCGTCCCGAGCTGCCCTACCTGCCGCCCATTGCGCCTGCTTCCGAGTTCCTGGTGACCCAGGCCTTCCCGGACCAGATGACCCACGCCACTCCGGATAGCCGGTATGCCGTCGACATCGCGATGCCGGAGGGCAGCGGTGTTTTCGCTGCCCGCGAGGGCGTGGTGGTGGCCGTGGCCTATGCCAACTTTCTCGGCGGCGAAGATGCGGCGAAGTTTGCCAGCAAGGCAAACCAGGTGCGTATCCTGCACGCTGACGGCACCTTCGCCATCTACGCTCACCTGGCGTGGGACTCCATTCGTGTCCGTCCGGGCCAGCGCGTGGCGCGCGGTGAACGCATCGCGGCCTCCGGCAACACCGGTTTCACGACGGGTCCGCACCTGCACTTCGTCGTGCTGCGCAATGAGGGCCTGCGCAGCGTCGCCTTGCCCGTAAATTTCAGCGATGGCCGCGGCGGCGTGGTAACGCCGCGCACTGGCCAGCAGCTCATCAATCCCTGATGAACTCATTCCGCCTGTATTGAAGACTTGGCAGCGCGCAAGTTGAAGTCCACCGCGGCGAATACCTAAAATCGGCGGGTCATCTGCCGCATTGTTTCATTCGTGACAACTAACCGCCGGAACGCAATAAAGGGTCTCGGTGGCGCAGCGCTGGCAGCTGCGCCACCGTCGGTGCTGCGCCTGACCGGCTGCGCGCGGGCACTGCATGCTGAAGCCGTGGCCAGCATACCCCCGCGCGACCCCTGCACGTTGTAGCCGATTCCCCTCTTCTGGCCCAATAAAACTCGTCGCATTCACGCCCGGCGGGTCCGGGCAGGTGTGTCTTCCGGGCGTCGTCCCGGAGGAGCGGAGCCATGGATGGCGGGAGCGACGGAGGGCC
>CAZTIB010000223.1:0-9327 GCA_964613615.1 uncultured Chromatiaceae bacterium
ATCCCTGCGAACATAGCGTGTCCCCCGTGCAAGTCAGCAGTTGTGTGGTCCGGTGCAACCCGGGCCTTGTTTTTGTTGCCTAAATGCTGGTCTGATCCTAGCAGGCCGTTTCGGTAAAAACCTTAGAATTTGCCGCGGGCCGGTTAACCAATTGAGCACTCGCGGAACTCGCTGCCAGCAGATCATGGCGCGCTGGCCCGGCTCAACGGCCGGATCGCGCAAAGACCGGGCGGTGGTCACGCAGAAAGGCCTGCAGCGGGGTGGGGCCGGCACCCGTGAGTCGCGCCAGCGTGTCATTGGTGTCCGCTTCGCCGTTCCGTCGCAGCATCTGGAACAGTTCTGTGCGCATCTCGACGTCCCAGTCTGTGGCCCCGGACAGGCGCATCAGCCGGCCGGCCAGCCACTGCGGCACGGGCACGTACCCGACCTTGCGTGCCAGAACTGCGGTCATCGCTTCTGCCACGTCGGCGCAGCGCAGGGATTCCGGTCCGGTCAGCACGTAGGTCTGTTCGTCGTGCCCGGACTCGCCCAGTACGCTGGCGGCGGCCCGGGCGACGTCGCGCGTATCGATGAAGGCCACGCGGCTGTGTCCGAGGGGCAGGGGTATACGCCCGGCATAGCGAACCGCGTCCGCGATCTCCAGGAAGTTTTGCATGTACATGTAGGGCTGCAGCACGGTCCACGGTAAACGCGACTCGCGCAGCCTGGCTTCGATGGCGGCGTGGTTGCGCCCGTAACCCGGCGGCGGGTCCAGGCTTGCGGCGAAGGCGGAGACCTTGACCAACTGCACCGGTGCGCGGGCCTCGAGGCTCGCAATCAGGTTCGTTTCCCACTGCACCTGGTCGGGATGATCGCGGCTGGCAATGAAGGCGGCCTGGATTCCTTTCGTGGCCACGTCCAGGCTGTCGCGATCGCCCAGGTCGCCGGGCACGATTTCGACATCCTGCGCAAAGCTTGCTGTGGCAGCTGACCCTGGTCGGACCAGGGCGCGAACGGGTTTGCCTGCGGCGGCGAGGAGACGAATCAGTTCGCCACCGATACGGCCGGTTGCCCCAACTACCAGTATCGGCCGCGCCTGGTTTCGGGGGTGACTCACGCGGCCTGGATCCGCCGCATTGCATGCACGGCGTCGGCAGCCAGGTCTTCGATCACCCGCGCGGCGGGCAGTATCTCGTGAATGGCGCCCAGTCCCTGGCCTGCTGTCAGCGGCATCTGCTCGAAGTCGCCGGTGGCGCCGGCCACGGGCAACAGGCTGGAGAAACGGCGCATCTCCATGGGCTGTCCACCCAGTTCCATCGCACCGATGACGGGTTGTTCCTGGTCAACCATTGCATCGATCGCGTCGATGCGCTCGTGCCATTCGTTCACCAGTTCGTTACGAATCAGCCGCATTGGATTGAAGTCGGGCATGTCACGGCCGAACATGGATGACAACACCGTGTCCTGTGCGCCGGCCGCCACGATGCGCTGTTTGTATTCGTCGGCAATATCAGCCTCCGGCGTTGCCATCAGGCGCGTGCCGACGATTACCCCGTCGGCGCCCAACGCGAGGGCGCCGGCCATGGCACGGCCGTCGGCGACGCCGCCTGCAGCCAGTACGAGTATGTCTTTGGCCACCGTATCGATCACGGCCGGCAGCAGCACGAACAGCGGCAGTTGGCCGTAACAGTGGCCGCCCGCTTCCAGGCCCTGGGTAATGACGGCATCGACACCCCGGTCAACGGCCCGCCGCGCGTCGTCGACATTGCCCACCTGGTGCCAGACGTCGATCCCTGCCGTGTGCAGCCGATCGATCCAGGTCTGGGGTGGCAGTGCCCAGTGAAAGGAGACCACGGCCGGCTGCAATTCAACGGCCAGCTCGATGTGCTCATCGGTGATGAACGGCGTGATGAAATTCAGGTTCAGCGGCGCACCGGTCTGCTCGGCGATGGCCGTGAGATTGGCGCGAATGAAGTCCGGGGGAAACGGCCCGGCAGCAAAGGCGCCGAGGGCGCCTGCTTCACAGACGGCCACCGGCAGCCGGGGCGACAGCGTGACGAAGGCCATGCCCGCGCACGCAATGGGGTGGGCCAGGGCATAGCGGTCCGTCAGGCGTGTGCGAATGCTTGTCATGTTAAGGCTCGCCGTTCGCAATAAGCTATAAAGCTATGACCGGCACCAGTCATTCTAGCCGCAGGGACCAGGAAAAATGAGCGAAGCACTCTGGCGCCTGGACGCCACCGCCATCGCCAGTGGTATCCGGAACCGCGAGTTCAGCGCCCGCGAGGCGGTGACGGCCTGCCTGGAGCGGCTCGACACCGTGAATCCCGTGCTCAACGCGGTCGTTGAAACCCGGGCCGATCAGGCCCTGGCCGCGGCTGACCAGGCCGACCGCGCGGTGGCGAAGGGGGCAAAACTGGGCTCGCTGCACGGTGTGCCAGTGACCATCAAGGGTTGCCACGACCTCGAGGGCTGGGCCACGGTGAACGGCTGCGCGGCGCTGAAGGACAACGTCGCGTCGCTCAGCTCGCCCGCCGTACAGAACCTGCTCGATGCGGGCGTGGTGGTGCTCGGACGCACCAATACCCCCGAGTTTTCCTGCCGCTGGGAAACTACGAACGATTTCTATGGCGCGACGGCCAACCCGTGGGACCGTGAACGCACGCCCGGGGGATCCAGCGGTGGTGCCGCAGCTTCTGTCGCCGCCGGCATCAACCCGCTGTCGACCGGGACTGACCTGGGCGGGTCGCTACGTCAGCCGGCGCAGGCCTGTGGCATAGCGTCCATGCGGCCGGGCCGCGGGCGGGTGCCGGACTGGAACGCCACTGATCCCGCGGAGCCGGGCATCGGTTTCCAGCTGATGAACGTGAACGGGCTGCTGGCCCGCTCGGTGCGTGATCTCGACCTGGGTCTGCGCGCGATGGTGCCCGGCAGCTGGCGTGATCCGTGGTGGGCCGGCGTGCCGCTCGAAGACACCTTGTCCGGTGCGCACCCGGTGGCGCTGGTACTGGATCCGGGCGGCAGCGAGATGACTGAACAGGTGCGCAGCGGGGTGGAACAAGCCGGACGCTTGCTGGCAGACGCCGGCTATGTCGTAGATAACGTGAACCCGCCCGACCTGGCAGAAGCGGCAGACGTCTGGAAAATCATTTGCCTGGGCGAACTGGTGATGCTGCTGGAGCCTGCGGTGAAAGACATCATCGGGCCCACCCTGCAGAAGGCTTTCGACTGCTATCGCGTGCTGGTGCCCGGCGTGAACGCCGACATGATTCTCGACGCACTGGCGCGCCGGCGCCGGGTGCTGCGCAACTGGATGGAGTTCTTCGAACGCTATCCGCTGGTCGTCGCACCGGTCGGCACCGAGCCGCCCAACCCGCGCGACGACGATATTTCGAGCCCGGAGCGCAATCGCGAAGTAGTAGAATCTTTCCGCATGACCGTGGTGGTCAACGCGCTGGGACTGCCGGCCGTCACCGTGCCTGTAGGCATCAGCGACGGGCTGCCGCAGGCGGTGCAGATTATCGGACCACCGTTTGCGGAGTTGCGGTGCCTGGCCGCCGCCGCCGCCATCGAGGCGGCGGTGGGGCCACTGACACCGATTGATCCAACCTGGAGTTAGCCATGTCTACAGCCGCCGAAAAACTCGCCAGCCCCAGAACCTGGGAACATTGGATCGGTGGGCAGCTCACGCCCTCGGATTCCGGCCAGCACCTCGATGACCTGAACCCGGACGACGACAGCGTGTACGCGCGCCTGGCGGCGGGCACGACCACGGATATCGACAAAGCGGTGCGCACCGCCCAGGAAGCTTTTGCGTCGTGGAGTCAAACGCTCGCGTCGGAGCGCGAAGCGATACTGTCGCGTGCGGCCGGCATTGTCGAAGAGCGGCGCCAGGAGTTCATGGACATCCTGATTGACGAAGTGGGTTCGCCCATCGGCAAAGCCGCATTTGAGACGCAATACGGCATCGGTTGCCTGCGCGCAGCCGCCGGCGTGGCGCGGCAGGTGCGCGGCCAGACCATTCCGCCGGACATGCCGAATCGCCTGAGCATCAGCATCCGGCAGCCGCTGGGTGTGGTGGCCAGCATCGCACCGTTCAACGTGCCGTTCCTGAAGCACACGAAACTCAGCTCTACACCCATTGCTACCGGCAACACCGTGGTGCTGCTGGCATCGGAGTTCGCATCCGTCACAGCCCTTCGCCTGGCGGAGATCTACAAGGAGGCCGGCCTGCCGGATGGCGTGTTCAACGTGGTGACCGGGCTCGGCGCGGATATCGGCGACAGTCTGACTACGCACCCGCTGGTGAAAGCGGTGATGTTCACCGGCTCGCCGCGCGTGGGCAAGCATATTGCCGACCTGTGCGGCAAGAACCTGAAGCGCGTGGTGCTGGAGCTGGGTGGCAAGAGCCCGATGGTGGTGCTGAAAGATGCCGACATCGACGCGGCGGTCGGCGCCGCCGTGTTCGGCTCCTTCTTCTTCCAGGGCCAGGCCTGCATGGCGTCCAGCCGCATCTACGTGGAACAACCGGTGCTGGACGAGTTCACGCAGAAGTTTCAGGCCGCCGCGGAGAATCTCGGCATGGCCGACTTGCGCGAGGAAAGTACCTGGGTCGGTCCGATCATCAGCGACCGGCAACGCGAGCGGGTCAGTGCGCACGTGGAAGATGCCCGCAGCAAGGGCGCCAATGTGCTGACCGGTGGCGATTGGATTGGCAACCGCTACAAGCCGACGATCCTGACCGGGGTCAACGAGGACATGACGGTGTGCCGGGAAGAGACCTTCGGGCCGGTGACGTCCGTTTACCCGGTGGCCAGTGCGGAAGAGGCGCTCGAGAAAGCCAACGACACCATCTACGGCCTGAGTGCCGCGGTGTTCACCAAGGACATCGATAAGGCCCTGACGCTCGCGCAGTCCATCAATTCCGGCATGGTGCACATCAACGCACCGACTGTGAACGACGAGCCGCACGTGCCCTTTGGTGGTGTCGGCGACAGTGGTTTCGGCCGGGAAGGCACCGACATCGACATCGACACGCTGACCGAGTGGAAGTGGATTACGGTGCAGTTGCCGGCGACTAAATAGCGCCGCGCTGTAACTGGTCGTGGAGGTAGTCCGCCTGGCGCAGTGCCAGCGCGACGATAGTCAGGGTGGGGTTCTCGCAGCCCACGCTCGGGAACAGGCTGCCGTCTGACACGAAGAGATTGTCGATGTCGTGGGTCTGGCCCCAGGCGTTACACACGCTGGTCTTCGAGTCCTTGCCCATGCGCGCCGTACCCATGTTGTGCGTGGCCGGGAACACGTCCACCAGGTCGTAGACTTCGCTGGCACCCAGGGCCTGGTACATCTTTCTTGCCTGGCCCAGCGCATACTCGATGATCTTGCGCGAGTTGGGGTGCTCTTCGTAATGCACCACCGGCACTGGCAGTCCGTACTGGTCCCGGCGTGATGGGTGCAGCGTAATCCGATTGGACAACTGTGCCATGTCCTCGCCGTGGATCAGCATGGCGGCGAACTGGCTGTAGTCCTCGATGACCGACGTCAGACGCCGGCCCCAGGTGCCCGGCATCATCAGCTTGGCCATGATGTCAGGCGTGAACGGCACGGTGAGGTAGAGGACGCCGCCGACGAAGTTGTCATTGACGTTGCCGCCACGCTCGTCGGTGACCACGCCGGCCTGGTGGGTGCCGCGGTGCAGGTGCACCTCTCCGGGCATCACGCCCACAGCCCCGGCCAGCACGTGACGCATGTAGTTACGTCCCACCAGGCCACTGGAGTTGGCCAGCCCGTCCGGGAAGCGCTCACTGTCGGAGTTCAGCAGCAGGCGCGTGGTCTCCACCACGTTACCGCCAATGCACACGGCCCGGGCTTTTTGCACGTGGCGCTGGCCGTCTGCATCGAGATAGGCCACGCCCGTGACTTTGCCCTTGTCGTCGTGTTGTACCTCGACGGCCATGCACTCGGTGCGCAGTTCGAAATGACCGGTCGCCTCGGCCTGGGGAATCTCCGTGTACAGCGTGCTCCACTTGGCTGCTACCTTGCAGCCGCTGGTGCAGAAGCCGAGCTGCAGGCAGCCAGGTCTGCCATCGCGCGGCTTCGAGTTGATCGCCACGTTGTTGGTATTGATCTGCGTGTAGCCGAGCTTGCGCGCCCCGGCTTCCATGACCTTGTAGTTGTTGTTGCCGGGCAGCCGTTCAATGCCGTGGGTGCCGGTCACGCCCATGCGGTCTTCGGCCTGGTCGTAGTAGGGCGCCAGTTCGTCGTAGTCCAGCGGCCAGTCCGCCAGGTTCGTGTCCGGGATGTCGCCGTAGTTGCTCTTGGCCCGCATCTCGTGCGGCTGCATGCGCAGGCTGGTGCCGGTCCAGTGCATCGTGGTGCCGCCGACGGTCTTGCAGTTCCAGGCCGGAAAATTGGCCAGCGTGTCGCCCTCGCCGATGCGCTCGTCGAGCCAGGTGAAGGTGCCGAACATGGCCGCCTCGTCGTTCTTCAGGTCGGCCAGGCTCAAGCGCTGCCCAGCCTCCAGGCAAACGACATCAATATCGCGCTGGACCAGGCTATTGGCGACTGTGGCACCGCTGGCACCGGAGCCAATGACCACGACGACGGAGCTGTCCTTGAGCGAGTAGCTGGCCATGCAGTGTAGTCAGCCCTCCCTTGGCAGCCAGTCGATGTCGTCGAAACCGCGGTTCAGGTAGCCGCCGAACTCGATGGCGGAGCCCTCGTAGCCGAGCCGGCGATAGACCGTAGGATCCTGGTACAGCGCATCGATGGCGGCGTTCAGCAACTGGCCGAAGAAGGCCTCGTCCTGCAGCGCCTCCATCACGCCGAGCTTGTCGTCCACCGACGCGCCGAGCCAGCTGCCCTGGCTGACTGCATTCATCTGCGCGATGCCGTCCGCGATGAGTTGTCGCAAGGCCGGGTCGCCGCCGAGGCGGCCGTCGATTCGCGTAGCGAAACCGAGGTAGTCCTCGTCCGTGAGAAAGTCGTGCGGCAACAGCACGCGCACCATGATGGCCATCGCTTCCAGATCGGTGCCCGTCAGCGACGTGTCATGACTGGCCGCCCAAGCCGACACCGCGGGAAAGCCGCCCAGCAGCAGTGAGGTTTTTGCGCCCAAAGCTACCTTTGCGGTCTGGGCCAGGAAGCGGCGTCTGTGCATGTTATCGCGTGGTGATCCTTGCATTGGCGGCGCATTTCGAGTCTAGCACGGTGCCCCGGTACCAGAGGACCGTGGGCAGTCGTTGTAGCGAAGTTCAGTGGCGTGTGCTCGTGGCTGCTGCTATTTTCAGTGCCATGTATGTGAAAGCACTCCTGTCAGCCTGCGGCGCCCTCATGATGCTGTCGGTCGCCGGTTGTGGAGAGCAGGAGCCGGGTGAGCAATCCCCGACCGTCGAGGCGACGACGGTTGCAGCGGCGATCACGGCGCAAAGAATCCTGGCGGCCGATGCCAGCCCGGGCGAATGGCTGACCCATGGACGGACTTACGACGAGCAGCGCTTCAGTCCGCTGGACCAGATCAACGCTCAGAACGTGGCCGGGCTCGGGCTGGCCTGGTACGTTGATCTGGACTACAACCGGGGCATCGAAGCCACGCCACTGATTGCCGACGGGGTCATGTACACGACGGGTTCGTGGAGCGTGGTCTATGCGATGAACGCAGCCACCGGCGAACTGCGCTGGAAGTACGACCCGCAAGTGCCGCGCGAAAAAACGCAGCATCTGTGCTGTGATGCGGTGAACCGCGGCGTCGCGCTGTGGGGTGACAAAGTCTACGTCGGCACGCTGGACGGTTACCTGGTCGCACTGAATCGGGACACCGGAGACGTGGCGTGGCGGGTCGCGACCATCAAACCGGGTGAGCCCTACGCGATTACCGGCGCGCCGCGTGTAGTAAAGGGTAAAGTGCTGATCGGCAACGGCGGTTCCGAGTTCGGCGTGCGCGGCTACGTGACGGCCTACGACGCACAGACCGGCGAACAGGCGTGGCGTTTCTACACGGTGCCGGGCAACCCCGCCGAAGCTTTCGAATCGCCCGCAATGGAAATGGCGGCCGCCACCTGGCAGGGCGGTGACTGGTGGACGGCAGGCGGCGGCGGCACGGTATGGGATTCCATGGCCTACGACCCGGCGCTCGACCTGCTGTACATCGGCGTCGGCAACGGGGCGCCGTACTCGCGCAAGGTTCGCAGTCCAGACGGTGGCGACAACCTGTTCCTGTCGTCCATCGTGGCCCTGCGTCCGGATACCGGCGAGTACGTGTGGCACTACCAGACCACGCCGGGGGACGCCTGGGACTTCACGGCGACCCAGCACATGATCCTGGCGGATCTGCAAATCGACGGCACAACGCGCAAGGTGTTGATGCAGGCGCCGAAGAACGGTTTCTTCTACGTGCTCGACCGGGTGACCGGCGAGCTGCTGTCGGCCGAGAATTTCGTGGAGATCAACTGGGCGGAGGGCATTGACAAGACCACCGGCCGGCCGATCCTTGCAACCGATGCTTTCTATGAAGAGGCGCCAAGGTTCACGATCCCGGGCCCGGCCGGCGCGCACAACTGGCAACCGATGACTTTCAGCCCGATCACGGGCCTCGTGTACATCCCGGCGCAACAGTTGCCCCACGTGTATGGGTACGACCCCGAATATAAATTCACGCCCGGCTTCTGGAACACCGGTCTGGAGTGGGCTTTTTCGGCTGCGCCGGAAGACCCGGAAGAACTGCGCGCATCGGCGGGGATGGTGAACGGCCAACTGCTGGCCTGGGACCCGGTGACGCAGAAAGCCGCGTGGACGGTCGACCGGCCGCTGCCCTGGGGCGGCGGCCTGCTGAGCACGGCCGGCAATTTGTTGTTCCAGGGCATGCCGACGGGTGAGTTCACTGCGTACCGGGCCGACACCGGCGAGCAGCTCTGGTCCTTCGACGCCCAGACCGGTGTCGTGGCTGCGCCGGTCAGTTATGCAATCGACGGTGAGCAATACGTGGCGGTGATGGCGGGGTGGGGCAGCATCATCGCGCTGATCGGTGGCGAGATGGTGGCGAGCCTCGACATGCGCAACCGCAGCCGCGTGCTGGTGTTCAAGCAGGGCGGCACGGCGACTCTGCCACCGGTGGAATCAGTGGCGGAGCCCATGCCGGAACTGCCCGACATGGAACTGACGCCGGAACTCATCGCCCGCGGCAAGCTGGTCTACTACGACCGCTGCAATATGTGCCACGGCGATGGCGCGGTATCCGGCCGGCTGATGCCCGACTTGCGCCGGTCAGTCCGTGCAGTCCACGATCGCTGGGACGCCATCGTGATGAATGGTGAACGCAGAGCCCTGGGCATGCCAGGCTTCGCGACAGCG
>CAZTIB010000224.1:0-14708 GCA_964613615.1 uncultured Chromatiaceae bacterium
TGATTAGGGTTTCAAGTCTCTTCGATTTCCAGCAGCGTGCCGCAGAAGTCTTTTGGGTGCAGGAACAGGACGGGCTTGCCGTGGGCCCCGATGCGTGGCTGGCCGTCGCCGAGGACCCGGGCGCCCTGGGCGATCAGATGATCCCGCGCCACCAGGATGTCGGCCACCTCGTAACAGAGATGATGAATGCCACCGGCGGGATTCCGGTCCAGGAACTTCGCGATGGGTGAGCCCTCACCGAATGGGTGCAGCAGTTCGATCTTGGTATTGGGCAGGTTCACGAATACCGTGGTAACGCCATGCTCGGGCAGGTCTTCCGGCGCCGACACGTCAGCGCCCAGCGTGTCCCGATAGATAGCGCTGGCGGCCGCCAGGTCCGGGACGACGATGGCCACATGGTTCAGTTTGCCAATCATTGCTTGCCTTTCTCCTGCCAGAATTGTTCGACCAGCGCGTGGGCAGCCACCCGCGGCGAGGTGCGGCCGGCGGTTACCGCGTCTTCCAGTTCGGCTATGCGCTGGCGCACGGCGGCGTCGCCTTTCAAGGTTTCGAGTAGTTGCTCCGCGATCTCGTCCCACAGCCATGCGAGGGCCTGGGCGGCGCGCGACCGCGACAGTTCGCCATTATCGGTCATCGTCGCGCGAAATCGTTCTATCGTTGCCCACACGTCTTCGATGCCCCGATTCTCCAGCGCCGAACAGGTATTCACAGGAACTTCCCAGTCGGGATGCCGCGGGTGCAGAAAGCCCAGCGCATTGCGATAGTCTGCTGCCGCGCGGTTAGCCGCCGCTGCCAGATCGCCGTCGGCCTTGTTCACGACGATCAGGTCGGCAAGTTCGACGATACCGCGCTTGATCCCCTGCAGCTCATCGCCGCCGCCGGGCAGCAGCAGCAACATGAACAAGTCCGTCATTTCCGCCACGGCCGTTTCTGACTGGCCCACACCGACGGTTTCCACCAGCACGACGCTGAAGCCAGCCGCTTCCACGAGCAGCATCGTCTCACGCGTGTGCCTGGCTACGCCGCCGAGGGTGCGTCCGGCGGGGGACGGCCGGATAAAGGCTTCTTCCCGGCGCGACAGGATTTCCATCCGCGTTTTGTCGCCGAGGATGGACCCGCCGCTGAGTGCGGATGACGGGTCGACTGCCAGCACGGCCAGCCGTTCGCCCCGGTCGATCAGGTAGTTGCCGAAGCTCTCTATGAACGTGGACTTACCCACGCCCGGGACGCCGGAAATGCCGATGCGAATGCTGTCGCCTGCTTGTGCCGCCAGCTTTTCCAGCAAGCGGTCGCCCGGTTCGCGATCTTCCGGCCGTGCAGATTCCACCAGTGTGATGGCCTGGGCGAGGGCCCGGCGGTCGCCCTGCAACAGCGCATCTGCAAGCCGAGCCGGGTCGTGTTTAGCCATGCCCCCGACTGCTACTCGAACTCGAGAATCGGCTGGTCGACAATCAGGCTCTGGCCTTCGTCGGCCAGCACCTTGGCGATCACCACGTCTTCGTCGGCGCGCAGGCTGTTTTCCATTTTCATCGCCTCCACGACGGCCAGTTCTTCGCCAGCCTTCACTTCGTCACCGGCAGTCACTGCCATGCGCACCAGCAGGCCCGGCATGGGTGACAGCAGGAACCTGGACAGGTCCGGCGGCTGTTTCTCCGGCATCAGCGCGGCCAGTTCCGCGACCCTGGGCGAGACCACCAGGGCCTGGACCTGGCCGCCGCGATGAGACAGCCGGTAGTGGAGCCCGACCCGGTCGAATTGAAAACAGAGCGGCTTGCCGTTCACTACCGCTTCGATCAGCGGCTGGCCGGGTTGCCAGCGCGTGATGATGCGATACACCGCGTCGTCATGCGTGACTTCAAAACCCCCGTCCACCGGGATTACGTTCACGGCACGGGGTTGTCGCCCGATGATGGCCACAAACTCCGGGCTGACGGTCTTTTCGCGGCTGGGCAGCTGGCCTTCCAGTCGCGCTGCCCGGTCCATCAGCGTGCGGTGCACCATCGCAGCCATCGCTACCGGCAGGCTGGGATCGTCGTGGGGTACGTCGGCGGCGTGAAATCCGTCCGGGTATTCCTCGGCGATGAAATTTGTAGACAGCCTGCCTTCGCGGAAGCGCGGGTGCGCCAGCAGCGCGTTCAGGAAACTGATGTTGTGCGATACGCCGCGGATCAGGTACGCATCCAGCGCGTCATTCATGTTGTCGATGGCCTGGTCGCGATCGTCGCCATAGGTAATGACTTTTGCGATCATCGGGTCGTAGTACATCGAGACTTCGCTGCCTTCCCGGATGCCGGTGTCGACGCGTACCGTGTCGCTTTCCACCGGCGGCTGGTAGTGCGACAGGCGGCCGATGGAAGGCAGGAAGTTCCGGAACGGGTCCTCGGCGTAAACGCGGGCCTCGATGGCCCAGCCTTTCAGCGTAACGTCGGTCTGGCTGAGCGGCAGCTTCTCGCCTGCCGCCACCCGGATCATCAGCTCGACGAGATCCTGGCCGGTGACCAGTTCGGTGACCGGATGTTCCACCTGCAGCCGGGTGTTCATTTCCAGGAAGTAGAAATTTCGCTCTGCGTCGACAATGAACTCGACGGTGCCGGCGGAGCGGTAGTCGACGGCTTGCGCCAGCGCGACGGCCTGTTCGCCCATGGCCCGGCGGGTCTTCTTGTCCAGGAACGGGGACGGGGCTTCCTCTATGACCTTTTGGTGGCGGCGCTGAATCGAGCATTCACGCTCGCCGAGATAGATCACGTTGCCGTGGGTGTCGGCAAGCACCTGGATTTCGATGTGCCGCGGTTCTTCGATGAATTTCTCCGCAAAGACCCGCCCGTCGCCGAAGCTGGAAACCGCTTCATTCGTGGCGCGCTCGAAGCCGTCCCGGCACTCTTCATCGTTCCAGACCACGCGCATGCCTTTGCCGCCGCCGCCGGCGCTGGCCTTCAGCATCACCGGGTAGCCGATGTCGCTGGCTACCTCCACCGCATGGTCCGGGCCGTCGATGACCCCGGTGTAGCCGGGCACCGTGCTGACGCCGGCCTCCGCCGCCAGCTTCTTCGACGTGATCTTGTCGCCCATGCTCGTGATGGCTTTCACGGCGGGGCCGATAAAAGCAATGCCGGCGGCGTCCAGCGCCTCGGTGAACGCGGCGTTCTCGGACAAGAAGCCGTAACCCGGGTGGACCGCCTGGGCGCCGGTCTCCTTGCAGGCTGCGACGATCCGGTCGATGACCAGGTAGCTCTCGGCCGACGGCGCCGGACCGATGTGCACGGCCTCGTCTGCCATGCGCACATGCAGCGCATCGCGGTCGGCATCGGAATACACAGCCACGGTCGCTATCCCCATGCGGCGGGCCGTTTTCATTACGCGGCAGGCAATTTCGCCGCGGTTGGCAATCAGAATCTTGTCGAACATGCTCGGCGCCATTCTACAGGGGGATGTTGCCGTGCTTGCGCCACGGATTTTCCAGTTTCTTCTCGCGCAACATGGCGAAGGAACGACAGACCCGCACCCGCGTATCGCGCGGCATGATGACATCGTCGATGTAACCGCGGCTGCCGGCGATGAAGGGGTTGGCAAATTTCTGCCGGTACTCTTCCGTGCGTGCCGCGATCTTGTCCGCGTCGCCGAGATCCTTGCGGAAAATGATCTCTACTGCACCCTTTGGGCCCATCACCGCAATCTCGGCGCTGGGCCAGGCCAGGTTAACGTCGCCGCGCAGGTGTTTCGACGCCATCACGTCGTAAGCGCCGCCGTAAGCCTTGCGGGTAATCAGCGTGACCTTCGGCACCGTGGCCTCGGCATAGGCATACAGCAGCTTCGCACCGTGTTTGATGATGCCGCCGTATTCCTGGGCCGTGCCAGGCATGAAGCCGGGCACGTCGACCAGGGTCAGTATCGGTATGTTGAACGCGTCGCAGAAGCGCACGAAGCGCCCGCCTTTTTTTGCCGAGTCGATATCCAGGCAGCCCGCCAGCACCATGGGCTGGTTCGCCACCACGCCCACCACGTGGCCTTCCAGGCGAATGAAGCCCACGACAATGTTTTGCGCGTAGCCCGGCTGGGTCTCAAAAAAGTCGCCTTCGTCAGCCACTTTCAGAATGACTTCGCGGATGTCATAGGGCTTGGCCGGATCGTCCGGCACCAGGGTGTCCAGCGACACCTCTACGCGCGAGCCGAGGTCGGTCGTCGGCCAGACCGGCGCCTTCTCGCGATTGTTGGCCGGCAGGAAGTTGAAGAAACGCCGGGTGGCCAGCAGCGCTTCCACGTCGTTTTCCAGGGCCAGGTCCGCGACACCCGATTTGGTCGTGTGGGTCACCGCGCCGCCCAGCTCTTCGGCTGTCACCACTTCGTGGGTCACGGTCTTCACCACGTCGGGCCCGGTCACGAACATGTACGAAGTGTCCTGCACCATGAAAATGAAATCCGTCATGGCCGGTGAATACACGGCGCCGCCCGCGCACGGCCCCATGATCACCGAAATTTGCGGCACCACGCCGGACGCCAGCACGTTCTTCTGGAATACGTCGGCGTAGCCGCCGAGGGATGCGACGCCTTCCTGGATGCGCGCGCCGCCGGAATCGTTCAGGCCGATGACCGGCGCGCCCACTTTCATGGCCTGGTCCATGATCTTGCAGATCTTTTCTGCGTGGGGCTCGGACAGTGAGCCGCCGAACACCGTGAAGTCCTGGCTGAACACGAATACCAGCCGGCCGTTGATGGTGCCGTAACCGGTCACTACGCCGTCGCCCGGAATCTTCTGGTCGGCCATGCCGAAGTCCGTGCAGCGGTGCTCCACGAACAGGTCCCATTCCTCGAAGCTGCCCTCGTCCAGCAGCAATTCGATGCGTTCCCGTGCCGTCAGTTTGCCCTTGGCATGCTGAGCGTCGATACGCCTCTGGCCACCGCCGAGTTGCGCCGCCTCGCGCTTTTCGGCGAGTCGCTGGATGATGTCCTGCATGAATGGCTCCGTCGTTGTTGTTGCTCGTGCCCGGCGGGCTCGCGTCAGGCGGCCATGCGCCGCTGTCGGATCAGGCCCAGCACTTCATGAGCCGCGGCCGGAATGTTCGTGCCCGGTCCAAATATGGCCGACACGCCGGCGGCTTTCAGCTCGTCGTAGTCTTTCGGCGGGATCACGCCACCGCACACGACGATAATGTCGCCGGCACCCTGGGCTTTCAACGCGTCGATGAGCTGTGGCACCAGTGTCTTGTGCCCGGCGGCCTGGGACGAAATTCCCACCACGTGCACGTCGTTTTCGACCGCGTGACGGGCGCCTTCGTCCGGTGTCTGGAACAGCGGGCCGATATCGACATCGAAACCCAGGTCCGCGAAAGCCGTCGCGATGACCTTGGCGCCGCGGTCGTGACCGTCCTGGCCGAGCTTCACCACCAGCATGCGCGGGCGCCGGCCTTCTTCCGTCGCGAAGCGCTCCACGTCGCGCTGGATGCCGGCGAAGGCTTCGTCGCCCTCGTAGGCCGACCCGTAAACTCCGCTAATAGACTGGATCACGGCACGATGCCTCCCAAAGCTGGCTTCCATGGCGTCTGAAATTTCGCCGACGCTGGCGCGGGCGCGGGCGGCGGTAACCGCCAGCTCGAGCAGGTTGCCGGTGCCGCTGTTCGCGGCGGCCGTCAGCGCGTCGAGAGCCTGCTGACAGGCATTGGTGTCGCGGCCGGCGCGAACCGCCTGCAGGTTTGCAACCTGGGATTCCCGGACCGCTGAGTTGTCGATGTCCAGCACGTCGATTTCCGGTTCGTCTTCGCGCTGGTACTTGTTCACCCCTACGATCACTTCTTCGCCGCGGTCGATGCGCGCCTGGCGCAGCGCCGCCGCCTGCTCGATACGCAATTTCGGCATGCCCGATTCCACTGCCTTGGTCATGCCGCCCATGGCTTCGACTTCGTCAATCAGCTTGCGGGCTGCTGCCGCCAGTGATGCGGTCAGGCTTTCTACGTAGTAAGACCCGGCCAGCGGATCCACGACACGGGTAATGCCCGTTTCTTCCTGCAGCACGAGCTGAGTGTTGCGCGCAATATGGGCGGAGAAGGGCGTTGGCAGCGCCAGCGCTTCGTCAAATGAGTTGGTGTGCAGCGACTGCGTGCCGCCCAGCACCGCCGCCAGCGCTTCCACCGTGGTCCGGATCACATTGTTGTAAGGATCCTGGCTCGTCAGGCTGACGCCGGAGGTCTGGCAGTGGGTGCGCAGCATCAGCGAGCGAGGATCTTCCGGCGCAAACATCTCTTGCATCAACTCGGCCCACAGCAGGCGCGCGGCGCGTAGCTTGGCCGCTTCCATGAAGAAGTTCATGCCTATGCCGAAGAAGAAGGACAGCCGCGGGGCAAACTTGTCCACTTTGAGGCCGCTGGCCAGCGCTGCCCGCACGTACTCGATGCCGTCGGCAATGGTGAAGCCGAGTTCCTGCACGCACGTCGCCCCGGCTTCCAGCATGTGATAACCGGAAATGGAGATGGAGTTGAAGCGCGGCATGTGGTTCGCGGTATAGCCGATGATGTCCGCCACGATTCGCATGGATGGTTCCGGCGGATAGATGTAGGTGTTGCGGACCATGAATTCTTTCAGAATGTCGTTTTGCAGGGTCCCGGCCAGTTGCTCGGGCGACACGCCCTGTTCCTCGGCCGCGACGATGTACATGGCCATGACGGGAATCACCGCGCCGTTCATGGTCATGGACACGGACATCTTGTCGAGCGGGATGCCGTCGAAGAGTGTCTTCATGTCTTCGACGGTGTCGATGGCTACGCCGGCCTTGCCTACGTCGCCCACCACGCGCGGGTGGTCGGAGTCGTAGCCGCGATGGGTAGCCAGGTCGAAAGCTACCGACAGGCCCGTCTGGCCGGCCGCGAGGTTGTTGCGATAGAACGCGTTGGATTCTTCCGCCGTGGAGAAGCCGGCGTACTGGCGCACTGTCCACGGTCGTCCCGCGTACATCGTCGCGCGCGGCCCGCGCGTGAACGGGGCAACGCCCGGCAGGCCGTCCAGGTGTTCCAGCTTGTCGAGATCTGCCGCCGTGTACACGGGATTTACCGGGATGCCTTCCGGGGTCTCCCAGACGAGTTCTTCAGGGTCCCGGCCCTTGCGCTCCTTGCGGGCCAGTTCCTCCCAGTCTGCCATCGACGGATTGTTCTTCTTTGCCATCCAGTCTCAGTCCTCTGAGCGCGCGCAGATTGCTGCATGCAGTGTCAGCACCCGGCGGGCGGACTCCGCGTGCAGCGCTTCGATCATTTGCCCATCGAGCACCGCGACGCCCCTGCCGGCCGCGGCGGCTGTCTCCCAGGCCGCAACGATTGCCTCGGACCGGGCCACGTCTTCGCCAGTGACGCCGAAGATCTCGTTGGCCGGGTCGATTTGCCCGGGGTGAATGAGTGTCTTGCCATCGAAACCCAGGGCCTTGCCCTGGCCGCATTCGAGAGCGAAGCCGGCCCGGTCAGCCAGGTCCCCAAACACGCCGTCAAGTATATCAAGCCCATGCGCACGCGCCGCGAGTATGCAGGCGCTCATCGCGTGCAGCAGCCCGGTGCGCGCCGGATCGGGCGGCAGGCGCAGGGCCTTGGCGAGATCGTTGTTGCCCATCACGATGGCCTGCAGCGCCGGCTCCGCCGTGGCGATGCGGTCGATCAGCCGGATCGCGTCGGGGGTTTCCGCCATGATCCAGAGGCCCAGCCCCGGAGCTGCCCCGGCCGTGCGCAGGCGGCGCCCGGCAGCGGCGACATCTTCCGGGCCGTGGACTTTTGGCAGCAGTACCGCGTGGACGCCACTGGCGGCTGCAGCAGCCAGGTCGTCTTCGTGCCATGGCGTGTCAGCGCCGTTGACGCGGATCACGAGTTCGCGGTTGCCGTAGGCGCCTTCGCTGATTGCCTTTAAGACGGCGGTCCTCGCTACGCTTTTCGACTGCGGCGCGACGGCATCCTCAAGATCAAAGATCAGCGTATCCGCAGGCAGCGTGCGCGCCTTCACCAGGGCGCGTTCGTTGCTGCCTGGCATGTACAGCACGGAGCGGCGGGGTTTGATAGGGTTGTTCATAACAAGAGCATAACCTAATAATTTTGCTCGTTTTCATGGGGGAGCAGCCATGCTGCGCAGGGTTTTCATTCTCATCCTGGCGATATTGGCGCTGACCGTGATTGGTAACTGGTGGTTCCTGGCCAGCGTGAACAACTACCAGGCCGATGGGGAGCTTCTGCTGGCAGCCCTCGACGCGCCGGTCCGGATCCTGCGGGACGGGCAGGGGGTGCCCTATATTTACGCGAACAGCCTCGACGATGCGGTGCGGGCGCAGGGCTGGGCCGCCGCCCAGGACCGGTTGCTGCAGATTGAGATCTCCCGCTATCTTGCCAACGGTCGGCTGGCCGAAGTCTTCGGCGAAGCTGTCCTGGATACGGATCGTCGCCATCGCGTGGTGGGGCTGCACCGCCACGGTGCCCGTCGCGCGGCCGAACTCAGTCCCACCGGTAGCCGCATCACGGAGCTCTACCTGGAGGGCCTGAACGACTACATCCTGAATCATCGCGACGACCATCCTTTCGGGCTGAAGCTGCTGGGCGTGGAAGCGCAGCCGTGGACCCTGGCCGACGCGCTGAGCCTGCGCACCTTTCTCAACTGGGCCAGCTCCCAGAACCTTGGCAGCGAGCTGGTTGCCCAGGGCATCGTTGACCGCCTCGGCGCGGAGCGGGCGCAGCAGATACTCCCGCTGAGTATCAACCCGGACGACGGCAGCGAAGCGGAGCCCTTGCTAGCGCCGGTGTCCGTTCTGTCCCTGGGCGCTGCGGCTGGCTGGTTCCAGGGCGGGCCGCCGGAATTCGCATTGGGCAGCAACAGTTGGGCCATGTCCGGCTCGCGCTCAGCAGGCGGTGCCCCGGTACTCGTGAGCGACCCGCACGTGGACTCCCGCAATCTGCCCGGCACCTGGCACCCCATTGGCCTGATCATGCCTGGCCTGCGCGTGGTCGGACTCGCCGGCGCCGGCGTGCCCGGCTTCGCCGTGGCGAGGACCAGTCACGTGGCCTTTGGCGTAACCAACGCCTACGGTGACGTGATCGATCTCTACGTGGAAACCGTCGATCCACAGAACCCGGATCATTACCTGGAAGGGAAGCGGTCCATCCCCTTCGAGGTGATCCAGGAAACACTGCGGGCGCGCGATCGTGCGACGGAGAGCGGTTACCGGGAGGTACCGCTGACGATTCGCCTGACCCGTCGGGGCCCGGTGATTTCAGACCACGGTATGACGCTGGCAGACGGGCGACTGATTTCGCTGCGCTGGACGGCGGCGGAGGCAAACGGCGCGGAGATCGGCCTCGACCGGCTGTTCCTGTCGCGTAACGTTGATGAGGCCACGGCGCACCTGGCAAAACTGGACGCACCGTACAACTTCAACATTGTGGATACCGCAGGCAACATCGCCCACGTGACGGCGGGCAGGGTACCGGTGCGCACCCGCGGTGACGGCGCGCTGCCCCGGCCGGTAACGGACGGCACCGACGACTGGGCCGGCTTCATCCCGGCCGACGCGATGCCGGGCTCGCGCAATCCGCCCAGGGGCTGGCTTGGCAACGCGAACCACCGCACGTTGCCGGGCGACTATCCCTTTGCCTATTCCACCTACTTCGCTGCGTCCTGGCGCTATCGCCGCATCCAGGAGCTGCTGGACGGCGTTGAGCCGCTGGCCCCCGAAGATCACTGGCAATTCATGCGCGACACGAAGAACCTGATGGCCGCGGAGCTTGCACCGCTGATGGCCGCGGCTCTCGGCGAGGATCCCGAACTCACGGAGTCAGGTGCGATGCTGGCTCAGTGGGATCACCGCGACCGCGCCGACTCGGCAGCAGCATCGATCTTCCAGGCCACCTACCGGCACTTTGCCCGGCTGACTTTCGAAGACGAACTCGGCGCAGAGCTGACCACGCGGATGCTGACGATCTACTACTTCTGGCACGAGCGCCTGCTGCGGATGGTGCAGGACGGTGCCCCGGAATGGTTCGACGACGTGCGCACGCCGCAGGTGGAAACCCGCGACGACCTGTTCCGCCGCGCGGCGGCCGAGGCGCGCGCCGAACTCACCGAGCGCTTGGGCCCGGAGCCGGGTCAGTGGACCTGGGGACGCCTGCACGAGGTCAGCTTCTTCAGCCCGTGGGTGCCCGGCAAGCGGGCCGCCGGCATCCTCGGTGGCGGCAACTGGCCCGCGTCAGGCACCGGCGAAACCCTGAACCGGGCCGGCTACGCGTTCACGGCACCCTACGACGCAAAGTTCATTGATTCTCTGCGCTTCGTCGCCGATCTGTCTGACCCGGACAAGGTTTGGTCCGTACTTTCGGGTGGCGCGAGCGGCCGGCAGTTCGATCCTCACCTCAGTGACCAGGTGGAACCGTGGCTGTCCGGCGAACCACGCTACCTGTGGTTCAGCGATGCCGCCATCGCCGCTGACAAGCGCTCCGAACTGCGTTTGTTGCCAAGGTAGGAGCGGCTTTAGCCGCGATCGTATTTGCCAGGCTCCCGTGACGCCTGGAACGCAGTCGCGGCTAAAGCCGCTCCCACGGGGAGAAGCGCTCCGGCCACCGACCGGTAAATCGCCTTAGCGGGCCTGCGCCGGACCCGCCAGGGCCGGATCCGGCTTCTCAGACCGGATGCCCCACTGCTTCCCGCAATCCTTCAGCTCCTTTGCCTTCACCACGCCGGTTTCTGCCAACGATGCCATCGCGGCGTAAGCAATGTACGCCGCGCTGACCTCGAACCAGTCGCGCAGATCCGGCCGTGACTCGCTCAAGCCGTAACCGTCCGTGCCCAGCACGACGTAAGGGCCCGGCACCCAACGCGCGATACTCATCGGCAACGCCTTCATATAGTCGGATGCGGCCACGAACACTCCGCTTTCCCCGGCCAGCGTGCGCCGCACGTAGGGTTCCTTATTTTCGCCGCGCAGCAGGTTGCGGCGCTCCAGGCGCAGCGCCTCGCGGCTCAGCTCGTTGTAGCTGGTTACACTCCAGACGTCTGCGGCGACACCGGCAGCGGCGAGCAATTCCTGCGCGCGCAATACCTCGGCCATGATTGCCCCGCTGCCGAACAGGTGCGCGCGGCGGCCTTTCTTCGCTTCGGTGTCACTCGGCTTGTAGCGGTATAGCCCGCGCACGATGCCGTCTTCCACACCCTCAGGCATGGCCGGCATCGCGTAGTTCTGATTGTGAATCGTGATGTAGTAGAAAATGTTTTCCTGCGCCTCGTACATCCGCCGTATGCCTTCGCGCACAATCACGGCCAGTTCGTAGGCGAAGGCCGGGTCGTAGCTCAGCAGGTTCGGCACGGTGCTGGCCAGCACCTGCGAGTGGCCGTCTTCGTGCTGCAGACCCTCGCCGTTCAGCGTGGTGCGGCCCGACGTGCCGCCGAGCAGGAAGCCGCGGCTGAGCATGTCGCCGCAACTCCAGATCATGTCGCCGACGCGCTGGAAGCCGAAGATGGAATAGAACACATAGAACGGAATGGTCGGCACGCCGTGCACCGCGTAGGCGGTGCCGGCAGCCATGAACGATGCCATCGCGCCCGCCTCGCAGATGCCCTCCTGCAGAATCTGGCCGTCCTGGGCCTCGCGATACGGCATCAGGGTGCTCGAGTCTACCGGGCGATACTTCTGGCCTTCGAAGGAATAGATACCGGCCTTGCGGAACAGGGCTTCCATGCCAAAGGTGCGCGCTTCGTCCGGCACGATGGGCACCACATACTTGCCGAGTTCCGGATGATCCATCAGCTTGGCCAGCATGCGCACGAAGGCCATGGTGGTGGACAGTTCCCGGTCACCAGAGCCCTTCAGCTGGTCCTGGAATACGTCGAGGGCCGGCGGGGCGAGGGCAGGGCATTCGACCTCGCGAACCGGCCAGGGGCCACCCAGCACCGCCCGGCGTTCGTTCAGGTAACGGAGTTCTTCGCTGTCATCCGCCGGGCAGTAGGAGTCGGCGCGCGCCGCCGCTTCTTCGTCCAGCGGGATGCCGAGGCGCCGGGCCGTGTCGATGCGTTCTTCACGACTGAGGTTCTTTTTCTGGTGAACCGCGTTGGAGCCCTCGTAGCCCTGCATGCCGTAACCCTTGATGGTCTTGATCAGAATGACGGTGGGGCGGTTCGTCGTGGCCGCCGCCCTGGCAAAGGCCGCGTGAATCTTGTGGTGGTCATGGCCGCCGCGCCGGATCACGCGGATTTCTTCGTCTGACAGCACGCTCATGATGTCGGCCAGGCGCTGGCTGTCGCCGACCCAGTGCGCACGCACTTCCGGGCCGCTGGCCACGGAGTACATCTGGTAGTCGCCGTCAACGGCCCGGTTCATGCGGGCCTGCAACACCCCGTCGTGGTCGATGGCAAACAGCGGATCCCATTCGCCGCTCCAGATCACCTTGATGACCTGCCAGCCTGCGCCGCGAAAGCTGCGCTCCAGTTCCTGGATGATCTTGCCGTTGCCGCGCACCGGGCCGTCCAGGCGCTGCAGGTTGCAGTTCACCACCATGATCAGGTTGTCGAGATGCTCGCGCGCCGCGATATTTATCGTGCCGAGCACTTCTGGCTCGTCGGACTCGCCGTCACCGATAAACGCCCAGACTTTGCCGCCGTTGTTCGGTTTCAGGCCGCGGTTCTCCAGGTACTTCGCAAAGCGTGCCTGGTAGATCGCGCTCGGGGTCGACAGGCCCATGGACGCGCACGGCATTTGCCAGAAGTCCGGCATATTTCGCGGGTGCGGATAAGACGACAGGCCGCCGGCTGGCTGGAGTTCGCGCCGGAAGTTGTCCAGCTGTTCGCTATCCAGACGGCCCTCGAGAAAAGCCCGTGCATAGACGCCGGGCGCGGCGTGGGCCTGAAAACTGACCAGGTCACCGCCGTAGTCCGGGCCCTGGTTGCGGAAGAAGTGATTCAGCCCCACTTCCATCATCGTGGCCGCCGATGCATAGGTGCCGATGTGGCCGCCCACGCCGCTGCCGCTGTCGTAACCGCGCAGCACCATGGCCATCGCGTTCCAGCGCAGGATGTTCTCGATGCGCTGCTCCAGTTCGATGGGGCCGGGGTAGGCCGGTTGCTGGGCTAGCGGGATCGTATTCCGATACGGCGTGTTCAGCGTCGCGTCTTCGAGGATCACGTTCTCGTTGGCGAGGTAGTCCCGAACTGCCCGGAAAATGGCTTTGGCCCGGTCCGGGCCTTCCGCTTGCAGCAGCGATTCCATGGACTCGAGCCACTCCTGCAACTCCTGGTCCTGGGCTGGTGGCATATCAGCTCGGCGGGTGGCCATAGGCTGGTCGCTCCGTAACGCGGGTCTGACGGCCGCGAGGCCGCGGATCAAATATTGTGCCCTACGGCAGCAGACACTGCAGAAGGGGAAACACCTATGGATGACATAAGTGACGACGACGGGGGCCTGGACCGGCGTATGGCCATGGGCCTGCTGCTGGCCCTGGGCGGGATGGCAGCGGGCGGCAAGGCCGAGGCCGGCGGCCATGTGGGCCGGCGCCCGCCCGCACCGCCGGTGGTCAGGGATGAGCTCTACCGGGAGATCGAGGCCGTGCTCATGCAGACCCGGGACATCTGGAACAGCCAGGACTTCGGCCGCCTGAAAGAGGTCTGGGACAGCGACGATCCGCAGCCATGGTACGTGCCGGAGGAGATTGAGGAGCCGTTTTTCTCCTGGCCGCAGATCGATCTGTACTGGAACCCGGGCCGCAAGACGCTGAAGGCCTTCCGCTGGGACTTCTCGAATCTGCGGGTCAAGGCCCTGGGCGACGATCTCGCGCTGGCCATCTTCGATCATTTCTATGAGATCGAGCTGGGGGTCGGCCCGCCGACACCGCCCACCGCGGGCTTCGATCGTTGCCTGACGATATTCAGGCGCAAGCCGGAAGGCTGGCGGCACATTCTTTACGCGCAGTGTCCGCTGGGGCCCGACACTTACGTGCGCGCGCTCCGCGAGCGTATCGTGCGCGACGACTTTGCCGCATTCAGTGACTCCCTGGGGAACGGCGATGGCTGAGTCCGATACCACGCGCAGAGAACTGCTGCGGTCCCTCGCTGCGTCGCCGCTGCTCGGTAGCGTCGCGGGCCTGGCGGCATGGTGGCCCGGCAGTGCAGTGGCTCGACCGGAGCTGGCAATTCCGGAACGCGCCCCTCAGGCCTTGGACGTGTTCCAGCTCAGGGCGGTTGCGCGCCAGGTGCTCGACCGGCCCACGTGGCATTTCGTGCAGAACGGGGCCGACGACGGCAAGACCATGAACGCGAACCGCACCGCCTTCGATGCGTGGCAGATTCGGGCGCGCCGGCTCGTGGACGTCAGTCAGACGGATCTCAGTCTCGAGCTCTTCGGAGAGACGCTGGACAATCCGATTCTGCTGGCGCCGGTGGGCAACCAGCTCGCGCTGCACGCCGACGGTGAACTGGCCAGCGCGCGCGCCGCCGGGACGAAACACGTGATGATCTGTTCCACGGTGACCAGCTTTCCCATTGGCGAAATCGCGGCAGCCGGAGGCGGTCCGCGCTGGTTTCAGCTCTACGCGTCGCCCAACGAAGGCCTGATGCGGTATCTCATTGCAGGTGCGGAGGCTGCCGGCTGCCGTGTGCTGGTGCTGACGGTGGACTCAGCCACGCGCGGCAACCGCGAGGGCGAGCGCTGGTTCGCCAAGCAAGTGGATCGCAGTCGCTCACGCCTCGGCAACTTCGAGGGCTACGACGGCCCGATG
>CAZTIB010000225.1:0-2916 GCA_964613615.1 uncultured Chromatiaceae bacterium
TGTTCAGTCTCCCCGCCGTGCTGCTCGGGTTGCTGGTCACGGTGGCGGCACTGGGTATGGCGGCGGCACACTGGCCGGAACTGGTTTTCTATGCGACAAGTCGCGCGCTCGACCCGCGCAACCTGTTGCTGATCTGGCTGACCTATCCGCTGGTAAAAGCATTACATGAGGCAGGTCATGCCGTTGCCGTCAAGGTGTGGGGTGGTGAGGTGCACGAAGTCGGTGTCCTGTTGCTGGTGCTCATGCCGGTGCCTTACGTCGACGCCACGGCCGCCAGCGCCTTTGCCGACAAGCGTAAACGCATGGCCGTGGGTGCCGCCGGTATTATGGTCGAAATATTGCTGGCGGCGCTGGCGATGTTCGTCTGGCTGAACATACCACCGGGGTTACTGCAGGATATCGCTTTCAATGTGATGCTGGTCAGCGGTGTCTCCACGGTGTTGTTCAACGGTAATCCCCTGCTGCGCTTCGACGGCTACTACGTGCTGTCTGACGCCGTTGAAATTCCGAATCTGGGGCCGCGCTCGACACAGTACCTCGGCTACCTGGTACAACGCTACCTGTTCGGCCTGCGTACCGCCCGATCGCCGGTGGTGGCCGCAGGGGAAGCCGGCTGGTTTCTGGCCTACGGCCTTGCCGCCGGCATTTACCGGATCCTGATCATGTGCCTTATCGCGTTGTTTGTGGCGAGCAAGCTGTTTGTGATCGGCGTGTTGCTGGCGGTCTGGGTACTCACCCTGCAACTGGTCTATCCGCTGATCAAGTCCCTGCATTTTGTGCTGGCCAGCCCCGCCCTGGGAGATCAGCGCCCTCGCGCCCTGATGGTGCTGGGCGTGATGAGTGTGGTACTGGCGGCGGTACTGCTCTATCCCCTGCCGTCATGGACCCTCGCCCAGGGCGTGATTCGCCTGCCCGAAGACGCTCTGGTGCGGGCGGCCACCGATGGCTTCGTGGTTCGCGGCCTGGCACCGGCAGGCGCCAGCGTCAAGCGCGGCGAGGCGCTGATCGAAACCGAAGACCCGCTGTTGCGGGCGCGTGTGTCGCTGCTCGAGGCGAAAATCCTGGAACTCGAGGCACGCCAGGCGAACGAGGGTCTGGAAGACCGGGTTCAGGGGGAGATTGTCAGGCAGGAGATGGCGACCGTCGAAGCCGAGCTCGACGATATCCGCGCACGGGCCGCACAGCTGGTCATCCACAGCCCGGCCGACGGTACCCTGGTGGTACCCACCGCCGCTGATCTGCCCGGGCGTTTCGTGCGCCAGGGCGACCCGCTGGCTTACGTCACCGACCGCTCCAGGGTCACCGCGCGGGTGGTTGTGCCGCAGTCAGCTATCGGCCGTGTGCGCGGCCATACCCGGGCCGTACAGGTGCGGCTGGCAAACCGCCCCCGCGAGGTCCTGCCTGCCGTGATTGAGCAGCAGACACCCTCGGCCACGCGACACCTGCCAAGCCGGGCGCTGGGCAGCGCGGGCGGTGGAAGCATCGCGGTGGACATGCGTGAGGCAGCGGGCAAAACCGCGCTACAACGGGGGTTCCAGTTCGACCTGGGACTGCCGCCGCGGCCTGCCGGGCACTATGCGGTGGGGGCGCGGGTCTATGTGCGCTTTGATCATGGACGCGAATCCATTGCGCGACGCGGTTATCTGCGCGTCCGGCAGCTGTTGCTGGAACGGTTCAACGCCTGAATGATCGCGGATGTGGCCGCACAGACTACAAAAAATCAGCAATCTGCCGATGACGCGCTGTGAGACTAAGGTAGGTCCCGGGAGAAATCATCATCGTGGCAACATTCTTTGCCCAGCGCGACGGACGGCGTTCCCAGTGGTTATGCGCCGCTTTGGCCACGCTGTTGCTGCTGGCATGCAGCGGTTTCGTGCAGGCCACGGAGCCGCCGGAGGCGGATTGCATCATCATGCCAAGGGCCACGGTCGAAGTGGGCAGCGCGGTGCCGGGACTCATCGAAGAGCTGCTCGTCGAGCGCGGCGAGCGGGTCGAGCAGGGCCAGGTGCTGGGAAAACTCGAATCCAAGGTGGAGCAGGCGACACTCGCGGTCGCCAAGGCGCGCGCCGACATGATCAACGAGATCAAACTCGGCAGGATCAACCTGGCGTTTGACCAGCGCCAGCAGAAGCGCGTGAACACGCTCTATGAACGCAAGTCCGTGTCGCTGCACAACAAAGATGAAGCCAGCACGGATGCCAAACTGTCCTACTGGCGGCTTAGTGAAGCTGTCGAAAAACAGCAACTCAAAGAGCTGGAAATGCAGCGGGCACAGGCCGTTCTCGATCGCCGCGTGTTGCGCAGCCCCATCTCCGGTACCGTGGTCGAGCGCTACAAATCCGTGGGCGAGTACGTGGAAGACGAGTCGCTGCTGAAAATCGTCGATCTCGACGTCCTCTATGTCGAGGCCATCGTGGCGATGGAACTGTTCGGTCAGATCAGCGAAGGCATGCGCGTCGATGTGCTGCCCGAAACCGCGTCTGGTGAGTCGTACCCGGCTAGCGTCATCGTCGTCGATCCCATGGGTGATGCAGCCAGTGGTACTTTCGGGGTGCGGGCCGAGCTGCCCAACCCCGAGTATCAGCTGCCGGCCGGTCAACGCTGCCAGGTGCGCTTCCACACGCGGGACGCCGGGCGGCAGGCGACCCGATCGCGACGGGGGGGCAATGCCGCTAGCAGCCGCAATACGCTTGAACTGTCGCACGCCGAAACAGCCGAATAATTGTCCGGCCGGCGGCCGCTTCACCGCCCTAAAGAAAACGCCATTATTTACCGATACCCGCTGTGAGGCCGCTTCCGGCCCGTGTGTGAGCTGATTAAGAAGCCAGGGCGGGCAAACAACTGCGCTTCCGCAGTTAACCGGATGATGGCGAATGGCACGATTCAGCAATCGAAAAAAACACAAAGCGCAGCCCA
>CAZTIB010000226.1:0-5008 GCA_964613615.1 uncultured Chromatiaceae bacterium
CATCGACATCTTCGGATGGATGGGATACCCAATGCAGATCAAAGTGAACTTCCTCTGCAGGGACTCGATCCTCGCGGCCCCACTAGTTCTGGACCTTGCACTCCTGATGGATCTGGCTGCTCGAGCCGGCAAGTCGGGCATCCAGGAGTGGCTGAGTTTCTACTTCAAGAGCCCGCAGGTCGCCAAGGGTCTCTACCCGGAGCACGACCTTTTCATCCAGCAGACGAAGTTGAAGAACACCCTGCGGTACTGGTTGGGCGAAGATCTGATCACCCACCTCGGTACGGAGTATTACGAGGAGTAGAAGCGAGGTTCCAAGTCTCAGCTTCCGGGTTCGAACATGGAACCTGGAACTCAGAACCTAGAACTTGGAGCTCGGATTGGACCCTATCCGGGCGTCCTTCGACAGCCACTATCGTGCCGGGCATGTCCTATCACATGACTCCCGACGAGTTTCGGGCGGCCGGTAATGCAACGGTGGAATGGATCGCGCGCTACCTCGAAGAGGTCGAGAAATACCCGGTGCTGTCTCGGGTCAAACCGGGCGAAATCCGGACACAACTACCTGATCACCCGCCTGAGTCGGGTGAATCGTTCGCGACGATGCTCGGCGATCTCGATGAGATCATCATGCCGGGTATCACGCACTGGCAGTCGCCGAACTTCTTTGCGTTCTTTCCGGCCAACAGTTCGCCGCCGGCCATACTCGGTGAAATCCTTGCGGCCGGCCTGGGCGTGCAGGGCATGCTGTGGGCCACGAGTCCGGCGTGCACCGAGGTGGAAACCCACGTGATGGACTGGCTGGTGCAGATGCTCGGACTGCCGGAACGCTATGCGTCGCACACTGACGGCGGTGGCGTGATTCAGCACACCGCGTCGGACGCGACGCTGTGTGCGTTGCTTGCCGCGCGGGAGCGGGTCACAGGCGGCCAGGCCAACAAGACCGGTGGTAACGGCAAGCTCATCGCCTACACGTCATCGCAGGCCCACTCGTCCATCGAGAAGGCCTGCATGATTGCCGGCATCGGCACGGACAACCTGCGCCTGGTCGACGTGGACGACAATTACGCGATGCGCCCGGCAGCCCTGGATGCGCAAATCCGCGAAGATCAGGCCCGGGGCCTGGTGCCGTTTTTCATCTGCACCTGCGTGGGTACGACCTCGTCGCTAGCGCTGGACCCTGTCGCCGAGATTGCCAGCGTGGCTGAATCGCACGGGCTCTGGCTGCACGTGGACGCCGCGATGGCCGGAACCGCGGCCATTTGCCCGGAATTCCGCTTTATTAATGAGGGCGTGGAGAACGCCGACAGCTATACCTTCAACCCGCATAAATGGATGTTCACGAACTTCGACTGTAACGCGTTCTTCGTGGCCGATCGCGCCGCGCTGATCAATGCACTGAGCATTCTGCCCGAATACCTGCGCAACCAGGCCACGGAGTCGGGGGCGGTGTTCGACTATCGCGACTGGCACGTGCCGCTGGGCCGTCGGTTCCGCGCCATCAAGCTCTGGTTCGTGATTCGCCATTACGGCGTCCAGGGGTTGCAGCATCACATTCGTGAACACGTGGCGCTGGCCCAGGATTTCAAACAGTGGGTCATCGACAGCGACGACTTCGATCTGGCGGTCGAAACCCCGCTGAACCTGATCTGCTTCCGTCACCGGGATGGAGACGAGGTCACAGAGCAAATCATGCGCCGGGTCAACGAGGGCGGGGGCATGTACCTGACGCACACGCGCCTGGGTGATCGTTACACACTGCGCATGAGTATCGGCCAGACCAACACGCAGCGGCGCCACGTCGCCAGCGCGTGGGAGCAACTGCGGGCCGCGGCCCGAGCTGTTGCGGGCATTTAACTCTTGGCGGCCAGCCTTGGCGTGGCGGGCTTAGCCCCCGTCCGCTCGACGTTTGTCGATCATCTGTTTGAAAACCTGCGCGGAGCTGGTCATCTGCGGGCCGTTCCATTCGGTGGGTGCTGCCAGGTACTCGCTGTGATGCTTCTCCACGTAGTCGAGGATCGCGCGCGGCAGTTCCTGGGGGCCGTCCATCAGTTTCATCGAGTGACTGTGGAACACCATCTTTCCCGGCGCATCGCCCATCTCCATGAACGGCAGCCAGTCGGCCACCCGGCTCCACGACATCGTGCAATAAGCCGAGGTGATATCCGGATTGAGAATGTCGGTCTTGCGGCCGATCAGCCCCCACAGCTCCGCGTGCTGGTCGATATCGCCTGACGAATACAGCGGGTAGTCCTTGCGATTCATCGCAGCCGGGTGCTGGATGAAGAAGTTCCACTGGAAGGCCACCATGTCACCACAGCTCACGTAGGGGTACGGCGGCGAGAGCGGCCCGGGACCCTGGCGCGCAAACACACCGTTGACCGGGTCGTTTTGAATGTGCATGACCTCAACCTTGCGGCCGTCCAGGAAAGGGTTGCTCCATTCATTCAGGATTTCACCCGTGTCCGGGTCCAGGTAGAACAAGACCTCGCGGCTGAACACGCGGTAACCTTCGTCTACTTCTTCCAGCCGCCCGGAGCCGAAGCCGAAAGTGCGAAAACATTTGTAGTTCTGCTCCTGGGGCACCATGGCCCAGGCCTGGCCCGGAAACGCAAAAAAGAAATCGTCGCCGTTCAAATCGCCGCGCAGCTTCATCAGCGCCATGAAATTCGTTTCCGGATCATCGAGATCCAGATCGGGATCTCTGTCCGTAGTCAGTCCTGGGGATTGCAGCAGGCGCACTGTCATGATCGTCTCCGGCTATTGGAAGGGGCCGACAGTGTGTGGCCATAGCGAGGCCAAGGCCTGAAAAATCTTTTTGGCTTACCGCACCTTGAACGGCTTCCATCGGACGGGTGCAGGTTCCAATTGCGCTTTGGCGCAGAAGCGGGCCTGGAAGGCCCAGACAGGCTGGTTAAAGGGCGGCTTTCGGCCGGGAGCTAGATCGAAACTCGATTGCGCCCGGCTTTTTTGGCGCGATACATTGCGGCGTCCGAGGCGCCAATAAAGCTTTCCAGCGTATCGTCGTCCGACATTTGGGCAATACCTGCGGACACTGTAACGGACGGCAGTTCGGTTCCCTGCGCGAAAGTGATTTTCGTCGCTGCCACGGCGGATCGCAGTCGCTCGGCTACATCTTTAGCTGCTTCCAGGGGGCAATCTGGTAGCAGCACTATGAATTCCTCACCGCCATAGCGTGCCGCCATATCTGTCGGCCGCAAGCAGTTCTGCAAGGCCTCTGTCACCGCGCCTAAGGCACGGTCCCCGGCTACATGACCGTGCTCGTCGTTATATTGCTTGAAGTAATCGATGTCGATTAGCAGCAGGCAGAATGGCTGGTCGCAAATACGAGCCCGGTGCATTTGCCGCGGCAGCATCGAACTCAGCCAATGCCGATTGAACAGGCCCGTCAACGCATCAACGGTGGCGTGGAAGCGGTACTGCTCATATTTTTCCCGACCCTCAAAAATGATCTCGTTGCCGTAACGAAGTCTTTTTGTCAGCGTAAATAGCAGATTGCTGGCAATCGCGTGGGAAGTCTGGACCAGAATCCACAGGAGTTCTTCGTCGATGGCCAGGACTTTGCTTTCGGTCTCCGCGACCACGTATGCCGAGGTGGGTTGGCCATCGATCACGGACAATTCGGCCACGCTTTCCCCGGCGGTGATTTCCGCGATCGGGGCAGTTTCAGCCGACGCGAGACGCACGCTCAGCTGGCCGGATAGCACGAGGTAAACATATTCATTGGGCCGCCCGGCGCTGACCAATACCTCATCTTTCGCCAGCGTTCGAATCGGGCAATTGCGCAACAACGGTCCGACGACGCTTAGATCGGCAGACTCAAACAGCGCCTGCCGCCCCAGATCTTCCTCTGTCATTACATTCGGCGCGGCCTGGCCGGGTGCTGCTGGGTGAGCGTCCGGTGCAGGCGGTGATTCAGTGGTTTGCACGATCCTGTCCTATGTCTGGAAGATTCTACTCATGGCTGCTATCGGCGGCGGCACAAGAAACTTGAGTCCTCAATCGCGGTTTTTTTCGAATGACCCCGTCGAGGACTATTCATCGATATTCCTGTTGGTTATCTTGACCCTGATTGCCTGCGGGGAAGTCTGAGACCGACGCGCGGTCGGGGAGAAGCCAGGTGACAACAGGCAGGGTAGTCGGCTCCGTGGCCGGTCTATGGAGATTCCCGGTCAAGTCCATGCGGGGTGAGCGGCTCGACGAGGTGGAGTGCACGGTTCGCGGTCTCATCGGTGACCGGGCCTATGCGCTCGTGGACGCCGCAACCGGCAAGGTCGCGAGTGCAAAAAGTGTGCGGTTCTTTCCCGATCTGTTCGGCTGCCGGGCCGCCTATGCAGAGCCGCCTCGATCGGCCAGTGATTTGCCACCCGTGCGCATCACGCTGCCGGACGGAGAGTCGGTAGCCAGCGACTCGAGCGATGTCGATAGGGTGCTGTCAGCGTTCTTCCGGCGCGACGTCACGCTGGCGCAAACCGCGCCGGATGACTTCACGATTGACCAGTATCACCCGGACGTCGAAGACGTGAGCCCCGACGGTCATCGCGACGCAGTGGTCGAACAGAAGCTCGGCTCGGCATTCTTTGCGAACGCCGGTCTTGTGTCCCCATTGCCCGCCGGTTCGTTCTTCGACCTGTTCCCCGTATCGGTGATAGCGACATCCACACTGGATCACCTGAGCCATCTTCGGCCCGACAGCAGCTTCGACCAGCGGCGGTTCCGGATGAATGTGATTGTTGCCACCCGGGAGAGTGGGTTCATCGAGAACGAGTGGGTTGGTCACGAACTCGCGATCGGTGATGCGATCCGGCTCAACGTTGCCCTGCCCAATCCGCGCTGCGTGATGACGACGCTCGCGCAGGAAGAGCTGCCCCAGGACATCGACATCCTCCGCACCATAGTCAAGCACAACAGAATTCAAGTGGGCGAGGCCGGTCGGTTTCCCTGTGCCGGTGTGTACGCGGTTGTCCAGGGGACCGGGACCGTGCGC
>CAZTIB010000227.1:0-11911 GCA_964613615.1 uncultured Chromatiaceae bacterium
CTTGATACTGCTGCCGATCGGCGGCGACGGCGGCACGGTTTCCTCCCGGATGTGTTCCGGCCAGTTTGACGAATCACGATCGGGGTACGGCAGCAGCAACTTGCGCGAGTGACTGACCGCGCGCACCATCCGGTCCATCGCGAACTCGGCGTCGCGGGTCAACGCGGTGCGTTCGGTCACGTAGTCCCGCGAGCCCAGCAGACCGGTCACGACGCTGTTCAATCCGGAAAACAACAGCGCAGCAATGACCAGGCTGACCAGTAACTCGATGAGCGTGATGCCGGCGCAGGACCTGGGGACATGCAGCTTGTCCCGCTCTGCGGAACACGCAGAAGGTCCCCTTGTCGCCATTGCGTTCATTGGGCGAGGAGGGTTTCCAGCGAATACGGCGTACCCTCAATCGTGGTCTGCACCCACAGCAGGCCTGCATCGGCGCCGGTAAAAGGATTGTCATCCGCGTCGGCGTTGTCACCGTCGTAGCGCGCCAGGTAGACGAGCAACCGCCCCGGGGTGCCGCCTGGTTCGGAATAGCTGCTCGGCGTGGTGGGCGAACCAGCCGCCTGCCCCGCTGTATCCAGGTCGCCAAACGGCTCTGTGAGCACCTCTTCCAGCCGGCCGCTCAACCGATGCTGGGCCGCCACGTAGGCGTCGTTGCTGCTCATACCCATCACCGCGCTGCGTAACGCATCCAGCGCCGGCACCAGGCCGATCACCAGTATCAGCGTCGCGACCAGGATCTCGAGATAGGTCAGGCCGCGTTGGCGCCGAACGGGGACATTCTGCTTTTTCCGCCTGGCAGAAAAAGCAGAATGTCCCCAACTTGCTTGGGCGATCATTGGATCGTCACCCGGCCGGTGATGGTCGCGATCTGCACGGCCCGCTTGTGGTTGTCGAGACTCAGTTCGACGCTGGAAGTCGCCAGCGCATGGGTACTGGGTCCCGAGGCGACGATCCACATCGGCACACCCTGGCCGTTGAACAGCACCGTGCGGCGGCGGCCTTCGCTGGGGTAATCAAAGATGTCCTGGGAGTTGGTGATCCGCACGCCCTGGGTGGTTGCGAGCGTGTCGAAGTCGAAATCGAGCAGCTGTTTGTCGACTGGATGGTAAAGGGTCTCGAGCGGATTGACGGGATCTGCCGTGATGTCGTAGCGGCGCACCCGGACCTGCTGGGAGTCCTGGCTGATGGTGATGCCGTAGACCTCGCCGGTGCGCATCGATTCGCTGCGCGCGAGACGAATTGCCTCCGCGACCTTGGTCGCGGCGAGGTCGAGCTTGGCGGGATCGCTGGAGCGCAGGGCCGGCGTCGCGACAACCGCGAGCAGCCCGATGATGATTACGACAACCAGCAGTTCCGTGATGGTGAAGCCGTGATTGCAGCCGGATGTAATCTGCTGATGCCCTGGCAACGGCGCGGGACTGCGGGGTCTGGGTCTACGATGTGTTGCAAATGGGGACATTCAGCTTTTTCTCCTTCCGGAGAAAAACCAGAATGTCCCCCGGAAAGACCAGAAGGTCCCTGCTCAATAAGCGTCGTAACGAACCGCGTTGGAGTCGGTGTTGGTGTCGTTCGCGATGAACTTGCCGGAGGTCACGTCGTACTTCCAGCCCAGGCCTGCACCCGTGCCCACCATGCCGAGATCGCCTGCGGTACCGGCGGCCGCACCGACGATTTCAATCGCGTTGCTGCCGGTGACCGGGTTCGCGGGAATGTCGTTCTCGTCCACGTACGGGCCGAAGGGGTAGGAACCACCGTCGGGCCGCGAGCAGGACTGGCCGGCTGCGTTCGTGTAGCGGGTCAGCTGATCTACCAGCGCCTGCCGATCTTCGGCAACGCCGCTGCCGGCTGTACCCGTACAGGCACCGCCGGTGGCCGCGCTCAGGGCCGGATACTCGTTGTGCTGCTGCCGGTACAGGGAGACTGCGCCGCGGATGGCGGACAGGTTGGCGCGCAGCGCCGCTTCCTGGGCATCCGTGGTCGTGGACGCAAACTGCGGTACCACGATGGCCGCCAGAATCGCCAGAATAATCGCCACGATCAGCAGCTCCACCAGCGTGAAGCCTGCCTGTCTGAAACTCGTCTTAACCTGTCGCATTGGTGCGTCTCCGTTCCCTGTCGCACTGCCCCGTGTAAGAGGCTCTACCAATTGTCGGCAACTGCGTGGAATTCTTAACCAAAAGCGGATCGCGCTACAGGAACTGGGTCACATTAAGTCAAGCCGCGCGCCAGCCGCCTGCATGTGACTCAGGTCACAGCTTTGCTGAGCTTGAAGATCGGCAGGATCAGGGAGCTGACAATGATGCCGACCACCACGCCCATCACCAGCAGCATCACGGGCTCGGCCATCTTGCTCAGGGAGACCAGGCGCCGGCTCAGCTCGCGCTCGTAGTGCTCTGCCACCCGGCCCATCACCGGTGCCAGCTTGCCCGAGGACTCGGCCGTGGCGATCATCTGCTTCACCAGGTCCGGCATGAGTTTGCTCTCGGTGAAACCGGCGGCGATAGTGCCGCCTTCCTGCACCGAAAGCTCCACTTTCATGAGCAAAGCTCGATACAGGCGATTGCTGACCACGTCTCGCGTCGCGTCCAGCGCGTCGACGATAGACACGCCGTGGGCCAGCGACAGGCTCACGACACGAAACGATTGTGCGATGTAGAGCTGCACGAAGATCTTGCCGATACCTGGCATGGTGAGCTTCCAGCGGTCGGTGACCGTGCGACCCGCTTCGGAATTGAGCCAGCGCGCAATCAGCAGCCCGGCGCCACCCAACACCAGCAGCAGCTGCCACCAGTAGTCGCGCAGCACATCACTTAAGGCCATCAGTGCGATCGTGGTAGGCGGCAACTGATCCTGGATCCGTGCGAACATGACGCCAAACTTCGGGAACACCACAACGAGCACGAAGACCACCACGAGCACCGAGAAGCCCATCAGGAAGGCCGGATAGGTCAGGGCCGACACGATGGTATTGCGCAGTTCGTCGCGCTTTTCTTCTTCGGCCAACAGCTGTTCCAGCACCTTTGGCAGGAAGCCGCTGCCTTCACTTGCCGACACCAGGTTCACGTAGGTAGAAGAGAACAGTTCCGGGTGCCTGGCCAGCGCGCTGGCGAAGCGCTGGCCGGATTCCACCTCGGCGACCAGGTCGGTGACGATGGCGCGCATGGCCGGGTTGCCGGCCTGCCGGGCAAGATTCTGCAGCGAGGTGTGCAGCGGCATGCCGGTTTCCAGCAACAGCGCGAGCTGCTCGGTGAAGGCCATGCGGTCGCGCGTACCCGGCGCCGCGGCGCCAAACGGGCGACTGCGGAGGGCCGGAGCCTTGGGCCCAGCTTTCACGGCAGGCGTCGCGGCGCTGGCGCTTTGCAGTTCAATCGGCATGGCTAACTCATCGTTACCCGCGAGATTTCCTCGAGGGTAGTGCGCCCGTCGCGGACTCTGCCGAGGCCGTCCTTGAACAGGGTCTGAATCTCGGCCTCGACCAGGTACTCATTCAACTCGTCGCGGCTGGCATTGGTGATGATCAGCTTCTGCAACCGGCTGTCGGCGGGCAGCAGCTCGTGAATCGCCATGCGGCCCTTGTAGCCCGAGTCATAGCACTCTGTGCAACCGCGGCCCTTGCTCAGCATGATCGAGCCGTCGCCCCAGCCGTAGCGCTCCACCACTTCCGGCGGCGCACGGAAGCTGGTTCGACACTTCGGGCAAATGGTGCGCACCAATCGCTGGGCCATCACGCCGATCAGTGCCGACGACAGCATGTACGGTTCCACACCCATGTCGACCATGCGGCTGATGGCGCCGACGCTGTCGTTGGTATGCAGGGTCGATAGCACGAGGTGACCGGTCAACGCGGCTTGCACGGCGATAGTGGCCGTCTCCTTGTCGCGGATCTCGCCCACCATCACGATGTCCGGATCCTGGCGCAGCACGTGCTTCAGCACTTTTGCAAAGCTCAGCCCGACCTTGTCACGCACCTCGTTCTGGTTGATCACGTCGATCTGGTACTCAACCGGATCTTCAATGGTGACGATGCTCTTCTCCAGGCTGTTCAAATGGTTCAGCGCGGCGTACAGGCTCGTGGTCTTGCCGCTGCCCGTCGGTCCTGTGACCAGCAGCAGGCCGTGGGTGTGCTGCAGCAGGTGCATATAGGTGGTCAGGTTTGCCGCCGTCATGCCCAGGTTCTTCACGTCCAGGATCGCCTGATCTTTGTCGAGCACCCGCAGCACTACCTTTTCGCCGTACAGGCCGGGCAGCGAACTGAAGCGCAGGTCGATGCATCGCTGCTTGGTGAACACCTGTATGCGTCCGTCCTGGGGCAGGCGCCGTTCGGCAATGTCGAGATTCGCCATGACCTTCAGGCGCGACACGATAGCCGGGTGCAGCTCGATGCGGGGCGTCATGACTTCGTACAGCACGCCATCGACGCGGAAGCGCACCCGGGACGTCTTGCGACTGGGTTCGATGTGGATGTCGCTCGCGCCGTCGTGAATCGCGCGGTGTATCAGTGAGTTCACCAGGTTGACGATGGGGCTGCCGGCCGCCATCTCGTCGATGGTGGAATAGTCTTCCGGGATGACGCTTTCGATCACCTCGATGTCGTTGTCGATGTCGGCAATGAAGTCTTCCGACATGAACAGGTCGTCGGAGGTTTCCTCCAGGCACTTCATGATGTCTTCGGCGCGGGCCATGATGGGCCGCACCGTCTTCTGCAGGCGGTCTTCGATCTCGCTCAGACTAGGCATGTCCTGAGGGTTGGCCGTGGCCAGCGCCACCACGCCGCGCACGCAGAACAGCGGCAGCACCTTCAGTCGCGACGCCGTGTCGTGATCGAGCATGGCCGCGGTTTCCGGGTCATACACACCGGCGCGCAGCCGTACCATGGGCACGGCCAGCTGCTCGGCCAGGGCCTGCAGCACCTGGCGCTCGTCCAGCCAGCCGCGTGCGGTGACGATTTCGCCGAGGCGCTTGCCGGTGTTCTTCTGTGCCTTGAGGGCTTCGTCGACCTGCTGCTGGGTGATGAGACCCTTGCGCACCAGTAATTCACCCAGCGGCAGCGGATCGTAGGCCGGGGTCGCATCCCGCACCGGGTCCAGGGGCTCGCGGCCCTGTGTTGGCACGTAGTGCACAAAGCCGGTGATCTGCAGTGCCTCGACCACAACCGGTCCGGCACCCACCACCTTGAGCCGACCGCCGTGCTGGAGCAACTCGTCCTGGGCGTCGAGCAGAATCTCGATGGCTTTGCTGTTCAGCTGGGATACGTCGGCGAGATCGACGATGACGCCGTACTCACCCTGCGCAACGCGTTCATCCAGGACCGCTTTCAGTTCGTCGTTGATCTCCGCCGTGTTCAGCGCGCCAACGGGCGCCACGAAGGTCTCGATGCCGACCCGCGACGTGAAAACCTTGCGGTCCAGATCCTGGGCATTCTCCATCACAGCGCACGCAGAGACGGCTGCTTGTTCAGCGCGGCCAATTGCTCCTGCAGCGGGCTCGGCTTGCTGATCAGGTATCCCTGGATGAAATCCACGCCCATTTTCGTCAGCAACGCGCGTGCCTGGTCCGTCTCGACGAATTCCGCGATCGTTTTCAGCCCCATCACGTGGCCGATCTGGTTCACGGACTCCACCATCGCCGCATTGACCTTGTCGTCGACAATGTCGCGCACCAGTGCACCGTCGATCTTCAGGTACTGCACGTCGAAAGACTTCAGGTAGCCGAAGGAACTCAGGCCAGCACCAAAATCATCGAGGGCAAACTGGCAGCCCTCGTTGCGCAACGCTTCGATGAATAACTTGGCCTGGGCCAGGTTAGCCACCGCCGCCGTTTCGGTAATCTCGAAGCAGATCAGCTCCGGCGGCACCTGGGACTTGCGCAGGACATCCAGCGCAAAATCCAGGAAGTCGGGCGTGCAGAAAGACTGCCCGGACAGGTTGATGCCGAAGACCGGCCGCAACCGTGGCTGACTGTCCAGGTACATCCCGATCTGGAGCAGCGAATTCTCCACGACCCAGCGATCGATGGCCTCCATCATCTGGTAGCGCTCGCTGGCAGGCAGAAAGGAGTTTGGCGAAACCACCTTGTCGCCGTCCTGCATCCGCAACAGGATCTCCAGGTGAGCTTCACCCGTCGCATTCAGGGGCACGATGGGCTGCGCATAGAGCATGAAACGACCTTCACGCAGCGCAGAATGAACCGTACCCACCATCCACATGCTGGCTTCGCGTTCCTTCAGGCGGACATCGTCATGCTCGTAGACCTGTACCGTGTTGCCACCGTTCTCTTTTGCAACGTCACAGGCCATCACTGCGTACTTCATGATCTGCTCGCCGCTGCGTGCCGTGTCGCTCAGCGTCGCGACGCCTATGCTGGTCGTCACGTTGAGCCGCTCGCCCTGCCATTCGAGCGGCAGCGCGGCCAGGCGCCTGTTCAGTTTTTCCGCGATGGCAAAACCCTTTTTTGAACTGCAGCTACTGACCATCACACCGAGATCGTCGCCACCGAGCCGTGCCAGGACGTCCGTGTCGCGCAGCTCCTCCGCCACGGCGCTGGCAAAGGCCCGAATGACCAGGTCGCCGGCCTCGTGGCCAACGGTTTCATTGATGCGGTGCAATTTGTCTACGTTGATGTGCAGCAGACAGTGATGGCCGCCGCGGCTGCGCAGGGTGGCCAGGCTGTTCTGTACCAGGTTCTCAAAGCTCGCGCGATTCAACAGGCCCGTCAGGCCGTCGTAGCTACCCTGGATGATCTTGGCCGCTTTCCGGGACATGACGGCCAGCAGGTTTTTGTCGCTGTTGGAAAAGGACTTGGACGACAGCAGGTTTGCGATGAGCAGGACGCCGTCCGTCTGGTCACCGAAACTGACCACCGGACCGGCCATCAAGCGGTAGGGCACCGGGGCAGAATCGTCGTTACTGCCGTCGTCGACATTGTTCATAAACTCCACGTTGCCGCTGCCGGCTACCTTGTCGTAGAGGTAGTCGTCCATCACGGATTGGATCAGGCGAACATCCACCGCGTCGAGGGCCGAATGACTTTCGACGAACACGCCCTTGTCGCGCAGGTAGATGACCGCCAGCCCGGCGTCCAGATAGTCGGCACAGTTCTGCACCAGGGCCCGAAAGGCCTCGTAGCCCTCGTGGAAATAGCTCACCTGGTCGTCGGTGTGGTAAACGAGATTGAGTTCCTCGTAGCGCTCGGCTAACTCCAGCGCCATATTGTCCAGCTCGGTCTGCAGCTCGAGTTCGTTCCGAATGCAAACCCCCAGCGACAGCAGGGTGTCATGGAGATCCGCGGACTGCTGATCGGTCGCCGCGTCCGCCACCCACCACAGCAGGAACCCCGCCGCAGGATCGGCGCCGGCCTGCAGGTTCATGATCAGCACGATGCCATCCGACCCGAGCTCGATACAGTCCAGGTCCTGCACCCGCGAGGCCCAGTCCGGGCTCACGTTGCCCAGCTTGCCGAGACGCTCGTCGAATGAATCATCCGTAACCGTGAGCGCCGCACCGCTGCCGTCGCAGAGCGCGAGACCGATGCTGGCGGGAAACATCCGTTGCGCCATGTCCGCGTAGTTGGCGAGGTCCACGGCCTGAAGCGCGGCATTCATGACTCCACCGTGGCCGGCGCGTTGCCGGCTTCCGCAGCCTGGAAATATTCAGCGAGTGCCCTGAGCAATTGCCGGGCGCTCAGGGGCTTTTCAAGGAAGTGGACGTTGGTGATGGCCTGCGCCCATTCGCGGTGCCTGACGTCGGTGAGAGAAGTCGCGACAAAAATCGGGAACCCCCGCTGCGGATACTCCGCCTGCAGGATCTGGCAAAGCTCCTCGCCGGACAGCTTCGGCATCTCGATATCGGTGATCAGCGCATCAGGAGCGGCTTCACGAACGCTCTGCAGCGCTTCCTCACCGTTCTTCGCCGTTTCTACCGCGTAGCCCACCTTCTCCAGCTGCAGCCGGAGCACACGCAACACCATGGGCTCGTCGTCTGCCAGCAGTATGCGCTTATTGTTCATACGGCTTGCTTCAGCAACGCCCGATCTTTCCAGAGCCTGATCAGGAATTCGGAACCCTTGCCGGGCTCACTGGTTACACTGAGTTGCCCGCGGTGCAGCTCGACGATTTCTTTCGCCAGCGGCAGACCAAGACCATGCCCACCAATCTCACGAACCTGGTCGCTCTCTGACCGGTAGAACTTCTGGAAGATCTTGTCGCTGTCTTCGGCTGAAATTCCGATGCCCGTGTCTTTCACCCGAATTTCGAAGGCGGTATCGGTTTCCTCGGCAGTCAGCGTGATGCGGCCGCCGGCGGGCGTGTACTTGATCGCATTGCCCACGACGTTGTTGATGGCAATGCGAAGCAGGTCCTTATCCACAGCTACGGTGCTCAGCTCAGCCGGCACGTCGAGCTGGAACTTAAGGTTCTTGTCCTTGCCGCTGTGGGCGACGTGCTTGAACGCGTCGCGCAGCAGGTCATGCAAACGGACACGCTGTTTGTCGATTTTCAGATTGCCCATCTCGATCTTGGTGATGCTGAGCAGGTTGTCCACCAGGGAACCCAGGCGTTCCACCTCATCATTGATGACGTTGTAAGCCTCGATCCGGAAAGACTCGTCTTCGCCCTGCCCGCCCTGCAGCGCCTCGGCGTAGAGGGCGAGCGTATTCAACGGCGTCTTCAGTTCGTGGGACACGTGGGCGACGAAGTTGCCGCGGCCCTCTTCGGCCAGCGCCTCTCGGGTGACATCACGCAGCAGCACCAGGCGGCCAAAGATCATCTCCGGATCCTGTGGCGAGAACAGCGGATAAGCCTTGATGGAAAGTTTCCGCTGGGCATCGCCCGGGCTGGTGAGACGCAGGGTCTCGGAGTAGAAGTTTGCCGTGCTCGGCTTCTCGAAGCGGCTGAGGAAATTCAGCGCCTCTTCGTGCAGGCACCACTGGCTGGGGGTCTTGTGCAGGATGTCGCCCGGCTCCACCAGCAGGAGCTGCTTCACCATGTCGTTGGCGTAGGACACGCTGCCGTCTTCACCGAGAATCAGGATCGCCTCGGGGATGGCTTTCAACACCGCCTCGATACGCAGCTTGCGGTAACCGAGGAGCTTCTGGGACGCCACCAGTTCGGTGTTGTTTTGCTCCAGCCCTTCGATCTTGCCCCGCGCCAGTTCCATGAAGCCGTTAAAGCGGCCGATGAACTCGCGCAGCTCGCCGGTGGCCTCGATGGTGCAGGAATTGAATTCCCCGCCGCTGACACGGCTGGCGATTTCCTCGTTCACGGCATGAATCGGACGGATCTCGCGCCGGACCATGAAGTAGAACAGTGGCGTCAGCAGGAAAATCGTCAGCGCCATGGTGGCGATAAAGGGCATCTGCCCCGGCGCCAGGCCGAAGCTTGGCAGAAAGTAGCCAATTCGGACACTGCCGACGACTTTTTCCTGTTCGAGGGCCGGTGCGAAAAACTCCATCACCTTGCGTCCATCCGCGGACACCTTCACCTCGCGCTCACCGAACCACGGGTCTGTGGAGACACCCGAAACGACGGAGTTAACGTCTACGGCCGGCGAGTTGACTGCGTTCAGAACCTCACCGTCGCCGTTCACGACCACCGCATAGGCAAATTCATCTGAATCCTGGCCCAGCTGCAGCATGCGCAGCGGCCCGTGGTCCAGTTGACGCACACGCAGCTCGCTGAAGGGGACGTCGGCCAGGATCCGGGAGATGCTCGCACCCTGGTTGCGGAGGTTCTGGACCTGCTCGTTGTTCCGCAGGTTGAGGGAGAGATAGACCGTCACTCCGATCACGGCGATCGAAGCCAGGATCATGGTCAATCCCATCCGTTCCCGGTTCCAGAGTTTCGCCAGCCTGCCGCCCAAGACGTGCCCTCCCCGAAAGGCGCAATAAGAGCCATGTTTCCATTTCAGGGGCTTGCGGCGGAGTGATTTATGTCACCTTTCCGGAAACGGAAGGCGATGGCGCGGGCCTAGGTGGTTGCAGGCAATACGGGGCCAGGGGTTTTCAGGTGCTCCCGGATGCATTCACTGAGCTGGGCCCAGTTCACCGGCTTGGCGATGTAGTCGGTGACGCCGGCGGCCACTGCCTGCTTGACAGAATCCGAGTCAGCCATGGAGGTGACCATGATAATGGGTATGTCGCGACCGTAACTGATGCGGCGGATGGCCGCGCAAGCCTCGAAACCATTCATTTTGGGCATGTTGGCGTCGAGGATCACCAGGTCCGCCTGCGACTTCTTGAATGCGGCAAGTCCGGCCTCACCGTTGGCGGCGTCCACCACGATCAGACCCAGGCGCTCCAATGCTGAGCGCATCAGCGTCCGGGTGGTGGCGTCGTCATCGACTACCAGTACGGTCCAGGTGCTTGCCATTGTTCCTTCGTATCCCAGCCGGTAATTGAGCGACGGTTGCAAACCGTTACCGCTTCCCCCTACATCTTCGGCGCCCCAAGGGTGGAACTGCAAATCGTTAAGCGGCAATCGTGACTTGCGTCACGCCGCGGCCCTGGGTGTGCGGGGACGGCAGGTTGAACGCGCCAGGTGCACGGCAAGCTTCGGCAGCTGGAATGTTCTAACGCTGCTGACTTGGCAGGATGAAGCCCCAATTGGCCGGCGACGAACGCAGCGAAGCCTCACGCACGCCGCGCCTGATCACCAGCTCGAAGTCCTGATCCAGGGACAGCTCGGGCAGTCGGGTAACCACCAGGTCGTCTGTGCCGTACAGCACCTCGAGCTGCAGGTTGCCGAGCCGGACTTCGACATCCTCGCCGGTGGGCAGGTTCTGCCCGGCGACAAACAGCTGCCCATCGCGGGTAAAGACCGTCAGGATTCGCGGTTGCTTGGGTTTTTCCGACGTTGGCAGACGGCTGGTCCACGGGCCGGCGGTCGCCGGCAAGGCCAGCAGCAGGCCTGCCAGCAAAATGATCCTGAAGCTTCGGATACCGGGCATTGTCACCCCCCGACACCCGACCGGGACGGGGGTGTCTTGTTTCTTATTGTTGATATCAGTCTAGTCGCCGGTTTGCAGGCGCTCAAGCCAGGCATCGAGGCCCTCGGCCCGTGGCGTTCGACGGCTGTTTGCAGCGCATTATGGCAACCGGCTCAGGGCCTGGGGCGATGCGCCGGCGCCCTGGCGCAGCCCGCACCGCGCGCGGGTGCTTCGCTATACTGGCGGCCGGTTTCTGCGGGTTAGCGATGTTTGTGACAGCGAGCCAAGGGAAGGAACGGCCAGCAAAGCAGCAGCAGCGAAGGCTTGGCAATCTGCGCTGGTTGCTGGCCGGCGCTTGCCTGCTGCTCGGACAGCCGGTCGACGCGCAGCCGGACATCGATGAACTGCTGGACCTGCTGGAGGGCAGCTACAGCAGTGACGGCGTCGCGCAAGCGGGCGACACCGAAGATCCGCTGCTGACGGACCGGCACGCGCGCGTATCAGCGCCCGCCCTCGGTGAACACGTGATGTACTGGCAACTCAACAGCGGCCCGGAGCAAAAAGTCTATCGACAGCGTCTGCTGGTGTTCGAACCCGGCGCGGAGCCAGGCACGGTCAGGCAGATCACGTGGTCGCTGCCCGAGCCCGCGGAGTTCGTCGACGGCTGGGAGTCGCCGGCGCTGTTCGCCGCCCTCACGACAGACGTCCTGGAACAGGATTTGCCGCCGTCCTGCGAGCAGCTCTGGCAACGCCGCGACGACGGCTGGTACGGGCGGGTAGACCCCGCCGCGTGCCGCGTGTGGTCGGCGCGCCGACAGGCCTGGCGGCGCATCGAGGGCGAGGCCTTCGTCACCCCCGACACCTACCTGACGGCGGAACGCGGCTTCGACGATTCAGGTGTACAGGTTTTCGGTACCGCACCCGGCGAGCACTACCTTCTGCAACGGCGCTGAGTCGCTGACAAAACCATCCGCGCACCGCCCGGCCCGCCA
>CAZTIB010000228.1:0-6047 GCA_964613615.1 uncultured Chromatiaceae bacterium
AGATTCTCCGGCGCATCGCAGTGCCGGATCACATCATTATCTTCCGGGTCTGCTGGGAAGATGACAAAGGCAATATTCGGGTCAACAAGGGTTACCGGGTTCAGAATAACAATTCCATCGGGCCCTACAAGGGGGGGCTACGTTTCGACCCCAGCGTTAACCTGAGCATCCTGAAGTTCCTGGCCTTCGAGCAGACTTTCAAAAACAGTCTCACCGGGCTGCCCATGGGGGGTGCGAAAGGCGGTTCCGACTTCAATACCAAGGGCAAGTCCGACGGTGAAGTGATGCGCTTCTGCCAGTCTTTTATGACCGAACTGTTCCGGCACGTGGGCGAAGATACGGATGTGCCGGCCGGCGACATCGGCGTGGGCGCCCGGGAAATCGGTTTCCTGTTCGGCCAGTACAAGCGCCTGACCAACCGTTTCGTCGGCGTGCTGACGGGCAAGGGCCTGGAATTCGGCGGCAGCCCGATTCGCAAAGAGGCCACCGGCTACGGCACGGTCTACATGATGGACGACATGCTCCGGCGCCGGGGTGAAGGCCTCGAGGGCAAGACCTGCCTGGTTTCAGGTGCCGGCAACGTGGCCACTTACGCGGCGGAGAAGATTCTCCACCTGGGCGGCAAGGTGGTCACCCTGTCGGACTCCTCGGGCTTCGTCTATGACAAGCACGGAATAGATGCCGGGAAACTGGCCTACGTCATTGACCTGAAGACCAAACGCCGGCGAGGGCTCGAGGAGTTCGCGCGCGAATATGACGTGGAGTATCACGCCGGCGAGAAGCCCTGGAAGGTGCCCTGCGACCTGGCGTTTCCGTGCGCGACACAGAACGAGATCAGCACGGCAGAAGCGCAGACACTGATCAGCAATGGCTGCCAGGGCGTGTCCGAGGGCGCCAACATGCCGACGGCACAGCACGGCATCCATGCCTTTACCGAAGCGCGCCTGCTGTTCGCGCCCAGCAAGGCCGCTAACGCGGGCGGCGTCGCAATCTCCGGGCTGGAAATGAGCCAGAACAGCGAGCGCAGGACCTGGAAGAGAGACGAGCTCGAGAAACTGCTGCTCGAGATCATGCAGGGCATTCACGAAAGGTGCGTCGAGTATGGCAAGGAACCGGGCGGCGACTACGTGGACTACGTGAAGGGCGCCAACATCGCCGGTTTCGTCAAGGTAGCCAACGCGATGATCGCCTACGGCGTCGTGTAGGCAACTCCTCTCGCACCAGCGGCGCGATATCGCCGAGCTTCGGGTGCAGGCGCGAGGGTCAGGCGAGACCAGCGCGCAGCAGCATGTACCCGGTCAGCACCAGTGCGGCGATGAAGCCGGTCTCGGCCAGCATCAGCATGACCGGCGCCCAGCCCAGGCGGGCCAGTTCGCGAAGCGCAGTTTGCATGCCGACTGCGGCGATGGCGGTCACCAGGCAGGCGCGCGACAGAGAATTTCCCGCTGCCGCCAGCACTTCGGGGATCAGGCCGAAACTGTTCAGCGTAGCGAGCCCGACGAAGACAAACAGGAAGCCGGGGAAGTTGGCGGTGTTGCCGGCCACCCGGTGTCGGAACACGTACATGATCGCAATCACCATCGGCACCAGCATGGCCACTCGCAGCAGCTTCACAATCGTGGCCAGGTCGCCGGCCCGCTCCGACACCGAGTAGCCGGCGCCCACGACCTGGGCGACGTCGTGGATTGTGCCGCCCAGGAAGATCCCGGCCTCGACATCCGTCAGGCCGAGCACGCCGGCGATGGTGGGGTAAACGATCATGGCCAGCGTGCTGAGAGCAGTAACACCGAGAATGGTGAACACCAGCTGCTTGTCACCCTGCTCGCGGGCCGGGAGCACAGACGAAATGGCGATGGCGGCCGATGCGCCGCAGATAGCTACCGAACCTCCGGTCAATACACCAAAGCTGCCGCCCAGCCGCAGCATTTTGCCGAGAACGGCGCCGAGTGCCGTCGTCAGTACGACGGCGGCCACCACCAGCAGTGCGGCCAACCAGCCCAGGTCCATCAGGTGCCCGGCGGTGACGCGCAGCCCTAGAAGCGCCACGCCTGCACGCAGAATGCTTTTTGAACAGAAGTCGATGCCGGGGCTGCAGCGGTCATCTTGCCCGAGAAAATTGACCGCCATGCCTAGCAGCAGTGCGAACAACATGACCGGCGCGCCATAGTGTTCCGCCAGGGCGTACGCGGCCAGCGCGAGCGCCACGGACACGGTTGCACCGGGATACAGGCCGCGGAGCCGGGGCAAAAATTCACTGGCTTGCATCATTTTCCCGATCGATTTCAGGTTACGTGCGCGGGTCAGGCGGTGGGCTTCGTCGACCCTGCGCCGTTCGCGATACTCAGCCCGACGGCGAAGGCGTGTTCAATGAGTGCGTCCCGGTCGGACTTGCGGCCGCTCTGGGCAACGTGAACTACCAGCAGGCCCTCGATAAAGGCCGCCAGTAAGGTGGCACGGCGCTCGATCTCGTCGCGGGGCACCGTCGGGTTCATTTGCGATATCAGTTCGCCGAGCTGCGCGATGTCAATGGCGTAGAACTCGCGGAGCAGGCGACCGGTGTGGCCGTCGAGGGACTCGAGCAGCGGCCAAAGTTGAATGAAGAACTGGCGGGTCTTGCGGTTCATGACGTCCCGCATGTTGTAGCGCAAGATGATCTTGAAACGCTCGAAGGGGTCGTCGGGTGCTGTTGCCAGGCACTTTTCGTAGGCGGCCTGGTAGCGTTCGGCGGTATCTATGAATAACGCGTGAACCAGGTCGTCACGCCGCGGAAAATAATACTGGACGTTGGCCAGGTGCAGGCCGGCATGCTCGGCCACGTTGCGCATGGAAAACTGGGTATTACCGCGCTCCGTTATCAAGTCCCGTGCCGCATCGATGATCCGCTTGGCCGTGGCTTTGCCCGCGGGGCTGAGCGCGGTGCCCTTGCGCACACCTGCTGCCGCTGCATCGGGCCGGTCAGCCGTTCGCAAGTCCATGCCCCCGTGTTGCCAGCCGCCAGTATAAGTGAGTTGCAAAAATTTTGTCGATTGACTAAATTGATCTCGCGAGTGACTTCGTCGGAAGATCCGCACCCCCCGCGCAGGAAGTCCCGGCGCATTCGGTTTGCCACACCACGGTGGAGGTCTCCATGAGCAACAGGCCCTCGAAACGCGAACAGGCCGCACTCGGGCTCGATGCCACGATTACCCGCCGCGACTTTGTGGGCAGTGCCCTGTTGGGTAGCGGTGCCGCACTCCTCGGCATGCCGCCGCCCGCCGCCGGTGTCAACAACGCGACTTTCAAGCTGGGGCGCACGATACCGGCACCGCTGACCGGGCTCGGCCCGGAGTGGACGGGCTATGGCGGGGTCGGCGACTACGCCAACGCTAACGGCAATACCTACCACGAGGCCAACGTCTCGCATTCGCTGCGTAACGGGGATTTCAATCAGATGCTGTCGGCGGCCACCGATACCGGGGAGGCCTATGACCTCGTGGTGGTGGGCGCCGGTTTTGCGGGGCTGGCAGCCGCCTACCGCTTCCGCAAGGAACGGCCGGATGCCACCGTACTGATCCTCGAAGTGCACCCCATCTTCGGGGGCGAAGCCAAGCAGAATGAGTTCGAGGTAGACGGTTACCACCTGTGGGGCCCGCAGGGGTCCAACGGCAACGTCTATCCGATCCAGGCCGCGATGGAATCCGGTTTCGCGTCGCCGCTGTGGCGTGAACTCGGACTGCCCGAAGAATTCGTCTGGCAGGATCCGGTGAATCTGTCGAAAGACATCAAGATCCCTTACGACGTCTACAGCCCCATGCACATCGCCTGGGAACACGCCGACCAGGGTTTCTATTACGACGATCAGGGCTTTGTCATCAATCCCTGGCAGTCCCGGTTCAAAGACGCACCGATCCCGGAGCAGCAGAAACGGGACATGATCTGGATGGAGGTCTACCGCCAGCCGCCTCGCCGGGAGGACTGGGCGCAGTGGCTCGATTCCATCACCTACCAGCAGTTTTTGAGCGACGAGATGGGGATCGAAAGCAACGTGGCGTCGTACCTGAACCCGCAAATGGCCGCGATGGGCTGCGGGCTGGGCACGGATGTCGCCTCGGCTTTCTCCGCGTACCGGTTCCTGCAGCCGGGCGTGACCGCCTACGACCGCTATCTCGGCTATGGCGACGTCACTGACCAGGTATGGCTGGCCAGCTTTCCCGGTGGCAACACGGGCCAGTTGCGCTACATCGTGAAAGACCTGATTCCCGGCGCCTTTCGCGGCGGCCAGGGCCTGGAAGATGTGCTGTTCGGCGCCGTTCAATGGGACAACCTCGATCGGGCCGGCGAACCGGTGCGTATGCGCCTGTCGTCCCTGGCGGTGGACGTGCGGCACGACGGGCCGGCAGACACAGCGAAGAACGTCGACATCACTTATCACCAGGACGGCAAACTGTCCCGCGTTAAGGCCAAGCGTGTGATGGTCGGCGGCCAGCAGCACTCTAACAAGCGCATGCTCGGCGACGCGCCGCCGGAACTGCTGGCGGCCATGGACACCTTCATGCACGCACCGATGTGCACCGTGAACGTGGTCTTGCGGAACTGGAAGTTCCTGGAAAAACTGGGGGTCAGCGCGGTGCGCTGGTTCGGCGATGATTTCGGCTGGTTCTTCAGCCTGCGTCGCCAGATGCTGATCAACGGCAAGGCACCCATGCCGCTGGACCCGGCCAAGCCCATCGTAATCACCATGTACAACAGTTTTTGCCTGCCGGGCCTGCCGGTGGAAAATCAGACCGTCGCCGCGCGGATGAGGCTGTTTGGCATGAGCTTCAAGGATATCGAGCTGGCCGTCAGGCGCCAGTTCACGAAGATGTTTGGCCCTTACGGATTCGATGCCCAGCGGGATATCGCAGCCATCGTGGCCAATCGCTGGGGCCACGCCTACGTGGTGTGTCCCCCGCATTTCAATTTCGGCAAAGACGGCAAACCCGCGCCGCGTGATGTAATTCGGGAAGGCTACGGCCGAATCCGCTTTGCCCATTCCGAGCTGGAAGGCGCGCAGATGTGGGAGACCGCCGTCGCCGAGGGTGAGCGCGCTGTGCAACAGCTGTTGGAGGTGTCCTGACATGTGCACTTGGAAACGTCCCTGGCGTGGAGTCGCCGTAACCGCAATGCTGACTTTGCTGGCCGCAGGCCCGGCGGTGTCGGCGGCCGATAACCCTGAACTGGCCGAGTTCAAGAGTGCGATCCGGGCGCAGTACGATGTGAAGGAAAAGGCCTTCGCCGACGACGACCCAGACGTGGTGGTGGATCGCTTCTATGCGGCAGATGTGTACTCCGTCGACAACGAGGGCAACGTGCACAGCGGGCGCGAAGAACTGCGGCCGCTATACCGCGAGGTCGTGCCAGGGAGCGAGGTCGAGATCACGTCCGTGCGCACGCACGTGAACGGTGACCTCGGCTGGGACTGGGCGAACTTCTACGTGCGCCCGGACGACCCGGAGGCCGAAGCCTTCAGCTTCATCATCCTGTTCCTGTGGGAGAAGCGCGACGGCCAGTGGACCTGCGTCGGCGACTTCTATGTGCTGGGTGAACTGCCCGCTCCCGCGGCCTGAGCTTCAACGACTGTCAGCGACCGGGTCTGCGGCTTCCCGGGCGCGCAGCTCCGCAGCGTATACCTTGACGTAGTCGTGTATCAGCTCGACCTGGGCCTCTGTCAGTAGATCGGCAAAGCTGCCCATGCCCTTGGGCGCGTAGGCTCCGCCGAGAACGATGGGTTTAAAGATGGCGTGCGTTTCGAGCGTCATACGCCTGAGGTCGGGCAGCATGGGGCGGCTGCCGTAGAGCCCGTGACAGCCGCCGCAATAGACCGCGTAGAGCTGTTCGCCCTCGGCCAGGGCCGCCGCGCTGAGGGTTTCCGGCGCGGGGAATTCCGGGACCGGGCGCGGTGCGGGCAGGACCGGGGGCAGCGGCACCTCGCCGCCATCCAGTTTGAACACCAGCAGGCGGCCGTTGTTCGCGTAGCGGGTGGCGGCCATGGAATCGTCCATGGTGTTGAACACGGGGCCACCGAAGCC
>CAZTIB010000229.1:0-3270 GCA_964613615.1 uncultured Chromatiaceae bacterium
ACCATCGCATCCTGGTCATCGACGACGATGACAATTTCATACACATACTGCAGCGCTGGCTGCGGGACGACGGATATACGCAGGTCCACTGCGTTGGCACGGGGCGGCAGGCAGTCGAAGCTTTGAACCAGGACTGGGACCTGGTGATTTCGGATATTTACCTTCCGGACATGGGCGGCATCGAGATCGCCCGACGCATTCGACAGCGCGGGCTGGACAGCCGCGTGTTGCTGATGACCGGCCACCTGACCACTGAAGTCGCGCTTCAGGCACTGAAGCACCACGTTGATGGATTCCTGCCCAAGCCGTTCGCCCGCCTGGATTTCCTGGGGCAGGTACGGCAACTGGTGAAACAGTCGCCGCGGGCGTTACAAGCCTCGGCTCGCGAACAGGTGTTGGCCATCGGCGCCCACCCCGACGACGTGGAAATCGGTTGCGGCGGCATCTTGCTGAAACACCGGGACGCGGGAGACGAGATCTGCATCCTGACGTTGTCGAGCGGTGAATGCGGCGGCGCCAGCGTGGTTCGCTCAGATGAGGCCCTGAAGTCCAGCGAGATGCTGCGCGCCCGGCTGATCCTGGAGAATCTCGAAGACACGCGCATCTGCGAGGGACCGGAGACCATCAGCGTCATTTCGCGTGTGGTTGATCAGTTCAGCCCCACCATTGTGTATACGCACTCGCCTCATGACGCGCACCAGGACCACCGCAACACCCACAAGGCCACGCTGGTCGCGGCGCGCAGCGTTTCGCGGCTGGAGTGTTACCAGAGCCCCTCATCGACGATTGGCTTCACACCGTCCCATTTCGTGGACATTACCGGCAAGCTGCCGGAGAAGCAGGCGTTGATTTCATGCTACCGCTCACAACGTGAGAAATGCCGCTACCTGAGCCAGTCGCTGATCGAGTCGACCGCCGAGTACTGGGGCCGATTCGCCGGGTACGCCAAAGTTGAACCCCTTGAAGTCATCAGGAGCGCATGAACATGAACGCAACTACAGTCAAACCCCTCAAAGTATTGGTGACGGGCGCCGGAGGCGCTGCCGCCATTGCGTTCTTCAAGGCCGTAAAGCACAACGATGGCCTGGAGATTCACATGGCGGACATGGATCCGTATTCGTCCGGTTTGTACCTGGTGCCGGATGGCCGCCGTTGCCTGTTGCCGCCCGGTGCGGCGCCCGAATTCAGCGACTGCCTGCTGGATTACTGCAGCGAACACCACATCACCATCGCAGTGCCGACCGTGGATTGTGAACTGGCTCCGCTGGCTGCACAGCGCACCCGTTTCGAAGCCGCCGGCATTCGCCTGGTGCTGTCCCCGGAACCGGTGCTGCGCACCTGCTATGACAAGCTCGCGCTGATGCAGAGCCTGCAGGGCCATGTCGGCCTGGGCGACTTTTGCCGGCTGGACAAGGATTTCAACCTGGCGGACTGGAGCTACCCATTTGTCGTCAAACCACGCATTGGCAGCGGCTCACGCGGCGTTCGCCTGGTGCGGCGCCTGAGCGATCTTAACGGCGTCGACACCGACGGCAGCTACCTGGTGCAGGAATACCTGCCCGGGGCGGAATACTCCGTGGACGTTTACGTGGCCGGTGATGGCCGGGTCGTGGCGAGCGTGATCCGTGAGCGGATCAAGGTCGATTCCGGTATCGCGGTGATCAGCAAAACGATCATCGACGACGAGATCAGTGAGCTGGCCGCGCAGATCGCACAGCGGGTTGGTATCCGCTACGTGGCGAACGTCCAGTTCCGGCGTGACCGCGACGGCAGACCCCGCCTGTTGGAGATCAACCCGCGCTTTCCCGGCACCATGTCGCTGACGGTGGCAGCCGGCGTCAACATGCCCGGGCTGTGCCTGCGCGAAGCCTGCTACGAGAACCTGCCGGAGCGGCTCGATTACGCGCCTATAGCCATGGTTCGCAACTGGCAGGAAACCTTCCTGCCGGCCTCGGAATTCCTGCAGGCCCGCAACTGAAATGACCTTTGCAGCCCATTCTGCTGACCGCCGGCTGCTGGCCGGGAAATTTCTGGCGACACTGACGCTGCTGGCAGGAACGCCGGCCCTTCATGCTGATTGCGATTATGACAAGGGCATGGATGCATTCCGGGCCGGTGAGCGCACGACGGCCGAAGCCGCGCTGCAGGAATGCATTACTGCCGGAGAATTCACGGCCCAAGCACATTTCCACCTCGGTATCCTGGCGCGCAATGCCGGTGAACTCGACGTGGCCGCCAGGGAGCTCGGCACAGCCGTGAACCTTGCGCCGGATAAGGTATCGTTCCGCCTCGAGCAGGCTGTGACCGAGGAGTGGCAGGGTCACCAGGCTGAGGCCAGGTCCATTTACGTGGCCGCGCTGGAGATCGAACCCGGAAACCTGCCTGCACGGCTGGGCATCGCACGAATGGATCACTGGCAGGGACGGCTGCGCCGATCGCTGAAACTCTATCGCGCTCTGCTCCGGGAGTATCCCGACGACCGCGGAGTAAAAAGCGGACTGGCTTTTGCTCTGATGGCCGACAACAAGATCGATGAATCCCGCGCGCTATTTGAGCAATTGCTGGCAGATGATCCGGATGACCAGTCGGCCCGCAAAGGTCTCGACATGCTGACAGGACTGCGCACGCGCAAGCTCGAAGCGCACACCGGCAGGATCTTCGACAACCTGAACCGCGACATTCGGCAATATCGCCTGGCCTATACCGCATCCCCGAGCTATGCGCTCAAGTGGGGCCTGGAACTCATCGGCCGTGACGGCTTCGTGCGGCCGCCGGACAGCAGTGGCGTGCCCGTGAACCGCGCAGTCAAGTCCTCGCAAAGCATTTTTGGCGAGTATCGCTTCAACAGCACAACCTCTGTATTCGGTTCGCTGCGGCGTGAAGAACTGGCCGGAGACGAGGACCAGCACAAACTGCATCTTGAGCTGATGCACAAACCGGCCGATGCGCATCGTCTGTTTGCCGGCGCCATACCGGCATGGATCGACGGCGACCACGTCAGCACATTGTCCTATGCCGGCTACGTATTCGAATCGGGCAGGAAGTGGAATGCAATGGCCCAGTTCTTCTATGGCTGGGATCGTGAATTCCCCGACAGTAAGGCCTTGTCGCTGTCCTGGACGCGCGACTACGGCAAACGCAACTGGTTCCGGCTGGGCGGATCAGTGAGTGATACATCTGGCAACCGCAGTTGGTCTGCCTACCTCGGCGCCCATCACTACATCAACCGGGATTTCGCGATCAGCGCGAACCTCGTCGAAAACTTTTCAA
>CAZTIB010000230.1:0-3583 GCA_964613615.1 uncultured Chromatiaceae bacterium
GCTGGAACAGGCCGGGCAGTTCCTGCACCTGGACGCGATCAGCCGCCGCAACCTGGAAATCGAGTCCAGCCTGGGCGGTGAGCGCGACCCGACCCTGGTCGGCATCATGGATTCTTCGGTCACCGCGATGGGCGGGCGCCTACTGCGGCGCTGGATCGGCAACCCGGTGCGCAGCCTGGAGACTCTGAACCAGCGCCATACGGCAGTCGGCGCCCTCCTATCGGGCCACGTCTATGAACCGGTCCGTGAATTGCTGCGCGGCGTGGGCGATGTGGAACGCATTCTTTCACGCGTGGCGCTGGAGACCGCTCGGCCGCGTGACCTGACCACGCTGCGCCACGCGATCAGCGTGCTGCCGCAACTGGCTGCCGTGCTTGAGAGCGAAGACGATGAGCAGCTGTCAACTCTGATCGGCAGCCTGCCACGTTTCCCGGAATTGCACGATCTGCTGGTTCGCGCCCTGATCGAAGAGCCGCCGGTGCTGATCCGCGATGGCGGGGTGATTGCGCCCGGCTACGATGAGGAACTGGACGAACTGCGTGGCCTGTCCACCAACGCCAATGATTTCCTGCTGGAATACGAGCAGGCCCAGCGTGAACAGACCGGAATTTCCAGCCTGAAGGTGGGCTACAACCGCGTGCACGGTTACTACATCGAGGTCACGCATACCCACCAGCACCTGGTGCCCCCGTTCTACACCCGCAAGCAGACACTGAAGTCGGCCGAGCGCTACATCACCGAGGAACTGAAGGTGTTCGAAGACCGCGTGCTTTCCAGCCGCGAACGGGCGCTGGCGCGCGAGAAGCATTGCTACGCAGCACTGCTGAAACTGCTGCTGGAAGAATTCGAGCCGCTGCAGTATATGGCCCGTACCCTGGCCCGGCTGGATGTGCTGTGTGCGTTCGCAGAACGCGCCGAGAGGCTGAAACTGGTGCACCCGGACATGTCCTCTGAAAACGTGATCGAAATCAGCGGCGGGCGCCACCCGGTGGTCGAGCAGATACAGGACCAGCCGTTCACCCCCAACGACATCCGCATGGACGCGGAAACCCGAATGCTGATCATCACCGGCCCGAACATGGGCGGCAAGTCCACCTACATGCGCCAGACCGCGCTGATCATCCTGCTGGCTTATGCCGGTAGCTGGGTGCCGGCCGATGCGGCCGTGATCGGCCCGATCGATCGTATTTTCACCCGCATCGGCGCCGGCGACGACCTGGCGCGCGGGCGCTCGACTTTCATGGTGGAAATGTCGGAGACGGCCAACATCCTGCACAACGCCACCCGCAACAGCCTGGTGTTGATGGATGAGGTCGGCCGTGGCACCAGCACCTACGACGGGCTGGCGCTGGCCTGGGCCTGCGCAGCCAGCCTGGCGCAGAACGTCCGGGCCTACACGCTGTTCGCCACGCATTATTTCGAGCTGACCCGACTGGCCGAAGATGAAGACTCGGTGGCCAATGTGCACTTGCAGGCGGTCGAGCACAAGGACCGCATCGTGTTCCTGCACTCGGTGCAGGCCGGGCCCGCCAGCCAGAGTTACGGCTTGCAAGTGGCGGCGCTGGCCGGCATTCCGGCCGCCGTACTCAACCAGGCGCGGCGACACCTGGCCCTGCTGGAAAAACAACAACGGGCGGAGACGCCGCAGTTGGGCCTGTTCGACCAGTTGGTGGTGCCGGATGAGGTTGTGGATGAATCTGGGTCGGATCCATTGCGGGAAAAAGTGGACGAACTGGACCCGGATTCACTAACACCCCGCGAAGCGCTCGCCCTGCTCTACGAGCTGAAAGATCTCCTGTAGTAGGCTGCCATGCGGCCGAATTGTAAGAGCGAGCCTAGCTCGCGAATCAGACAACCGCTGTATCTATCGCGAGCAAGGCTCGCTCCTACAAAATACGGGTCGCCCGCATGGCGGCCTCCTACAATTGTCGGTTGGTCGGCCGCATGGCGGCCTCCTACAAATCACTTTTGGTGAAATGGATGATTTGTCTTCTCTGGCGCTTGTCGGGGCGGCGCTGGCGATCGGCTCTGGCCTGATAGTCGGCCTTGCGCTGGGCCGCTGCTGCTTCGCGGCGGGCTTTGCTGTCAGGATCTTCGAGGTATTTTTCCTGGGCCAGCGTGGCGGAAAGACGGCGGTCACCCAGGTCTCTGATGGTGATCTGGTATTCTTCCTCACCGCGCCGGATGGTCAGGCAGTCTCCGGATTTCAGTGTGCGCCCGGGCTTGACCCGATGTCCGTCGAGCTGAACCTTGCCGCCTTTAACGGCTTCGCGGGCGAGCGCGCGGGTTTTGAAAAACCGCGCGGCCCACAACCATTTATCAACCCGGACTGACTCGCTCACCAGCCCATTGTAGCGCTGATCAGCTGGCGACGGCCTGCCTGAGCAGCAGGGCGTTCACCCGGCTCACGTATCCGGCCGGATCCGTCAGTGAACCGCCCTCGGACAACAGGGCCTGCTCGAACAGCACCTGTGCGAGATCGTTGAAGCGTTCGTCGTCTTCTTCCGACTGCAACATTTCGACCAGCGGGTGGCCGGCGTTGAGTTCCAGCACTGGACGGCTGTCGGGCACGGGCTGTCCGGCCTGCTCCAGCAGACGTTGCAGATGCAGTGCCATTTCCTGTTCTCCCAGCACCAGGCAGGAGGCGGAATCGGTCAGGCGCTGACTGCTGCGGACTTCGCTGACCTGCTCGCCCAGCGTCTCGCGTACTTTTTCGAGCAGGGCTGAATCCAGGGCCTCAGCCGTGTCTTCCGTCTCGTCCTCGTCTTTCTTGTCCGCATCATCTGTCGATTTCACGGCACCCAGTTCGATATCGCCCTTGGCCACGGATTTGAATGGCGTGCCGTCGAATTCGTTGAAATAGGCCATCATCCATTCATCCACGCGATCGGACATCAGCAGCACTTCGATGCCCTTCTTGCGGAACACTTCCAGGTGCGGGCTGTGGCTGGCGGCCTGGTGGTTTTCGGCGGTGATGTAATAGATGGCGTCCTGGCCTTCGGGCATGCGCTCCTTGTAGCCGGCCAGGTCCACACTGGCCTCCTCTTTTCCATCCAGGGTGGACGCGAAACGCAGCAGCGGCGCAATGCGCTCGCGGTTGGTGAAGTCCTCGGCGACGCCTTCCTTGATCACGGCTCCGAACTGCTGCCAGAACTTCGCGTATTGCCCGGCATCGTCCTTGGCCATCTTGCCGATCAGGTCCAGGCTGCGGCGGATGACCGCGGAACGGATCTTGCCGACCAGTTCGTTCTCCTGCAGCAATTCGCGTGAGACATTCAGGGGCAGATCGCTGGAATCGACCACGCCGCGGATGAAGCGCAGGTAATGCGGCAACAGTGACTGTGCGGCGTCCATGATGAACACTCGGTTCACGTACAGGCGCAAGCCGGTACGCTCGTCGCGCTGCAGCATCATGTCCATCGGCGCGGTGCCCGGCACATACAGCAGCGTGGTATAGCTCTGGCTGCCCTCGACCTTGTTGTGCGCCCAGCACATGGCATCGTCCAGGTCGTGGGTCAGATACTTGTAAAACGACTGGTATTCTTCGTCGCTGATTTCGTTCTTGGGCAAGGACCACAGGGCG
>CAZTIB010000231.1:0-17506 GCA_964613615.1 uncultured Chromatiaceae bacterium
CCACTCGCGTATCCGTGCGCCGATCTGCGCGGCGCGGCCCACCAGGTCTTCCTGCTCGATCACTTCCAGCACCGCGAGCCCGGCAGCGCAGGCCACGGGTGAACCGCCGTAGGTGCCGCCGAGACCACCGGGGGCCGGCGCATCCATGATGTCTGCCTTGCCGATGACACCCGCCAGCGGGAAACCGCCCGCGAGGCTCTTGGCCACGCACATCAGGTCCGGTTCCACGCCCGCATGTTCCATGGCAAACAGCCTGCCCGTGCGCGCGAAGCCAGTCTGCACCTCGTCGGCAATCATCACGATGCCCTTGTCGTCGCAAATCCGGCGCAGGGTTTGCAAGAATTCCGGCGAGGCCGGGTAGAAACCGCCTTCGCCCTGCACCGGCTCGATAATCAGCGCCGCCACGCGCTCGGCTTCGATGTCGGCACGGAACAGTGCATCCAGCGCAGCGAGGGAATCCTGCTCGGTCACGCCGTGAAAAGGGATCGGGAACGGCAGGTGGTGCACGTCACCCGGGAACGGGCCGAAGCCGCTCTTGTACGGCGCCACCTTGCCCGTCAGCGCCAGGGCCATCATCGTGCGGCCGTGAAAGCCGCCGGTGAATGCAATCACGCCGGGCCGGCCGGTGTGGGCCCGGGCGATCTTTACTGCGTTTTCCACGGCCTCGGCACCGGTGGTCAGGAAGATGGTTTTTTTCGGCGTGTTACCCGGGGCCAGCTGGTTCAGCCTTTCAGACAGGCGCAGGTAGACCTCGTAAGCGGTAACCTGGAAGCAGGTGTGCGAAAAGTTCTGCAGCTGCGATTCCACCGCGGCGATCACGTGCGGATGGTTGTGGCCGGTGTTCACCACCGCGATGCCGGCGGCCAGGTCGATGTAACGCCGGCCCTCCACGTCCCAGATTTCGGCGCCGTGGGCGCGGCCCGAAAATATCGCCGGGTGCATCGTGCCGACGCCGCGCGGCACGGCGGCCTGGCGCCGCTCAAGCAGTTCCTGGTTCGTCGTCATGACTCCAATTTCTCCGTCGATGGCCGCGGCCGTCGGCGCGCGGCGCCGCGTGTACTCAGCTTGCCCAGCCCGCGGCCGGGCGGTCGAACCAGATGTGTACCTGCCCGGTACCGGTGGCGTTCTGGTACTCGCTGTAGCGGCGGCCCGGCACCTGGCAATTCTTGCCGCCCAGGGCCCCGGCCATCATCAGGTAGTGGCCGAAGAAGCCTTCCGGGCGGTATTGGCGGAAGTCGTCCATCGTGTCGATGACCTGGTCGTGCCGCCCCGCCTCCAACCATGCGATGCGTTGTTCGTCGGCGGCCCGTGCCTCCGGCGTGCGAATGTGGATCGGGTCGCAGGACTCGTGCTCCGGCAGCTCGGGCAACGGCCAGAAGGTGTGGGACAGGCCGCCGGTGCCGTACAAAACCGCGCGGCAATCGCTGTCGGCAATGGCGCGAGCCACCGACGCGCCCACGCTCAGGAACTGCCAGTCCACCCCCGTCTGGCAGACGCCGATGCTGATCCAGCGTTCGCCCGGCGCCTGCAGGTAGTGGGCCAGGTTCACGGTGGGGTAGTGGATCGGCAGGCAGGGATCGTCGATGGCCGTGCTGCGCACGCCGTCTTCGCTGGCGTATTCGGCGATGCGCTGCGCGAGCTCGGGGTCGCCGGGCAGGTCGTAGGGTACCTGCGACATGCCCCGCGGCAACTCTTCTGAAGTGTACTTGCCGGTGCGCCGCTCGTGGGACGTGATGATGAACTCCACCGTCGTGAACCAGTGCGTATCGAAGACGATCACGGTGTCGGGCTTCAGCTCATCCAGCACTTCGGTGCGCAGGTGTTCGAACCCGGGCACCAGGGAGTTCTCCTTGCCGTCGTTCAGCGCCAGCCGTTCGGGCTTCGGCAGCATGATCGTGGGCTCATGGGCAATCACGCCCGCGCCGACTATCTCGCCCATCTGCGACCTCCACTATTTGATGTTCGGGTTGCAACCCGGCTTGCAAAATGGCGCCGGGGTGGTAAAAATCGTTTGGGTCCAAATCAAATTATCACGGGTCCCCCGTGGCGCGCAATCTCCGCTGCGCCGGGCGGCGACCCGCAAGGGGATTGACGATGAGCCGGGCAGACCACGCAGACCTGACCTCCCACGACGCCTTCGTGAATGGCGTACCTCACGACACCTTCACGGCGTTGCGCCGCGACGACCCGGTGTCCTGGTGTGAAGAGGACGACGGCAAGGGTTGCTGGTCCATCACCCGCTACCAGGACATCTTCGACATCAACAAGGACTACAAGACCTTCTCGTCCGCCCACGGCGTGCGCCTGGAGGAGATGGACGAGGAAGAGAGCGAGGCCCGGCGCAGCATGCTGGAGACCGATCCACCCGAGCACACCCGGCTGCGGCACCTGGTGGGGCGCAGTTTCGGGCCGCAGGTGGTGGCTACTTACGAGGACGCGATTCGCGGTATCGCGGAGAACCTGCTGGACCACGCCGCGTCCCACGACGAGTTCGATTTCGTACAGAGCGTGTCCCGGCCACTGCCCATGCGCATGCTCGGCCGGCTGCTGGGGGTGCCGGACAGTGACGGCCAGATGCTGGTGGAACTCGGCGACATGATGATCGCGAACACGGACGAGGATTTCACTGACCATGTGGTCGACCAGGTTGACACCGAGGAATGGCGGCTGCTGCCGTTCCGTTCGCCGGCGGCGCTGAAAGTGTTCGAGTACGCGGAGGAAGCCGCCCACGAGCGCCGCGAACACCCCACCGAAGACCTGATCAATCTGTTGCTGTCGCCGGATCGCAAGGGTGAGCGGCTGAGCGAACTGGAGTTCAAGAATTTCTTTGCGCTGATGGTGTCGGCCGGTAACGACACGACGCGGTACACGATGACTTACGCGATCAAGGAACTCATCGACCGGCCCGAACTGCTGGATGAATTGCGCGAGCTGGACGATGCGGGGTGGAAGCTTGCAGTGGAGGAATTCCTGCGCTGGGCATCGGTGACGATGCATTTTCGCCGCACCGCTGTCCGCGACGTGGAAGTGCAGGGCAAGCAGATCAAGGCCGGTGACAAGCTCCTGCTGTGGTTCGTGTCCGGCAACCGCGACGAAGACAAGTTCGACTCCCCCTTCGACCTGAACATCCGCCGTGAGCCCAACCCGCACATGACCTTCGGCAAGGGCGGTCCCCACTCGTGCCTCGGCATGTGGCTGGCGCGAATGGAGGTCAAGGTCCTGCTGCAGGAGTTCGTGGAGCGTGCGGCCACCGTGGAGCAGACCGAGCCCCACGCCTACCTGCGCTCGAACTTCATCAGCGGCATCAAGCGGCTGCCGATTTCGGTGGAGTGGCGTTAAGCTCTGGCCGTAATGGCCTTTAAGGACGTCAACAGCCGGGCAACTCGCTACGCGGCGAAATGGTTCGGCACGGTGGGGGTACTCGCCTTCATCATCCAGCCCGGCATCGTGCAGGGCTTCGTGGAACTGCTCGGCCTGTCCGATCGCGAGGCGGGGCTCACGGCGTCGGCCGAGATGACGGGCGTGGCAATCACGGCCATCCTTGCCGCGGCGCTGGCCCATCGCGTCAACTGGCAGAAGACTTTGTACCGGTGCCTGATCGTCGCGGTGATCGGCAACGTGGCTTCTGCGCTGGTGGAAACGCCGATGCTGATTGCCGCCACGCGCTTCGTGGCCGGCATCGGCCACGGCGGCGTGATTTCGCTGAGCTTCGGGGCCATCGGGCTGACCCGGAAGCCGGACCGGAATTTCGCGCTCTACCTGACCTGGTTACTCACCTACGGGGCCATCGGCCTGCTGCTGCTGCCTACGGCCTTCGACACGATCGGTCTGCAGGGGATTTTCTGGTTCTTCGCCGCGGTCTGCCTGCTGTCGCTGCGCGTGGTGAAATACATGCCGCACTCGGCCGACAGCCGCGCAGAGCCGGAGCCAACGGCGGTAGAGATGCCGCTGGTGATGAAAGTCACCGCGCTGGCCGGCGTGCTGGCTTACAACATCGGTATCGGCATCGCGTGGGCCTACCTGTTCCTGATCGGCATGGCCGGCGGTTTAGGTGAACAGTCGGTGGCGAACGCGCTGACGGTGTCCCAGGTGGCGGGCATAGCGGGCGCGGCCGTGGCCGTTTTCCTTGCCCATCGCCTCGGGCGGATGATCCCGATGACCGTGGGAATACTGGCCGGCGCCGCGTGCCTGAGCCTGTTACTCGGTGCCTTCAACATCGCCACCTATGCGGTGGCCGTGATCGGGTTCAACTGCCTGTGGAACATGGTGTTGCCTTTTATTCTCGCGGCGGCCGCGAGTTTCGACCGCAGGGGCCTGATGACCTTGTACGCGATCGCGATGCAGATGATCGGGCTGGGCATCGCCCCCGGTCTGGCTGCGCTGACCCTGGACGAGAGCGGCGGCTACTCGCCGATGATTCTCGGCAGCATCTACTGGCTGCTCATGAGTTTCGTTCTGATCATCTTCGTGACTTACCAGCACCGGCAGCGCTACGCTGCTATTCAGGCCGCGTAGTGCGGCAGGGGAGTGCCACCAGCCATGCCGAAAAAAACTAACGACTTCAATCGCGTCCGCGTGCTGTTCAGTGACCACCTGAATCTTGCCCGTGGCAAGTACCTGCCCTTCCAGGTCGCCCGGGAGGGCGTATCGCGCCACTCCATCGGGCTGTTTGCGCTGGGCTATGACCGCGGTATGACCCCGGCGCCAGGCACGATGATGCTGGAGGGGCTGCCGGACCTGGAAGCGCGTTTCGACCTGAGCCAGATGCGGCCGGGCTGGGAAACCGACACCGGCGTGGTCGTTGCCGACCTGTATCGCGAAGAACAACCCTTGCCCCTGTGCCCGCGCGGGGCGCTGCGCCGGGCCATCGATGCGTGGGGCGAGCTCGGGCTGGCGCCGAAACTCGGCATCGAGTTCGAGGGCTACGTGTTTCAGCGCGGTGAGAACGGTCAGTGGGAGCCTTACGACACCCCAGGCGCCTACGTTTACGGCACCGGCACCGCGATTGATCCGGCCGGCCTCGTGGACGAGATCTGGACCACGGCAGAACAGTGCGGCTTTCCCCTCGAGTTCATCTGTTCCGAATACGACTGGCCGCAGTTCGAGTTCACGCTGCATTATGATGAGGCACTAAAGGCCGTCGACGACGCTTTCCTGTTCAAACTGATGGCCCGGGAAGTCATGGCGAAGCGCGGCTACCTGCTGACCTACATGCCCAAGCCCATCGTTGGCCGCGGTGGCAACGGCCTGCACTTTAATATGAGCTTCACCGATGATGCCGGCGGCAACGTGGTCAATGACCCGAAAGCCGAAGACGGATTGAGCGAACTGGCGAAACAGTGCATCGCCGGGTTGGTGGCGCATCACGAGGGCATGACCGCGCTGGTGGCGCCCACGGTCAATTCCTATCGCCGCTTGCGACCCGCCAGCCTGGCCGGTTACTGGGCCAACTGGGGTTATGACCACCGCGGCGTATCGGTGCGGGTGCCGGCCGAGCGCGGCAAGGGCGCGCGCCTCGAGCACCGGGTGGCCGACGGTGCCGCGAATCCCTATATCGCCGCCGCGACGGTGCTGCAGGCTGCTCGCCTCGGCACGGTGGAGAAACCGGAACTGCCGCCGGCCGAGACGGGCGACGGCCTGGAGACCGTGGATACCGAGCGGCACATCCCCGAGAATCTTGGCGCCGCGCTGGCCGCGATGGAAGCGGACAAGTCTCTCGCGCAGGCCATCGGCCAGGAGGTGATTGATCACTTTGCGGTGGTTAAGCAGGCCGAGTTCCAGCGCTTCCTCGACCACACCACCGACTGGGAGATGAACGAATACCTGCCGTTCCTGTAAGCGGCCGGTCAGGCAAAAAGAGACAAGCAATGATGGCCAAGCAAGGCAACCGGGTAGACGTGGAGGGCGTGTCTGTCTCCACTGACCATTACATTGGTGGCGAACGCGTATCGTCACCGCAGACTTTTGAAGACCGCTCGCCGCTGGACTGGCAGTGGAAGCTCGCCGACATCGCCCGGGGTGATGCCGATACCGCGCGACTTGCGGTTGACGCCGCGGTAGCCGCTTTTCCGGCCTGGGCGGGCCTGGGCCCGGCGGAGCGCTCAGCTTATCTCACGCGCCTGGCGGAACTCATCGAGGCGAACGTGGACGACCTGGCGAAGGTCGAGTGCCTGGACATGGCGATGCTGGAAGAGAGCCTGCGCCTGCGGGTGATTGCGCGCGGTGCGCGCAACTTCCGCGCTTATGGCGAACTGGCCGCGGCTTACGAAGAACGCGACTGGGAGTCGAACAATACGCGTAACCGCGTCATCCGGATGCCGGCCGGCCCGGCCGTGATTATCACGCCGTGGAACGCGCCGTTCATGCTGTCCACGTGGAAATGCGCCCCAGCCCTGGCCGCGGGCAACACGGTGATCCTGAAACCGGCGGAATGGTCGCCGCTGTCCTGCTCGATGCTGGCTGACCTGGTGGACGAAGCCGGTTTCCCGCCGGGCGTGTTCAACATCGTGCAGGGAATCGGCGAGGAAGTGGGCGCGGCGCTGGTGGGTGACCCGGGCGTGCGCCGGATTTCCTTCACCGGTTCGCCGGAAACTGCCAAACACATCGGCCGGTCCGCGGCCGAAAACATCGTGCCTTTCACGGCGGAGCTGGGCGGCAAGGGCGCGCTGCTGGTGTTCGAAGATGCGGACATAGACGCAGCCGCGAAGAAGGCCGCCGGGCAGTTCGACGACTCCGGGCAGGTTTGCCTGGCCGGGACCCGGCTGCTGGTGCAGTCGTCTGTCCGCGAGGCCTTCCTGGAAAAATTCCACGCGTATACCGACCAGCACGTGCTCGGTGACAGCCGTGAGCCGGGCACGACTATCTCGCCGGTGATTCACCCGGACCACCTGGCGCACATCGGCGGTTTCGTGGATCGTGCCCGGGCCGCGGGCGATGAGATCGTCCGCGGCGGCAAGGTCGATCGAGAAGGGGGTCTCTGGTACGAACCGACCCTGATCCGGCCGCGGTCCAACGACTCCGAAGTGGTGCAGAAAGAAATCTTCGGCCCGGTGCTGACCTTCCAGACCTTCGATACGGAAGAGGCAGGCATCGCGCTGGCAAACGGCACGGACTATGGCCTGTCCGGCATGATTTACACGCAGAGCGCCGAGCGCGCGGAACGCGTGGGCCGCGCGATACGCGCAGGCACCGTTTGGGTGAACTGCTTCCTGGTGCGGGACCTGACCGCGCCCTTCGGCGGTTTCGGCATCAGCGGCATCGGCCGGGAAGGCGGTGACTACGCGCTCGATTTCCACAGCGAACTGAAGACGCTGCAGATCCTGGACGGCTCCACGCGCTGATGCGCGACCTTGCACACATTCGTGTCGGTCTGCTGGATACCATCCCGCGAGACTTTCATTTGGCCGACGAGGCGACTGATCCCGAGAAATTCATGGACATGTTCGCCGCTGCGGGGCTCGCATTCTCCTACGAGACCTATTACGTGGCGGAAGGCGAGATGCCGGCATCGCTGGACGAATGCGATGCATGGCTGATCACGGGCAGCCCGTGCAGCGTTTATGAGGATTTGCCCTGGATCCCGGTGCTGGAAGACTTCATCCGCCGGGCCTTCGCCGCGGCAAGCCCGCAGGTAGGCGTGTGCTTTGGTCACCAGGTTGCCGCCCGGGCGCTGGGTGGGCACGTGGCCAGGGCCGAAACTGGCTGGGTGCTGGGTCGGCATCACTTGTATGTCAACGTGGAGCGGGACTGGATGACGGAGCGGCCGGGTGAATACACCTTGCACTACATCAACCAGGACCAGGTCATCGACCTGCCGCCGGGAGTCGACCTGCTCGGCGAGTCACCGCGCTGCCCGAACGCGCTGTACGAGGCGGAGGGCCGCCTGCTGTGCATTCAGCCCCACCCGGAACAGCCGGTCAGTTCCATGCAGGTCTTCAGTGATGTGCTTCTCGAGAAAGGCGCGATCAGCGACGCGGAGCACCAGGATTGTTATGCGAGCCTGGAGAGCGGTGTTGCAGATTCCACGCTGATCGCCGGCTGGCTCGGCCAGTTCATCGTCGACAACGCGGGGCAGAACAGGAATTAAATTCCGGTGACAGTGGCGGGATACGGATGGTCCCGGCGCATCCAAAGGCCCCGAGATAACATTTGCCAACAGAGTAGGACAGGTGCCATGCCCACACCAAGACTGCTGATGATACTCAGCGAAAACTGGACCATCCTGGAACCGGGCGAGCTGGGCGAGCTGGTGGACTGGGCCGTGACGGCCGAGGCCGCCGGCATCGACGGCATCATGATCAGCGAACACATCGTGCTTGGTCCGTCGGCCGGGGCCAACGGACACATGGCGAATCCGCGGGACTATGCGCTGCCCGGCAACCAGGACCCGGCCACGCCATGGCCGAGCTCCGTGGTATTACTGAGCGCGATCGCCGCGCGCACGACGCGCCTGCGGTTGTTTGCCGGCGCGATCATCGCGCCGCTGCGCCACCCGCTGCAGCTCGCGCGCGACCTCGGCACGCTGGACATCCTGTCCGGCGGCCGGCTGATCGTGCAGCCGACGGTCAGCTGGCACAAGGACGAATACGACGCGCTCGGCGTGCCGTTCAAGACGCGCGGCAAGCGGCTGGACGAGCAGCTGGAAGCCCTGTCGGCCGTGTGGCGATCCTCCCCGGCTGAATTCCAAGGCGAGCATTTCAGCTTTGCGGAGACTTATTTGGAGCCAAAGTCGTGGAGGCCGGTGGGTCCTACTCTGTGGTTCGGCGGTGAGTCGCTGCACGGTGCCTTGCTGCGCAGGCTGGTGAAATACGGCAGTGGTTTTCATCCGCTGGGCAGGCCGTCGGACGATGACCTGGCCGGGCTGCGCGACGCGATGACCGCGGCCGGCCGCGATCCGACGCAACTGGAAATGATTGGCGGCACACGGGGCCTGTTCCCGGACGATGACAGCGTGGCGGATCTCGCCGAGTCCATGGCGGTGATTCCGGAGCAGCTGGCCCGTGGGTTCACCACTTTCTGCATCAAGCCAAACCAGTTCATCGACGACAAGGCAGATATCGCCGACTTCTGTCGCGACGCACAGGCCATCGCCGCCAGCTACAAATAGATGCCGGCACCGTTACCGGCTTTCGACGCACCCTACAAACTGTACACCGGCACCATCCCTCAGCGGCTTTCGACGCTGACCAACTGGTCGCAGTTGCGTTCTTTCAGCAGTCGATACAGCGCCGGGGCCGAGTGAAAAGAGTCGGTAATCACGATGCCGTCGCCGTACACCGCATCCTGGATAGCCCCCGTGATTGCATGCAGTGGCGCACCGGCGCTCTCGCCCATACCCTTAGCACCGTTGTAGGTGAAGGGCGACGGTGATTCGACGTTGGCGTGCTGGATGTCCGGCATGTTCATCGACGTGATCGGGCAGTAGTCGCTGAAGGTTGAGGTCAGCAGGTTGCCGTCAGCGTCGTAGTTGAAGCTTTCCATGATGGCCGCACCGATGCCGTGCGCGGCACCGCCGAGGGCCTGGCCGGCCACGATTTGCGGATACAGCACCTTGCCGCAGTCGTCGACGGCGGCATAGGCGAGGATCTTCGGTCTGTAGGTCTGCTTGTCGATTTCGATCACCACCACGTGCAGCAGCGCTGCATAGGTCAGCGTCAGGTTGCCGAACTTGCGCTCGAGATCGGGAATCGCGAAATTCGGGCGGTACACGTTGCGCACGTTCAGCGTGACGTCACCGAGGGACTCGTCCAGCACCGCGTTGTTGTTGTTGACCAGGTTGCTGAGCGTCCAGTAGTTGACGCTGCGCGCGGTCCCCTTGACCTTGAGTTCCGGACCTTCGGCGCCGACACCGAACTCCAGGTCTTCTTCCGCCGCTTCCAGCACGAAGGCCGCCAGCTGGCGCATTTCCGCCTTGAGCTTCTGGCACGCGCCGTGCACGGCCGTCAGCCCGGTGACCGCGAACTGGCTGGCGTAGGTACCCGAGTGGCCGACAAAAGTATTCCAGGCCGTGTCGAAACCGGGCCGCACGTGCACCATGCCCGGGTCGATGTTCAGTTCCCGCGCGACCAGGTCAGATGCAGCGGTTTCGTGGCTCTGGCCGGAGGGTCCGGTGCCCAGCGTGACCACCACCGCGCCGTCGAAATCGAGCCGCATTGCACAAACTTCAGAGTTACCGGAAAAGGGCAGGCCGGGATTGATGATGCGTGCCTGGCCGAAGTTATTCGTCCCGGAATCGATCGTTGCACCGATGCCCATGCCGACCCAGCGCCCCTCGGCCTGCGCTGCGGCCTGCTTCTGTTTCCAGTCGTCCCAGCCGATCAGCTCCTTGGCTTTGCTCAGCATGGCCGGATAGTCGCCGGAGTCGTAGACGCAGCCGTTGGGAGTCTCGTAAGGAAACTTCTGGATGTAGTTCTTCAGCCGGATCTCGTCGACGGGCATTCCGAGTGTGTGCGCACAGATGTCCACTACGCGTTCCATGAACCAGATGTGCTGCATTCGGGAATAGCCACGGTTCGGTACCACCGGGCACTTGTTTGTGACCGCCTGGGTGAATTCGATGCGAATATTTCTCAGGCGGTAGGTGGCCGGCAGCACCTGGGCCCAGATGATGCAACCGAGGGGCTCGTAGCGGGTGTAGGCGCCACAGTCGTCGAAATGTCGGGAGCGGATCGCGGTGATCTCACCGTCTTTAGTGACCGCAACCTCCGTATCGAGAAAGCTGCGCTCGTTGCCGTGGCCGCTGGCCAGCAGGTGCTCGGTGCGGGTTTCCGACCACTTCACGCGTCGCCCGCCTGTCTTGCGCGATGCCAGCGCGGCGAGGGCCATATAAAGGTAGTTCCAGATCTTGTTGCCGAAGCTGCCGCCCACATCGAAGGTGCGAATACGCACCTGCTCGCTGCGCAGGCGCAGGGCCGGCGCCAATAGTTGCTGCGCGAAGCCCGGGAAAGAGTTGTTGCAAAGAAACTCCACCATGCCGTGCCGGGTCCATTCCGCCACGCACGCGCTGGTTTCCAGCGGTGTGCTGGAGAAACGGTGGAAGTGCAGGGGGCCGATGCGAATCACGTGATCGGCGTCGGCAAAGGCCTGGTCCACGTCCCCGTAATCAAAGACGCCTTGCCACGTGCGGTTCGTCCCCGCCGACTCATGCAGTACCACGTCATCGGTAAGCGCGGTTTCTACATCCATCACCGGAGTGAGGGGCTCGTAGTTCACCTCGACCAGCTGGCAGCCGTCCATCGCGATCGCGGCGGTCTCCGCAACGACGGCGGCGACCGGCTCGCCCTGGTAGCGCACCCGGTCTACCGCCATTGGATAGTCCTGGATATTTGCGGCGGGTGGCGGCGCAATCTGCATATACGGTTCGCAGAGTTCAGCCACCTCGCTGCCCGTCAGCGTGCAGACGACACCCGGCAAGGCCTCGGCGGCGCTGGTGTCGATATCCAGGACCCGGGCATGCGCATAGGGTGAGCGCAGCAGGCAAAGGTGCAGCAATCCGGGCTCATGCACGTCGTCGGTGAACAGCCCCCGCCCGCGAATCAGGCGCTCGTCTTCCTTGCGTCGCAGTGGCTCGGTCACGATTCTTCTTCTCAACCTTTCCGCGGACAGTTTACTCATTTCCCGTCAAGGGTGAGGACAGGGATCCTGGAACGCAGGGAAATGGGTAGACTGTGCCGGGAGCAGCCTTGCTGCTTGGAACGGCAGGGGACCTGCAGCCTCAGAAAAGTGGCGGCGGTTAAGCCCTGTATTTGCTCCTGATCCGGGGGTTGCGGTTATGCAATGGCTATCGAAGTACACGGATTACAGCTACGCGTTACTCCGAATCATCAGCGGCGCAATTTTCCTGTTCCACGGCTTGCAGAAGATTTTCGGTGTCCTGACCGAGGGCCAGCCGCCCATCGGTTCGCAGCTGTGGCTCGGCGGTATGATCGAACTGATCTGCGGAATCGCTATCGTGATCGGGTTTCGTACCCGCTGGGCGGCGTTCCTCGCCAGCGGCACCATGGCCGTCGCGTACTTCCAGTTTCACTGGAAATTCCAGTTTGGGCCGCAGTTCTTTCCTGCTGTCAACGGCGGCGACGCGGCGATTCTTTACTGTCTTGTCTTCCTGTACATCGCGTGCAGAGGCAGCGGCATCTGGGCTGCCGACAAACCCGGCTAAGCCAATGAGTCTTGCGCTCTATCACAGCGTCGAGTCCACCTGCGCCCAGAAGGTACGGCTGGTGATGGCCGAGAAAGGCCTGGCCTGGGAAGAGATCCGGCTGAACCTGCGCAAGGGCGAGCAGTTCACGCCGGAGTACCTGCAGCTGAACCCGAAAGCCGTCGTGCCGACACTGGTGGACGGCGACACGGTGGTGCGGGAGTCGAGTGTTATCAACGAGTACCTGGACGACCGCTTTCCCGAACCTTCGCTGCGGCCGGCACATGCGGGCGATCGGGCGCGCATGCGGCTGCTGGTGAAGACCATTGACGACGAGGTGCACCCGGCCATCGGCGTGCTGAGCTATGCGATCTTCCTGCGGCACCAAATGAACGAGAACATGTCTGCCGCAGAGCTCGAACAGCATTTCAGCCGGGTCGCCGACCCCGCACGGCGCGCGCGGCAACAGCAAACCCACGCCGAAGGATTGAAATCACCGGGCGCGGGTCCCGCTGTTGCAGCGCTGGCGCGTTTTGCGGCGCAACTCGGCGATGGACTGGCAGGGCATGCGTGGCTCGCGGGTGATAAATACTCCCTGGCCGATGCTGCCGCGCTACCTTACATGGTCAGGGCGCGCGCGCTGCAGCTGTCATCGCTGTGGGCAGAGCGCGGTGAAGTTGCCGCCTGGCTCGAGCGCGGTCTTGAACACGCGTCGGGCCTGGGACTCAGTGATGTCTGGGGTTCTCCGTCTTTTCATGCCATGGTTGCCAACTACGCGAATACGGCCGCGCAGGAAATTCAGCAACTGCTGTCTACAACGCGTAAATAGGTGCCGGTGAACAGCTTGTAGGGTGCGCTCTACGCACCGAACAACAAATGCCACCGTCTCCGCGGTGCACAGAGTGCACCCTACTTTGCACCGCTACCGTCCTTGGGTAATCGAAAGGCAGTCCCGGCCGTTCCCGGAAATTGGCAGTCTCGTCCCTTAGAAAAAGGACGCTACTCGCCGTCTCTCGAAAGCGCTTTCAGGATCGCGGCTGTGTTCGGAGTCGGCGTCGAAGAAGTTTTTCGCTGGGACGGGCAGCAGTCAAAGCTTGCCCAGCGCGCGCAACACCTTTTCCGGCGTGATCGGCAATTCGCGGATGCGCACGCCGATAGCGTTGTAGATCGCGTTCGCGATCGCGGGCGCCGGCACCACCACGCAGGTTTCCGCAACGGACTTGGCGCCGAACGGCCCGGTGGGCTCCATCGACTCGATAAAGGTGATATCGATGTCCCGCGGCATTTCCACAGCGGTCGGGATCTTGTAGTCGAGAAAATCTGCAGTCAGGCAGGTACCCGAATCCGGGTCGAACTGGATCTCCTCCATCAACGCGTAACCCATGGCCTGCTGGAAACCTCCCTCCACCTGGCCTTCAGCCGCACTGGGATTGATCACGCGACCAATATCGTGCGTATAGACCACGCGTGCGACCGTGACCTCCCCGGTGTCGGTATCCACTTCGACTTCGACAAACGCGGCCGCCGCCGGACTCGGGTTCCCGGGCGGGGCCATGCTCGACACACCAATGATCGTGCCTTTCTCCTCGAGCGTCGTTGGTGCCGGGCCCTGGTCGGTCACCTGGATGAAGGGGGACTCGGCGCGCGTCGCGACTTCGGCAATGCTCAGCGATCTGGTCGGTGCGCCTTTCACCGCCACTTTGCCTGCCGCGAGCTCCAGGTCCTCCGGGCTGGCCTCCAGCATGATCCCGGCCACTTTCAGCAGGCGTTCTTTCGCCGCAGTCGCAGCGGAGAGCACCGCATTCCCGGCGCTGTAGGTCACGCGGCTCGCATGCGTGGGCGCGTCATAGGGTACGTTGGTCGTGTCCACCGCCTGCGTCATGCGGATCTGGTCCATCGACAGGCCGAGCTCCTCTGCCGCAATCTGCAGCAGCGTGGTGATCTGCCCGGAGCCGATGTCCATCGCCGCGGTGGCCAGGTCCGCCGTGCCGTCGGGATTCAGCTTCACGATCGCACCGGAGTGTTCGTAGATGTCCGGAAAACCGACGCAGCAGCTCACCCAGAAGGGCGTCAACGCAAATCCCACGCCGCGCTTTTTCGGGCCGGGGTCGCTGTTGGCAGGCACGCGCGCCTCCCAGCCGAAGATTTCGATCCCACGGTCGATGACTTCTTCCAGCGCGTAGGAGTCCAGCGTAAGTCCGGGCACCAGGGGATGCGGATCGCCCTGCCGCATGGAGTTCTTCTTGCGGAACTCCGCCGGATCGAATTCCAGGGCCTCGCAGATCTCGTCGTGTTGTGACTCCAGCGCGAAATAGGCCTGCGGCCCGCCGTAACCGCGATAACCACCGCCGATCATGTTGTTGGTGTAGACCGCGTAGCCCTCCCACACGAAATTGGGCACGCGGTAACCTGCATTGATGAAGGTCCCGTGCACCTGCAGCACGGTGGAACCGTGGGTCGCATGCGCGCCGGCGTCGAGGATACTCTTCGTGTGTCGGGCCACGATGCGCCCGTCCTTCGTCACGCCGGTCTTCATGTGTACCCGGATCGGGTTGCGCGTGGTCGTAATGAAGTCTTCGTAGCGCGAGTGTTCAATGCGCACCGGCCGGCCCGACTTGCGGCTCAGCAGCACCGCGATGGGTTCCAGGTGGCCGATGTCGAGTTTGCCGCCAAAGCCGCCACCGATGTAGGGGGGCTTGATGACCCGGATGCGGCTCTCCGCGAGCTCCAGGGCGTAGGCGAGCTTCTGGCGCAGGCCGAACAGGTGCTGCATGGATGAATTGATCGTGATGTCGCCACTGGCGTCCCAGTGGGCGACACAGATGCGCGGCTCCATGTAGCACGTATGCACGCGCTGGGTGGTGTAGACGCCTTCGAAGATATGGTCGGCACTCGCGAAGCCCTGTTCGATGTCGCCCGCTTCAAACCGGGGCGCGATCGCAATGTTGTTTTCCACGCCGTCGTGCAGTTGCGGGGCGCCGGGTTGCATTGCCTCTTCGGGGTCGAAGACCGCCGGCAGCTCTTCATAGTCCACGTCGATCAGGCCGAGCGCTTGTTCGGCAACGTCGGCTGACGTGGCCGCTACCGCGGCCACCGGCTGCCCGGCGAAGCGCACCGTATCGCTCATGATCACCAGGTCCACCGTCGCGCTGAGGGTGTCGGACGGGACGAAGTAGACCGGCGTGAACTTGCGTTGCGGTACTTCTGCGGGCGTCAACACGGCCTTGACCCCCGGCAGCGCCGCGGCCGCTCGGGTGTCGATGTGCAAAATGCGGGCGTGTGGATAAGGACTACGCAGCATCTTGCCATGGAGCATGCCCGGCATCTGGAAATTCACCGGGAAGCCCTTGCCGCCGGTGACCTTGTCCAGGGCATCCGGCCGCGCGACGTTTTTGCCTATCACGCTCATGAATCCGTCCTCCTCGGGGGACAGTTTACTGATTTCCGGCCCCGCGACGGGATACGCCATCATCGCGCACGGAAATCAGTAAACTGTCCGTATGCATGTTCGTGAGCTGAGGGACGCAGAGCTCCAGGCCTACCGCGACGAAGGCGTGGCGTTCCTGCCCGCCCTGGCCGATCAGGCGACGGTGGATGTGCTGCGCGCAGCCGCCGAACACCGGGCGGAGTCACCCAGCGACCATGCCGACGAATTGAGCAACGTGGGTCGTTTGCTGTCGGACCAGTTCCTCTTCAACGACATGGATGAATTCCGCGAGTTCGCGTTCCACAGCGGGATCGCCGAAAACGCCGGGCGCGCGATGGGCGTCGACCGCGTGCGGGCTTATTTTGACCAACTCTTCGTTTGCGCGCCGCAGACGCCCACCGACTACTACTGGCACCAGGACATTACCTACTGGCCGGTGGCAGGTGATGCCATTTGCTCCGTCTGGCTCAGCCTGACGGACTGCACGCCGGAAAGCAGCGCACTGCAGTTCGTCCGCGGCCGGGAATACCAGGACCAGCTGTACGCGCACATTCCCTTCGGCGGCGAAGACCCGGTGCGACACACGAATTTTGCCGCCAAAGATGCTCCCGAGGCGCCGGCCTTTCACGCCGAGCCGGGCCGTTACGAGATTTTGAGCTGGGATTACAAGGCCGGTGACGCGGTGCTGTTCAACACCCGCATCATGCACAGCTCCGGCGGCAATAGTTCAACGGATGTGAACCGCATTGCCTATTCCACGCGCTGGATCGGTGACGACGTCACCTTCGCTGTGAAACCGGGCTGGCAAGACCCCTTGTTGTTCCCTGACAGCGACGAGCGCATACGTGACGGTGACCCGCTGGTCAGCCGGAAATTTCCCGTGGCCTGGTCGGCCCGGCCTTGATCGGCTGTTATTCCAGCGGCATCAACGCAACCGAGGACGATGCCGATGAAATATATGATCAACTGGTTCGAACGCCTGCAAGCGCATCCTTGATGTGTTTGGCCAGTGGAAGGCGCCAGCCAATTTCAAGATCGAGTTGGTCGTGTTAGCGCGTTGGTAAACGAGTGTGATTAGTGTCGTATATTCTCAGGCATGGCTCGTAGAATATTGTTCGTCAGCCTGGCGATATGCCTGCTGTCGATCGCGCTCTCCCAAATACCGGATCCAGGTATTCTCGGGATTCAGGAAGAACCTGAACGAATCATGTTTTATGCGGGGTCTGGCCTGCTAGCAGGGTTTGCAGGACTAGTCGCATTGATCAGCGGAATCTACCTCGGCGCCAATCGTTTCGAGGCCATTTCGACCACGCAACGACGATTAGCGCTGGGTATCACATTGGTCGTGATAACTGCGGTCTTAACGTCGATTGCGCTTCGAGTATCGCTAATCTAGCGAGTCGCAAGATCGCGTTCGCCACGTCGGGCAGAGATGTGCTTTCTGCGGGGTCGGACCAAGCTAAGCGCCTGAAATCAATAGAATGTGTTGGTGATTTTGGCTTGGCTCGGCCCTTAGAGTGCTGTTTTTGCCCCCGAAAAACGCCTTCTGAACACAGTAGGGGCAATCCGGTCCGGTCGCCCTGCAACACGCACGTCGAAACCTTAAACGCGTCTTTTGACTGTTAAAAAGGCACGGCTAAGGGTTAATACGGCGGACTTTGCGGCCGTTTTCCGTTGCGAGTCAGAGACGTAACCAGGTCCGACCCCAGAACTCGTCACATGAGGCAGGCCCGCAGGGGTGGGTCGTGCAGACGGCCCGAACCCGCGCCCGTCGCGTATACTTTGATTGCCCGACGGCGACAGCATGGCTCCATGGATGGATAAGGAGCGACAAGATATGGGCCTTTTCAATATCAGCCCCCTGGACTGGATTATCAGGGTGACGGACTTCTCACAGGCGTCCCTCGAAAACACCTTGGACACGATCAAGGAAGTCCATCAAA
>CAZTIB010000232.1:0-7865 GCA_964613615.1 uncultured Chromatiaceae bacterium
CATCGGGCCGGCGATCCTCGCCGATGCCAAGGCCGTGATCGTGGATCGCTTTTCCGCCAGCCGGCTGTGGGACGATTGCCGCCGCTGGGAGTGCACCGAGGCTAATTACATCGGCGGGGTCATTCCCATCCTGCTGAAACAGGAGCCCCGCGAAGAAGACGCCGATAATCCGATCCGGCTCATGGTCGGGGCGGCGGCGCCGCAGGACGAGTGGCATGCCTTCCAGGAGCGTTTCAACACCAAGATCCTGGAGGTCTATGGCATGACGGAATGCTACGTCTGCCTGGCGAGCCCCTATGACGAGCCGCGCGCCGGGGCCTGTGGCAAACCGATCACCGGTTGGGATGTGCGCATCGTCGACGACGACGATAACGAGTGCGAACCTGGCAAGCTGGGTGAGTTCATCTGCCGCTCCGATCGCATGTGGGTCGGTACCAGCGGCTACTACAAGCAGCCGGAAGCGACGCTGGATCTATTCGCCAATAACTGGATCCACACCGGTGACCTCGGCCGCATGGACGAGGACGGCTATTTCTTCTTCGTGGACCGCAAGAAGCAGGCCATTCGTCGCCGCGGCGAAAATATCTCCTCCTTCGAAGTCGAAGGCGTGCTCAGTTCGCATGAGGCCGTGCTGGAATCCTGCGTCGTAGGTGTGCCTTCCGATGTCGGTGAGGAGGACGTCAAGGCGGTCGTGGTGCTGAAACCCGGTCAGAGCGTCAGCGAAGAAGAACTGATTCGCTGGTGCGAGCCGCGCATGGCCTATTTTGCGATTCCGCGCTACATCGCCATCCGTGACACGCTGCCGAAGACTCCCAGTGAGCGCGTTGAGAAGTTCAAGCTGAAGGACGAGGGCATCACGGCCGACTGCTGGGATCGCGAGGAGGCCGGCATCAAACTGCAGCGCTGAGTTTTCGGCGGACCCATGCTGCCAATGTCTTTGATGCGGTTCCAGGTTCCAACCCTGCCGACACTATGAGCAATTCCAAGAACGCGATTTCCCGACGCGAGATACTTGCCGGGGCTGCGGCAGCCACGCTGGGTGCTGGGGCCCTTGGTGCCTGTCAGGCTGCTCCGGGCAGGCAATGGGATCACGAGGCTGACATCGTCGTGGTGGGCAGCGGTGCAGCAGCAGCCACCGCTGCGGTCGTAGCGCATGACAACGGCGATTCGGTGCTGCTGATCGAGAAGGCGTCGACCGTCGGCGGTACCGCCGCCAAGTCTGCCGGCGTGCTGTGGATCCCCGATAACTTCACATTGCGCGAAAAGGGTATCGAAGACGGCAAGGCCGACTGCCTGCGCTACATGGCCAGGTTTTCCTACCCGGAGCACTACGATGCAGACAGCCCGACGCTGGGCGTCAGCGCCGGCGAATACGCGTTGATGGAGGCTTTCTACGACAACGCGTCCCCGGCAGTGGAACAGATGCGGGCAGCGGGTGCGCTGAGCCTGGCAGAGTGGCGCATGTTCGCACTGGACCGCCCGGCCACCGATTACCTGGACAACGTGCCGGAGAACAAGGTGCCCACGGGCCGGCCGCTGGGTCCGGTGGACGCCGACGGCAACATGGGCCTGGGCGCGCTGATGATGGAACAACTGCACGCCGCAATCACCGCGCGGGAGATCCCGGTCTACACAGGCCACCCGGTGGCCCGGGTCGTGCTGAATGACGACGGGCGTGCTGTGGGCGTCGAAGCCGACGTAGACGGCGCCACGGTATCTTTCGGTGCGCGCAAGGCGGTGATCTTCGGGACCGGTGGCTATGTTCACAACCCGGAGTTCGTCGCGAAGTATCAGCGCAACGCGGTGGTCGGCGCCTGTGCGAAGCCGGACTCCACCGGCGACTTTATCAACATTGCCGGGGCGGCCGGCGCGCGTCTTGGCAACCTCGGCTGCGCGTGGCGCTCGCAGGTGGTGCTGGACGAGGCGCTGATCAACCCGGTCCTGGGCGCGGGCGTGTTCTATCCGCCGGGCGACTCCATGCTGCAGGTGAACCGCTACGGTGTGCGCGCGGTGAACGAGCACCGCAACTACAACGACCGCACCGAGATTCACGGCATCTACAATCCGTCCCGCGCGGAGTTCCCGAACCAGCTAATGTTCATGGTCTACGATCAGCGCACCGCCGAGGCTTACGCCGGCGTGTATCCGCTGCCGGCAAAACCGGCGGACGCACCGGTCCTGGTGGGCGACAGCCTTGCCGACCTGGCAGGCAAGCTGGAAGCGCGGTTGGCGGAGATCGTCGAGCATACGGGCGGGCTCAGTCTCGACTCTGCTTTTGCCGACAATCTGGCCGCAACGATCAACCACTTCAACAAGTTCGCGCAGGCCGGACAGGATGACGACTTCCACCGCGGCGAGGCGGGCTACGACACCGAGTGGCACCCGGTCTTCTCGCCGATGCGCACCGACACCGACTGGCCGCAGAACGATTCGCCGAACATCACGATGCACCCTCTGCGGGACCAGGGGCCCTATTACGCCATCATCCTCGCTGCCGGCGCGCTGGACACCTGCGGCGGGCCGGTCATCGACGCCAGCGCGCGGGTGTTGGACACGCAGGACCAGCCGATCCCGGGGTTGTACGGCGCCGGCAATTGCATCGCCAGCCCGTCCCGCGAGGCCTACTACGGCGCCGGTCACACCCTGGGCCACGCGGTGACCTTCGGCTATATCGCCGCCAACGCGGCCCACGACGAAACACCGGTAGGTGCCGCGGGCGGTGCTGACGCATGACTGACCAGCAGGCGCAGATCGACGCGCTGGTGAGCCGGATCGACGAACTGGAAAGCCGGGCTGCGTTGCGCGACCTGGTGACGGATTACTGCCAGGGTTTCGACGGCCACGACTGGGAGCGCTTCATTGGCATCTGGCACGCAGATGCGGTGTGGGATATCGGGCCGCCGTTTGGTGTGTTCGAGGGCCACGACGGCATCCACCGCGCCGTGCACGAGGTGCTGTACCCGGTCTGGCGAGAAACCCATCACTGGACCACCAACCTGCGCGTGGAATTTGCTGATGCCGACCACGCCCGGGGCGTCTGCGACGTGGACTGCATGGGGGCGACGAAAGACGACGTGGTGCAGATGGTCGGCGCAACCTACACCGACGACTTCGAGCGCCGCGGCGGCACCTGGAAAATTGCGAAACGCAGCGTGGTCATCCACTACTTCAACCCGATCCCGGCTGCAGAGATGACATCACCGTCTGCCAGCGCCGAATGACTGCCCCAGCCCCGACGCTAAACCGGAGTAAAGAAAAAAAATGAGTAGCGATAAGATGCTGGACGGCAAGGCCATTGTCGTCACGGGAAGCGGGCGCGGTATCGGCCGGGCCATTGCGATCATGCTGGCCGACCACGGCGCGCAGGTGGTGGTGAACGACATCGGCGGCAGCGCCGAGGGCGAGGGCGAAGACGCGACGCCGGCCGACGAGGTGGTCAGCGAAATCGAGTCGCGCGGCGGCACGGCCGTTGCAAACTTCAACAGCGTGGCGGAATGGGACAGTGCCCACGCCATTATCCAGTCGGCCATCGACAACTTTGGCCGCATCGACGGTGTCGTGAACAATGCCGGCATTCTGCGGGACACGATTTTCCACAAGATGACGGAAGACCAGTTCGACATCGTGCTGCAGGTCCATTTGAAGGGTTCCTTCAACATGAGCCGGGCCTGCGCGCCGCACTTCCGCGCGCAGGAAAGCGGCTGCCTGGTGCACATGACCTCGACGTCCGGCCTGATCGGCAACCTCGGGCAGGCGAACTACATGGCCGCGAAGCTCGGCATCGTCGGGCTGTCCAAGAGCATTGCGCTGGACATGTCCCGCTACAACGTGCGCTCGAACTGCATCTCGCCCTTCGCGTGGAGCCGGCTGTTCGGCAAGGTGCCCACGGAAACGCCGGAGCAGCAGGCCCGCGTCGAGAAGATCAAGCAGATGACGCCGGAGAAAATCGCGCCGCTGGCTGTCGCATTGTTCAGCGATGCGGCGAAAGAGGTGACTGGCCAGATTTTCGCGGTGCGCAAGAACGAGATCTTCCTGATGAGCCAGCCGCGGCCGATACGGGCCGCCCACACCGAAGAAGGCTGGACGCCTGCGTCCGTGTGCGAGCGCGTGTTCCCTGCCTTCGGCCCGTCCATGTATCCCCTCGACGTCACGGCCAGTGTGTTCAACTGGGAGCCCGTGTAGTTGGCGCTGGACTACGAGCGACTCCTGAACTGGCCTTTCGCTGAGGTCAAGCAAAGCTATACCGATCGCGACACGATGCTCTACGCGCTGGGCCTGGGCTTCGGCTTCAATCCCACAGATCCCGAGGAGTTGCGCTTCGTTTACGAGGAGGGGCTGCAGGCCTTTCCCACCATGCCCGTGGTGCTCGGGCATCCCGGTTCCTGGATGAGCGATCCTGAGACCGGCATCGATTTCCTGAAGGTGCTGCACGGCGAACAGCACCTGGAAATTCACCAGGCCTTGCCGCCCGAAGGCACCATCCTGGCGCGGAACCGGGTGGCCGAAATTATCGACAAGGGCGAAGGGCGCGGCGCGTTGATTCACGTTGAGCGCCGGGTTTTTGACCACGTGTCCGGAGACCACCTGTCGACACAGACCGCGGTGATCTTTGCCCGGGCCAACGGTGGGTTCGGGGGGCCGGTCACGACCGGTGCTAAACCTCATGCGTTACCCGACCGGCCGCCCGAGGCCACGGTGGATGTCCCGGTGGCTGCGCAGGCGGCATTGCTGTATCGACTGAGTGGCGACTACAACCCACTGCACGCCGATCCTGCCATCGCGGAAAAGGCAGGCTTTCCGGCGCCCATACTGCACGGCCTGGCGAGTTACGGCATCGCTGCCCGGGCCGTGCTGCAGGCGTTGCAGGTGAATGACGCAACGCAGTTGCGCAGTTTCGGCCTGCGGTTTTCTGCGCCGGTGTTTCCTGGTGAAACCATCCGCACGGAGATCTGGCGGGACGGTGAAGAGGTTTCGTTCCGCGCCCGGGTCCCGGCCAGGGACACCGTGGTGCTGAACAACGGTCGCGCGGTGATCGCGCCCGCTTAGCTGAGCTTTACCTCGATGCGGTGGTCGATCACGCGCACGGGATATGTCCGGATGTCGACGGTGGCAGGTTTACCCTTTGCACAACCGTCGCGCACGTCGAAGGAACCGCCGTGCAGCGGACAGATGATGCGAAAACCGCGCAGCCGGCCGGCACTGAGGTGGGCGAGGGCGTGACTGCAGAGATTCTCAATCGCAAAGAAGCCTTCCTTGGTATGGCAGAGCAGCACGTGCTGGCCGTCAAATTCGAGGGCCAGGGTCTTGCCGACCGGAATATCGTCGGCATTGGCGGCGATTTGAAATGACTCGTCGTTCAACGGGGGAGGTTCCTGTGCCTGGTGCCAGCGCAAGTTAACATCCGCGTTATAAAAAAAACAAATCTGACTGTTTTTTTGCCGCCGGTGCTATCATCAGAAACCTATATATAAGGAGTAACAAAAGTGGCTAACGTATCTTTCCTGGCCCGGATGACGGTCAAAGAGGGTCGCGAGAAAGAGTTCATCAGGCTGGCCCGCGAGCTGGAGAAGCAGGTGCACGCCAACGAGCCGGGTACGCTGTACTACCGCTTCTTCCGCCTGCGCGGTCCTCGCGAGTTCGCGGTGATGGAGTCCTTCGCCGACGAGGCCGCCGAGGAATTGCACATGAACACCAAGTGGCTGCAGGAAATCGCACCATCCTTGCTGGACTGCATGGAAGGGGGTGATCCGCCCTACGTGCGCGAGTTCCTGGATCCGATGGAATAAGCTGCCATGTCCGTGCCCGCCTTCGAACACCCGATACGCGCGACCACGCTGGGCGACCTGCTGTTGCGAGCGGCGGACGAGTACCCTGACGCGGACGCGATCGTATTTCCGGAAGGGCGCCAGAGCTTTGCCGACCTCGCGGAACGCGCCTACCAACGGGCCCGCGGCCTGCAGGCACTCGGGGTGAAGCCCGGCGACCACGTGGGTTTGCTGTTGCCCACCTGTTTCGAGTTTCCGGAGTTCCTGTTCGGCATTGCGCTGTGCGGCGCGGTGACGGTGCCCATTAACGCGCGCTTTCGCGCCGGCGAGTTGCAGTACGTGATCGAGAACGCCGACCTGGTGACCGTCGTGACGACGGACCAGATCGCTGAACACGTGAATTTCGTCGAGCGGCTGGGCAAGGGGCTGCCCGGTCTCACTGCTGCATCCGACTCGTTGCGCCTGCAAGTCGAATCCGCGCCGATGTTGCGCAACATCGTGTGTCTGGGCAGCTCGACGCCCACCGGCTTCGTGACCGAGCAGCAGTTCGACGAACTCGCCGACGGCGTCGCGGTGGAAGATGTGCAATCGACCCGCATGCGTGCGCGCGTGCGTGACCCGGCCATCATGCTGTACACGTCGGGTACCACCGCGAACCCGAAGGGCTGTCCCATCAGTCACGAGGCCATCGTGCGCAACAGCATTGCGCTGGGCCGCTACCGCTACCAGTTGCGCCAGGAAGATCGCTTCTGGTCGCCGCTGCCCATGTTCCACATTGCGGCGATACTGCCGATGGTGGCGATTTTCGACGTGGCGGGCGCGTATCTCACGATGAATTACTTCGACGCTGGGGTTGCGTTGAAAATGCTGGAGGAGGAACAGACGTCGGCCACCTATCCCTGTTTCGTCACCATCATGTCGGACCTGATCCATCACCCGGATTTCCCGCGCACGGACTTAAGCCGCATCAGGCTGATGAACAGTAATTTCGCGGTCCAGCCGCCCGGGATCAAGGATGCGATGCTCGAAGCCATGCCCGACACGGTCTACGTGGGTACCTACGGGATGACGGAAACCGGCGGGACCGTTTGCACCAGCGAGCTGACGGACAGCCTGGAGGCCCGCTGCACTCGCCTGGGCACGCCGCTGCCGGGTCTCGAGGTGAAAATCATCGACATTGAAACCGGTAAGCCGGCGCCCACCGGTGAGCAGGGCGAGATCCTGGTGCGCGGCTACAGCCTGTTCGACGGCTACTACAAGGATCCCGAGAAAACGGCGGACGCTTTCGATGAAGAAGGTTTCTTCCGCACCGGTGACATGGGCTCCTTCGATGAGAACGGCCAGATCATGTTCCACGGCCGCTTCAAGGACATGCTGAAAGTCGGTGGCGAAAACGTCGCCGCCGCCGAAATCGAGACTTTTCTTGCCCGGCACCCGGCGGTCAAGCTGGCGCAGGTCGTAGGCGTGCCGGACGCCCGGCTGCAGGAAGTGGCTGCGGCTTTCGTCGAACTGGAGGACGGCCAGCAGGCGACGGAAGAGGAGTTGGTAGCCTTCTGCAAGGGCGAGATCGCCTCTTTCAAAGTGCCCCGCTATGTCCGATTCGTGGCCGAATGGCCCATGTCCACCAGCAAGATCCAGAAATTCCGGCTCCGGGATCAGCTCACTGAAGAGCTGGGCCTGGGCTGAACAGAGCAACACCAGGAGAGTCAGCATGCAGACGGCATTCATCGCCCGGCTCGTAGTCAAGGCCGACAAGATCGCGGAATTCGAAGCCTTGCAGAAGGAATTGTCCGACATCACGCACGATACCGAGCCGGATACCCTGGTCTACGACTTCCTGAAACACCGGGACGCACCGAACACCTACGTCGTGTATTCCCGCTTCAAGGACGATGTCGCCTTCCAGGTCCACCAGGATGCGCCGGATCACGAGCGGCTGGTGCCGCCGATCCTCGACGCACTGTCCGAAGAGATGGATCTGCAGTTCTTCGATCTCGTGGAATAGCAGCCGCTGGGAGATGGATTCATGACCGACGCCCACGAAGCCATCCTTGCCTTGATGAACGAGTACTGCTTTCGCCTGGACGCCGGCGACATGGC
>CAZTIB010000233.1:0-5570 GCA_964613615.1 uncultured Chromatiaceae bacterium
CCCGTGCGCGGTCAGTGGCCCTGGTAGGCGTAGACTACGCCGGGCTGCGGCCGGCCCTGGAGGTGCAGGTGGGCGACAGGGTCCGCCTGGGCCAGTGCCTGTTCACCCACAAGAAGCTTCCCGGGATTCGGTTCGTAGCACCCGGCAGTGGCGAGATCACGGCCATCAACCGCGGCCAGCGCCGCAGTCTGCAGTCGGTCGTCGTGGGCCTGGACGGCCAGGACGAGTCGGCTGACATCTTTCCTGCCCTCGACGGTCATAGTCTCGAAGCGCTGGACCGGGGCACGGTCGTGGACCGGCTGTTGAAGTCGGGTCTGTGGACCTCGTTCCGCACGCGGCCGTTCAGCAAGATACCCGCCGCCGATGTGGAACCCGCCGCGATCTTCGTGACGGCGATGGATTCGAATCCGCTGGCGGCGGATCCGACCGTGGTCATTGCGGAACAGCCGGAGAGTTTCAGCGCCGGCGTGGAAATACTGACGACGCTGACCCACGGCAAGGTGCATGTCTGCCAGGCGCCCGGTGCCCGGGTGCCGGTGTCGGACAACGTGCAAGTGGCCGTTGCCGAGTTTGCCGGGCCGCATCCGGCCGGGCTGGCCGGCACGCATATCCACTTCCTGGAACCCGTGGGCCTGGAAAGGTCCGTGTGGACCGTGGGCTACCAGGACGTGATCGCCATCGGCAAGTTGTTCACGGAAGGCGTGCTTTGGACCGAGCGAATCATCGCCGTTGGCGGCCCGATGATCGAGAAGCCGCGACTGCTGCGCACACGGGCTGGCGCGAACGTCGACGATTTGATTGGCGCTGAGCTGCCGCCGGTGGAATGCCGCGTGATCTCGGGCTCGGTACTGTCTGGCCGTCGCGCCGCCAGCTACGCCGCTTACCTGGGACGCTATCACAACCAGCTCAGCGTGCTGGCTGAGGGGCGCGAGCGTGAGCTGTTCGGCTGGATCCGCCCGGGGCGGCGGAAGTTCTCTGCAACCCGGGTGTTTGTATCGAAGCTGTTCCCGAACCGGCGATTCGCATTGAATACATCTCAGAACGGCAGCGCGCGCGCGATGGTACCCATCGGCATCTATGAATCCATGATGCCCCAGGACCTGCTGCCCACCCAGCTGCTGCGCTCGCTGCTGGTGCAGGACATCGAGGTGGCGCAGAAACTCGGTTGCCTGGAGCTCGATGAAGAAGACCTGGCCCTGATGTCTTTCGTGTGCCCGGGCAAGTACGACTACGGTCCGGCCCTGCGGGCGAACCTCGACATCATCGAGAAGGAAGGCTGATGCCCAGTTTGCGACGATGGCTGGACCGGCTCGAGCCTCTGTTCCTGAAGGGCGGGCGCTACGAGAATCTGCACATCTTCTACGAGATGGTCGATACCATTTTCTACTCGCCGTCGGACGTGACGCGAACGTCGCCGCACCTGCGCGACGGTATCGATCTGAAGCGGGTCATGATCTACGTGGTGCTGGCGGTCATGCCGGCCGCGATGGTTGGCCTGTGGAATACCGGCTACCAGGCAAACCTCGCGATGCAGGCCATGGATATCGCAGCAGCGCCGGGCTGGCGTGGCGCGACACTGGCGTGGTTCGGCCTGGGCTACGACCCGGCAAGTATCGTCGACTGCTTCTGGCACGGGTTTTTGTATTTTCTGCCGATCTATGTCGTGACGATGGCCGCGGGCGGTGTGTGGGAAGTGCTGTTCGCCGGCGTGCGCAATCACGAGGTGAACGAAGGCTTCTTTGTGACCTCGGCCCTGTACGCGTTGATCCTGCCGCCGACCATTCCGCTCTGGCAGGTCGCCCTGGGCATCAGCTTTGGTGTGGTCATCGCCAAAGAGGTCTTCGGCGGTACCGGCAAGAATTTCCTGAATCCGGCGCTGGCCGGCCGCGCGTTCCTGTTCTTTGCGTATCCCGCCGACCTCAGTGGCGACGCAGTCTGGACAGCGGTAGACGGTTTCAGCGGTGCGACACCGCTGGCCGTGGCCGCCAGCAGTGGACTGGCAGGCCTGGAGCCTGCCGGTGTCACGCTGCGCGACGCATTTCTCGGCAACGTTCAGGGCGCGATCGGGTCGACGTCGGCCGTGGCCTGCCTGGTCGGCGCCGTGTTCATGATTTATACGCGCGTGGCTTCGTGGCGGATCATGGCCGGGGTGTTCGTGGGCATGGTGGCCACGACGCTGCTGCTGAACGCGGTGGGCAGCGAATCTAACCCGATGTTTGCCGTCAACTGGCAGTGGCATTTCGCCCTGGGTGGTTTTGCGTTCGGCATGGTGTTCATGGCCACCGATCCGGTCACCGCCGCGATGACGAACCCGGGCCGCTGGGTGTTCGGCGCGCTGATCGGGGCGATGACGGTGCTGATACGGGTGGTTAACCCGGCCTACCCGGAGGGCATCATGCTCGCGATCCTGTTCGCGAACCTGTTCGCACCGGTCATTGACTATGTCGTGGTGCAGGTGAACGTGCGCCGCCGCGCGCGGCGATTCCGGGGGGTGTCGTCATGATTCGCAGACTCCTCGAGCTGCCGAACGACGACTCGCGCAAGATCGTGTTCGTTGCCGTGAGCCTGTGCCTGGTGTGCTCGCTGATGGTGTCCTCGGCAGCAGTTTTGCTGGCGCCGATCCAGGCGGCGCAGGAGCAGGAAAACCGGCGTATGAACGTGCTGCTGGCCGCGGGCCTGATCGACGAGGGCGACGAAGACGTGCAGGTCAACCAGCTCTTCCAGCAGATCGAGGCACGCATTGTCGACCTGGATACGGGGCAATTCACCGACGCAGTGAACCCTGCCACCTTCGATCCGCGGGCTGCGAAGCGCGATCCGAATATGAGCGACGAGTTGCCCGACGATGACGACATCGCCGGACTCAACCGCCGGGAACGCTATGCGCGTGTGTACATTCTGCGCGACGGCGATGCCATCAGCCGGATAGTTCTCCCGGTGCGGGCCTACGGGCTCTGGTCGACGATGTTCGCGTTCATCGCGCTGGAAGGCGACCTGAATACGGTGGCCGCCATCAATTTCTACGAACACGCTGAAACGCCGGGCCTCGGCGATAAAATTGAAGACCCGGACTGGCGCGCGCAGTGGGTCGGCCGGCAGATATTCGATGAATCGGGACAGCCGCGCCTGCGCGTGATTCGTGGCCGGGTAGATCCGGCCAGCCCGAATGCAAATCACGAAGTTGACGGCATGGCCGGGGCGACGCTCACCGGCAACGGCGTGTCGAACATGATCGCCTTCTGGTTCGGGGAATCGGGCTTTGGGCCGTTCCTCGCCAATCTGCACACTGGAGGAGCCTGAGATGGATGGGTCACCACGCAAGGTGCTGCTGGATCCGCTGGTCGATAACAACCCGATCACGCTGCAGATGCTGGGCGTTTGCTCGGCGCTGGCGGTGACAACTAACTTGTTGAATTCATTGATAATGAGTGCGGCACTGACCGTGGTCTGCGTGTTCTCCAACGGTGCGGTCAGCGCGATCCGGAACCACATGCCGGCGAGCATTCGCATCATCGTGCAGATGACGATCATCGCATCACTGGTGATTGTCGTTGATCAGTTTTTGAAGGCCTTTGCGTTCGAAGTTTCCCGGTCGCTGTCGGTGTTCGTCGGCCTGATCATTACGAACTGCATCGTGCTGGGTCGTGCGGAAGCCTTCGCCAGCAAGAACCCGGTGGGCCTGAGCCTGCTGGATGGCCTGGGCAACGGGCTGGGTTACAGCGCCGTGCTGATCATTGTCGGTGCAGTGCGCGAGCTGTTCGGGTCCGGCAGCCTGCTAGGTATCGTCATTCTGAATCCGGCGCAGGACGGCGGCTGGTACGTACCCAACGGTCTGTTGCTGCTGCCGCCCAGTGCCTTTTTTATTATCGGCCTGATGATCTGGGGCATCCGCACCTGGAAACGCGACCAGGTAGAGCCGGAAGATTTCCAGATTCACGCGATCCACCGCCAGGAAGTCCTCTGATGGAAGACATCATCAGCCTGTTTGTCCGCTCGGTTTTCGTCGAGAACCTGGCGCTGGCCTTCTTCCTCGGCATGTGCACTTTTCTGGCGGTATCGAAGCGCGTCGCGACCGCCTTTGGGCTCGGCATCGCGGTAATCGTCGTGATGACCATCACCGTGCCGGCGAACAACTTGCTGTTCAAGTTCCTGCTCGACAAGGGCGCACTCGCGTGGGCCGGCCTGCCGTACGTCGACATGAGCTTTCTCGGGCTGATTACCTACATCGGCGTCATCGCGGCCATCGTGCAGGTGCTGGAAATGGTGCTGGACCGTTACTTCCCGGCGCTGTACAACGCGCTCGGCATTTTCCTGCCGCTGATCACGGTGAACTGCGCGATCCTGGGCGCGTCGCTGTTCATGGTGGAGCGCACCTATAACTTCAGCGAGAGCGTGGTCTTTGGCCTCGGCGGCGGCATCGGCTGGGCGCTGGCCGTCATCGCGCTGGCGGGCATTCGCGAAAAGCTGAAGTACAGCGACGTACCCGAAGGCCTGCAGGGCCTGGGGATTACTTTTATCACCGTGGGCCTCATGTCCCTCGGCTTTATGGCTTTCTCGGGCATCCAGCTGTGACGCGCTGAGGGATTCACGATGCAGGAAATCATCCTCGGCGTTGTGTTGTTCACCGCGGTAGTCATGCTGCTGGTGGCCTTTATCCTGGCCGCCCGCAGCCGACTGGTGCCATCGGGCGACGTCGACCTGCTGATCAACGACGAGCGCACGCTGCGCGTGCCCGTGGGCGGTAAGTTGCTCACCGCGCTCGGCGACGCCCAGCTGTTCCTGGCTTCAGCCTGCGGTGGTGGCGGCACCTGCGGCCAGTGCAAGTGCCGGATTCTCGAGGGCGGCGGTTCCATCCTGCCCACCGAGGAGTCTCTGATCACCAAGCGCGAGGCGCGCGAGGGCGAGCGGCTGGCCTGCCAGGTGACCGTGAAGCACGATATGAAGATTGTCGTGCCGGACGAGGTCTTCGGTGTGAAAGAGTGGACCTGCAAGGTACGCTCGAATCACAACGTCGCGACCTTTATCAAGGAGCTGGTCCTGGAGCTGCCCCAGGGTGAGGCGCTGGAATTCGAGGCGGGGGGCTACATCCAGATCGAGTGCCCGGCCTACGAGCTGGACTTCAAGGACATCGAGGTTGACGAAGCGTTCCGGGGCGAGTGGGATCATTACAAGCTCTGGGATCTGCATGCCTCCGTCAAGGCGCCACTCGTGCGCGCGTACTCCATGGCGAACTACCCCGAAGAGCGGGACATCATCATGTTGAACGTGCGTATCGCGACACCGCCGCCGGCGGCCTGGACCAAGGTGCCGCCCGGCGTGATGTCGTCGTATATATTCGGTCTGAAGCCCGGTGACGAGGTGAAGATTTCCGGTCCGTACGGCGAGTTCTACGCTCGCGATACCGAGAAGGAGATGGTCTTCGTCGGTGGCGGTGCCGGCATGGCGCCAATGCGTTCGCACATCTTTGACCAGCTGCGGCGCCTGCACTCGAAACGCAAGATCACCTTCTGGTACGGCGCGCGGAGCCGCCGCGAACTGTTCTACGCGGAGGACTTCGACCGCCTCCAGGC
>CAZTIB010000234.1:0-8522 GCA_964613615.1 uncultured Chromatiaceae bacterium
ACGGATCGGCTGCGGGAAATGGCCGGCCGCTACCGGGACGAGGGCGGCGAGGCGGCGGAAGAGCAGGTGGCCGAATGGCGCAGCCTGCCGCCGCGCGAGCGCTTGATTCATGCGCTGGTCAAGGGCATCGACGAGCACATCGTCGACGATACCGAGGCCGCTCGGCTGGAGGTTCCACAGCCCCTCGAAGTCATCGAGGGCCCGCTGATGGAAGGCATGAACGTGGTCGGGGATCTGTTCGGCGCCGGCAAGATGTTCCTGCCCCAGGTGGTGAAATCGGCCCGGGTCATGAAAAAGGCCGTGGCCCACCTGGTGCCGTTCATCGAGGCCGCTCAGGGCGGCGAGGCGCGCAAGGTTGCCCGAATCGTGATGGCGACCGTGAAAGGCGATGTGCACGACATTGGCAAGAACATCGTCGGGGTCGTGCTCCAGTGCAACAACTTCGAAGTCATCGACCTGGGCGTCATGGTGCCCGCGGAGCGCATCCTGGAGACTGCTCGTCGGGAGCAGGCTGACATGATTGGCCTGTCCGGCCTGATCACGCCTTCGCTTGACGAAATGGTGCAGATGGCGCGCGAGATGCAGCGCCAGGATTTCCGGGTTCCGCTGCTGATCGGTGGCGCGACGACCTCGCCGGCTCACACCGCGGTGAAGATCGACCCGGAATACGAGGGCCCGGTGGTCTACGTGAAGGACGCATCCCGTTCGGTGGGCGTGGCCCAAAAACTGGCCAGCGACAACGACCGGGTCACCTATATCGAGAAGGTGCGCCAGGACAATGAACGGCGGCGGCGTTTGCACGCCGGCGGCAAGCGACAGGCGCCCCAGTTAAGCCTCGTTGAAGCCAGGCAAAACAAGGCCCGGCCGGACTGGAATGCTGCCGCACCCCGCCCCGCGCAACCGGGTGTGCAAACGATAGAGCTTGCTGTAGCCGACCTGGTGGAATACATCGACTGGATGCCGTTCTTCAACGCGTGGGAGTTCCGCGGCAAGTTCCCCGCCATTCTCCAGGATCCGGACACCGGTGAGGCTGCCACGTCGCTCTACGAAGAAGCGCGATTAATGCTCGACCAGATTGTCGGCGAAGGCTGGCTCGAAGCCCGGGCCGTCGTGGGCCTGTTCCCTGCAAACAGCATCGACGACGACGATATCGTCGTTTACGCCGACGAGGAACGCCGCGCGGAACTCGCACGACTGCATCAGCTGCGTCAGCAAAAAGCCCTGGCCGACGGCCGCCCGAATCTCTGCCTGGCAGACTTTGTCGCGCCGGTGGGCAGCGGAGTCGCCGACTGGGTGGGGTCATTTGCGGTCACGACTGGTCTCGGGCTCGACAAGCGGGCAGCAGACTTCGAGCGCGCCCACGATGACTACAACTCGATCATGCTCAAGGCATTGGGCGATCGCCTGGCCGAGGCTGGCGCAGAATACCTGCACGCGCGGGTGCGACGGGAGTGGTGGGGCTACGCGTCCGACGAGGGCCTGTCCAACGATGAGCTGATTGCCGAAGCCTATCGCGGCATTCGGCCGGCGCCGGGCTATCCTGCCTGTCCGGACCACACCGAGAAGCAGACCTTGTGGCGGCTGCTCGACGTGGAGCGCAACACCGGCATCCGCCTGACCGATTCGTACGCCATGTTCCCGGCCGCGTCCGTGAGCGGCTGGTATTTTGCGCACCCGGACTCTCGTTATTTCGCGGTGGGCAAAATTGGTCGCGACCAGGCGGCAGACTACGCACGCCGCAAGGGCCTGCCAGTGGCGACGCTGGAGCGCTGGCTGGCTGCCAATCTCGGCTACGATGAGGAAGCCGCCTGAGCCATTGTCCCGGTATAAAATTTGTAGGGTGCGCAGAGCGCACCCTACAAACTGTACACGGGGACGTTCCCGCCTATAGGTCGCGACGAACTCAGTCTTCGAGGACCTCGAAAACTATCGAATGCAGGACGCCCGTGACTTCTACGGCTGTGCCATTCACAATTCTCGGCCGGTATTTGAACTTCAATGCCGCCTGCACGGCCGCACGTTCAAACAGTGCGTGAGAGGATTCGACGACGACCACATCGCGTATTGTGCCCGTGGTCGTGATGGTGAACTTTACGATCACCCAGCCCCCCATGCCGCGAACCTGGGCCCGGCGCGGGTAGATTGGCGCGACCTTCACCAGGGGCAGGTAGTCGCCGTCCTGCAATGAAAAGCCCGTGACGCCGGCCACTCGCAGATCGAGTCCGGCGTCAATACCGCTGCGATTGCTGAAGTCTATGCTGATACCTTCGGCTGCGTCAGAGGTTTCCTGGACCATGGCCGTTTCGGGTTTTGCATCCGGTGGCGGCAACTTGTCCGGCTTGACGTCTTTTGTCTCCAGGGATTCGTCGCGCTTGATCCGAACGAAGTCGAGCATGGAGAAGCTCATGTCATCCGTCAGTGCCTGTTCCCCGGTCTCGATCAGCCGTTGCATGCCGTAAACCAGCAATGTGGTGATCACGAAGGAGAGGACCAGGGCGATGGGCAGCCGTGAGGTCCAGCGCAAGGTTGGTAGTGGGCGAGCGGGCAGGTCGAGGTCGATACTCTGGTTGTTATGCAGGCCGCCGATACGTTTGGAGGCTTCGCGCGCCAGGAACGTCGCCGGGAACACGCCACTCAGCGCCCCCACCATCCCCGCCATGGTGGTCATCGTGGCTTGCGCGACCCCACCGGCCACGGCGCGAGGTGAGCTATTGCCCATTGCAGCCATCACATCGAAGATCACGATCATGCCGGTGACGGTGCCCAGCAGACCAAGCAGCGGGCAGATCGCGGCCAGGGTCTGAATCATTGGCAGGCCGGTCTGCAGGCGCTGGCCCAGGCGGGAAATCTCCGCCGCCCGGATCGCTTCGAAAGACCATGAACCCTCGTCTGGTCGCGCGAGCAGCGCGGCGAAGGCTTGCCGGACCCGTTGTGGATGGGCGGTCTGCAGATACAGGAATCTCTCGATGATCATCGTCCACATCACGAAGATGACCCACGCGATGACGACAATGACCTGGCCACCCTTGTCCAGGAAATGGCGAATCGTTTCTAATACATCGTAAAACGTGGCCGGATCCCCCAACCGTAGCAGCCAAGCGTGATTATTCAGTATAGATAATTAAGTAGTCTGGGCGCTGCAAGTCGTAAAAACGCTGAGAAAGCAGGGACATATCCCTATGCGGCATTCAGCTGCTGCACATGTGCACCCTGCAGGCCAAGATTAGGAAGGCGCTATGCGTCGTTGGCAATGATGGGCATATTATCCGCAGAGAGCATTCGAAAGCATAAGTTGTCGGTATGTTGAACCTGCGTCACAAACTGGTTTGTTGCGTCATCGCCTGTCAGGTGCTGCTTGTTACGGGTTGTGCAACGAATCCCGTCACCGGCCAGCGCGAGTTGCAGCTGGTCAGCGCCGCGCAGGAAATCCAGATTGGCGAGCAGCAGTACGCACCTTCGCGCCAGATGTTTGGTGGCGACTATGTCGTGGATCCCGAGCTCATGCGCTATGTCCGTGACGTTGGCCAGCGGCTTGCGGCAACAAGTGACAATCAATTGCCTTATCAATTTGCCGTGATCAACGACTCGACGGCGAATGCGTGGGCCCTCCCGGGTGGCAAGATTGCGGTGCACCGAGGTCTGCTGACGGAACTGAACAGCGAAGCGGAGCTGGCCGCGGTGCTGGGCCACGAGATCGTTCACGCCGCGGCCCGGCACGGGGCGAAGACCATGGAACGCGGCATGCTGTTGCAGGGCGTAGCCGTCGCAGCTGCTGTCACGGCCAACGCCAGCGACTATGGGCCGCTGCTCATGACGGCAACGGGCATCGGCCTGCAGCTGATAACCCAGAAGTACGGTCGTGACGCCGAACGCGAGGCCGACTACTACGGCATGGAGTACATGTCCCGGGCGGGCTACGACCCGGCTGCGGCGGTGTCGCTGCAGGAAACTTTTGTCAAGCTGTCCGAGGGCCGGGACGCCGGCGGGCTGGCGGTGCTGTTTGCCAGTCACCCGCCATCACTGGAGCGGGTGCGCAACAACGAGGCGACGCTGGCCGAGTTGCCGCCCGGCGGTGAGATGGGGGCGGAGCCTTACCAGGCGGCCATCGCACGCGTGCAACGGACGAAAGCCGCTTACGCGGCCCACGACCGTGGCCGCCAAGCCCTGGCGCAGGGCGACACTGCAACGGCCCTCGCCGAGGCCAAACTCGCGTTGCAGGTTGAGCCGGAAGAGGCGCAGTTCCACGCACTGCGCGGCGATGTGCGTGCCGCACAGAATCGGTGGAGTGATGCCCTGGTCAACTACCGCCGCGCCGTGGACCGCAATCCCGGTTACTTTTACCCCCTGATGCGCCGTGGCCTGGCCTACCGTCAACTCGGCAACGGGTATGAAGCCGCGGCCGATCTGGAACGCAGCATCGAGCTCTTGCCTACCGCGCCGGCGATGAACGCACTGGGCGAGATACGCCTGGCCCAGGGCCAGCGCGAGCAGGCGCTGGAACTGTTCCGCGCAGCGGCGAAATCGGACTCGCCAGACGGCCGTGCGGCGGCAGAGTCTCTGCTGCGCCTGGAACTTCCTGGCAAACCCTATCGCTACATCAAGGCGGCGGTTGGCCAGAACGCGGCGGGGCAGCTGGTGCTGGAGTTGCAGAACCCCACACCTGTCGCAGTAGAGGTTCAGCAACTCGCGTTCGAGTACCTGGACGACAACAACCAGGTCCGCCAGGTTCGACGCGATGTGCGCGGCCAGATACAGCCAAAGTCCACTTCACGCAGTACGATTGATCCACGCTGGATCGGCGGCGTGGCCGACGTCCGTCGAGTTCGAGCGGCGGTGAGCCGGGCGCGGATCGTGGAATAAGCCGCGCGCTGCTGCGTGAATCGCTTGTCGCCGAACAAGAAAAACCCGGCGCGGGGCCGGGTTTAACTTTGGGCGAGAAGCCAGTTCTGCGCGGGCTGGCGCAGCAACTGATTTCGAGATCGCTACCAGCGACCGCCGCCACCGCCGCCACCGCCACCGCGATTGTCCCGCGGTGCCTTCGGCTTGGCTTCGTTGACCCGTATCTCGCGGCCGTCCATGTTGAAACCGTTAAGTTCCTGGATAGCCTTCTGTGCCTCGCCATCGGTGGACATCTCGACAAAACCAAAGCCACGGCTCTGGCCAGTGTCGCGATCCGTGATCACGTTGGCGGAATCGACCGTACCGCATTGGCTGAAGGCTTCCTCCAGGCTCTGCTGACTGGCCGAATAAGGCAAATTACCGACGTAAAGTTTCCTGCCCATGTTACCTCCTAAAGGTTCTGTAACCGCTCAAGAGGATGTAGGCACTATGCCCGCAGACTCGAAAGAAGCGATCGGAAAGGAGCCGGGATTTTACATTTTTTCTGGCTATTGGGGCAGCCCGTTGAACGAGTCCCGATCCGGGCTTGATGGGTGTCTGGGGCCCGGCCGGCGGGACCGGCCCAAACGCCCGTCCGGGCAAGGTTTCAGACGGACGTGGCCGGTAGAAGTGGAGCCCCGTGGCGGCTCCGGCCAGCCCGGTCGGGCCATCGTGTCGTGCACCGGACGGGTAGCGAGCCTGCGTATGTTTGTGGATGGGCGGCGCGGGAGTGCAGCGCGGGTATCCGTCGCTTGTTCGGCCGTTTACTCGTTTGCGCTGCAGATCGGGCATTCCGGATTTGGCACGATGCCGATGCTGCGTGACGTGCCGGCGAGGCCGTCGTAGACCCACAAGCGCCCGTCGAGTTCCGAGCTGAGCCCGGCGATGATCTTCATGGCCTCGGTGGCCATCATGCAACCCATCGCGCCGGCCACCGGTGCGAGGATGCCCTGCCCGGCGCAGTCGTCCAGGTTCTCGTCTGCTTCCGAGTACAGGCACTGGTAGCACGGTTGCCCATCCTGCTCGTGACGGAACACGCCCACCTGACCCTCGAAGCGGATCGCAGCGCCCATCACCAGCGGCTTGCCCGCGGCCGCGCAGGCACGATTGATCTGTAGCCGGGTGGTGAAATTGTCCGTGCAGTCGAGTACCACGTTGCAGGCGCTGACGGCCTCGGCAAGTTCGTCCTCGGCCAGCCGCCGGTTCATTATGGACACCCGCAACTCTGGATTGTAGGCGCGCAGTTTTTCCGCCGCCGCATGGGTTTTGTACTGATCCACGTCGGCAGGCTGAAACAGGATCTGCCGGGGCAGGTTGCTGGCATCCACGCGGTCGTAGTCGTTAATGACCAGGTGGCCGACGCCGGCATTGCCGAGGTACAGGGCCGCCGTGGCACCGAGACCGCCCAGGCCGATTACCAGCGCGCTGCCGTGTGCGAGCCGGGCCTGACCTTCAGCGCCGAGCTGCGGCAGCGCGATTTGGCGCGCGTATCTGATCTGATCGTCGTCAGTCATCGTCTTCCGGCCACTGGCCCTCCGTCACGCGCGGTCGCCCTGGCAGGTCCCGGTAGGTCGACAGCGCCGTGAAACCGGCTTCCTGGAACAGCCGCATCGCCGCCGGACCCTGGCGGAAGCCGTGTTCGATAAGCAGCCACCCGCCCGGCTCCAGGTGCGCGGGTGCAGCTTCGACCAGCTGTTCTATCGCAAGCAGCCCGTCACGCCCGCCACGCAACGCCATTGCCGGTTCGTGGCCCAGCTCGAAATGATTCAGCATCCATTCCTGGTCGGTGACATAGGGCGGGTTGCTGACAATCGCGGTGTAGCGTTCGCCGGCCGTTGGCTTGAACCAGTCACCGAAACGAAACTCGACGTTGGAGATCTTGTGTGCGCCGGCGTTGTAGCGGGCCACCTTCAGGGCTTCTTCGCTGAGGTCGGTCGCCACGATCTCCAGCCCGGGCCGCTCGCTGGCCAGGGCGAGCGCCACCGCGCCGCTGCCGGTGCCGAGATCCAGCACCTTGGCTTTGCTGTCTGGCGGGATGCGGTTCAGCGCGCACTCCACGAGCATCTCGGTTTCCTGCCGTGGCACCAGGGTGTCCGGCGTGACGGTGAGCTCCAGGGACCAGAACTCACGTGTGCCGACCAGTTGCGCGACCGGGCGGCCCGTCTGTCGTTCGCCGATAAGCTGCTCGAAGCGCTGCACGATTTCAGGCCGCACGGTCTGTTCACTGTCGCCGAACAGGCGGGCCCGCTGCCAGCCGAGCGCGTGGGCCAGCAGTACCTCGGCGTCCAGCCGTGCCGATCGGGTGCTCCCTTTCAGCTTCTCCACGCTGGCCTGCAAGAGTGCAGCCACCGTGGGCGCGCTGTCTGTCTCACCTGCCTGCATGAAACCGCCTGTGCTAGCCTGCCGTTAAGCCTTCTTCTTTTACCACAATGGCCCCCCGCAGACCGTGATCCAGATTCATGACAGACGCCCCTAAAGCCGCGGATATCGCGACCCAATGCATTCACGCCGGCAACACGGTGGACCCTGCCACCGGCGCGGTGATGCCGCCGATTGTCACCAGCAGCACCTACCGCCAGTCAGAGTTCGGCGAACCGATGGCTTATGCCTATTCTCGCGCCGCCAATCCCACCCGCGATGCGCTGGAGCGTTGTGCCGCTGAACTGGAAGGCGGGGTGCGCGGAATTGCCTATGCGGCCGGAATGGCTGCAACGGCGGGCGTGCTGGACCTTCTCGATGCCGGCGCCCACGTGGTGGCGCCCACGGATCTGTACGGCGGCACGCTGCGGCTGTTCAACGAAGTGCGCGCGCGTAATGCAAACCTTCGCTTCACCTACCTGGACTTTGCCGACCTGGCAGCGGTGGCGGCCTCGATTCAATCGCAGACCCGGCTGGTCTGGCTCGAGACACCTACGAACCCCCTGCTGAAAATCATCGATCTGGCCGCCGTGGTGGACATTGCCAAGGCGAAGGGCGTGATGGTTGCGGTCGACAATACCTTTGCGACGCCATGCGGCCAACGGCCGCTGGAATTCGGTTGCGACATCGTGATGCACTCCACGACGAAATACCTGGGTGGGCACTCCGACGTGATTGGTGGCCTGAACATCGTCAGCGATGCCGCGGTGGGCGCCGAGCTGGTCTCGCTGCGCAGTGCAGTGGGTTCCGTGCCGGGTCCTTTCGACGCGTACCTGGTCTTGCGCGGCATCAAGACCCTCGCCCTGCGCATGCAGCGCCATGCGGAGAACGCACAGGTGCTGGCCGAATGGCTGCAGGCGCAAGCGGCAGTCGAGCGCGTCTATTTCCCGGGGCTCGCTTCGCACCCGGGCCACGCCGTTGCCAAGCGGCAGATGGAGAGTTTTGGCGGCATGCTGTCTTTTGAACTGAAGGGCAATGTTGCGGCCTTCATGAACGCGCTACGTGTCTTTGCGGTGGCCGAGAGCCTGGGCGGGGTGGAGAGCCTCATCGAGCATCCCGCCATCATGACCCACGCCTCGCTGCCCGAGGCGGTGCGCGCGGAGCTGGGCATCGGCGATTCCCTGGTGCGACTGTCGGTGGGAGTCGAGGACCTTGAGGACCTGATCGCGGAGCTGGATTACGCCCTGGGCTGAGACCGGCGAAAACCCTGGCGCCAGAACTGCCGT
>CAZTIB010000235.1:0-11302 GCA_964613615.1 uncultured Chromatiaceae bacterium
GCAGCGCGGCGGCGAAGCGCAGGACTGCAGTTGCCGGATCCAACGGGCTGCCGTCGGTTTTCTGCACGCGCAGGCGCCAGCTGCGCATGCCGAGCGTCTGGCCGCCCCGACACCAGAAGCCGGCGTAGAAGACCCCGCAAACCAGCAACACCAGCGCCTGGAACCAGGGCGTGCCCGGTGGCACGGCGGTGCCGCCGCGAAGCATCAGGGCTGCCACGCCGAGCCCCATGAGCAGGCCTGCCAGCAACAGCAGGTCATAAGCGCCGGCGGCCAGGCGGCGCAACAGGGAGGCGGGAGCAGGGGCGCTAAGGGTCATCGGGGCTACTGGTTGGGCCGGAAGTGGCGCTCCCTACGAGAATCGAACTCGTGTTTCAGCCTTGAGAGGGCCGCGTCCTAACCGCTAGACGAAGGGAGCGTGGAATCTTGCCGGCTACCCGGTGCAGGCACCCCTGTTATTATAGAGATCGTTCATAGCCTCACAAACAGGCATTTCTTGACAGAGTTACGGAAATCCAACGACGTTCCCTCGCTGCAGATCATTCCCCGGCCCGAGCACACTATTTCGCGGGCACATATCTCCAAACCGGCGTTAAAGGTTCTCTACCGGCTGAAGGATGCGGGTTACCAGGCCTTCCTGGTGGGTGGCAGCGTGCGCGACCTGTTGCTGGGGCAACAGCCTAAAGACTTCGATATCGCCACCGATGCGCGGCCGGAAGAGGTCAGGGCGCTGTTTGGCAACAGCCGCCTCATTGGCCGCCGCTTTCGGCTTGCCCACGTGCGTTTCGGCCGGGAGATCATCGAGGTCGCCACCTTCCGCGGCACCGGCAACGGTGATGAGCAGGATGGCGAGCACGTGATCCACGAGTCGGGGCGCATCCTCAAGGACAACGCCTGGGGCAGCATCGAAGAAGACGCGATACGCCGGGACTTCACCGTTAACGCGCTGTATTACAACATCGCCGATTTTTCGATCTGGGATTTTGCGGGCGGTGTCAACGATATCGAGCACGGCTGGCTGCGGCTGATAGGTGATCCGGAGACCCGCTATCGCGAAGATCCGGTGCGCATGCTGCGCGCGGCGCGACTGGCGGCAAAACTCGGGCTCGAACTGCACCCGGAGGCCGCTGAACCGATTCCCCGCCTGGCCAGCTTGCTCGACAGCGTGCCGTCGGCGCGGCTGTTCGACGAGTTCCTGAAGCTGTTCCAGTCAGGTCACGCGCTGGAAAGCTATCGCAAGCTTGTGCAGTTTGGTCTGTTCGAACACCTGTTTCCGATTACCGCCCGCGTTCTGGCGGACGCGACCCAGGCAGACTTTCGTCAACTCATTGAAGCCGCGCTGGCCAATACGGACCGGCGCATTGCCGACGGGCTTCCCGTGACGCCCATGTTCTTGTTTGCCGTATTGCTCTGGCGGCCGGCGCAACGACGGGCGGCAGAGTTGATGCGCGATGAAGACCTGCCGCCCGGCCGCGCCCTCGCCGAAGCTGCTGCCGAGATCAATGCGGAGCAGGTGCAGCGCGTGGCCCTGCCGAAGCGCTTCAGCCTGCCCATGCGTGAAGTCTTGCAGCTGCAGGGCCGATTCGAGGACCGGCGCCCGCGCCGGGTCCGGTCGCTGCTGCAGCACAAGCGTTTTCGTGCGGCCTACGACCTGCTGCTGCTGCGCGCAGAGATCGGCGAGGTACCTGAAGAGGTTGCGGAATACTGGACGGCCGCCCAGGAGGGTGGCACCGAGCCAGCGCCCGCGGTTGAGCCTCGCGCCCGTCGCCGCCGTCGCCGGCGCCCCCGGGGGCGGCCTGGTACCCCTACACCTGCAAACTAGTGCGATGACGCACAGCCAAGTCAGTGTGTCGGCCTGGGTCGGCATCGGCAGCAATCTCAATGATCCGGAGCGGCAGGTTCGCGATGCATTTGTCGCCCTGGCCCAGTTGCCCGACACGGAACTGCGCGATCAGTCGCCGCTCTACCGCACTGCGCCGATGGGGCCGAAGGATCAGCCCGACTACGTGAATGCGGTAGCCGCGTTGGACACGGAGCTCGGCGCAATGGATTTGCTGTTGCAACTGCAGGCCATTGAGTGCCGCGCGGGCCGCAAGCGCGACCGTAAGTGGGGGCCGCGGATTCTTGACCTCGATCTGCTGACATACGGCATGCAGTGCATCCGCCGCCCAGGGCTTGAAGTCCCGCATCCGGGCATTCGCGAGCGAAATTTTGTATTGTTGCCGTTGCTCTCCGTCGCCCCCGAACTGGAGATTCCGGGACTGGGGCCGGTGCATCGGCTGGCAGCCGAGGTGGACCGCGAGGGCATCGTGAGGCTCGATTAAGCGGGCCGTGGTCGCTGGCCCGCAGAGAAGAACCAGAACGCTGCATGCCTGAATCCCGTTACATTGCGATCGAGGGTCCGATAGGCGTTGGCAAGACTAGTCTCGCCAAGCGCCTGGCGGAAAGTCTCGACAGCGAACTGCTGCTGGAAGACGCGGACGCGAACCCGTTTCTGAAGCGTTTCTACCAGGATCCGCGCGGCCAGGCGCTGCCGACCCAGCTGTTCTTCCTGTTTCAGCGCATTGGCCAGATCGGTGAGCTGCGCCAGGCCGATATGTTCAGTGAAATCCGGGTGGCAGATTTCCTGATGCAGAAAGATCGGCTGTTTGCAGAAATCACCCTCGACCGCGACGAACTGTCGTTGTATGACAAGGTGTACGGGACCATGGCGGTGGAAGCGCCCGTGCCGGATCTGGTGGTTTACCTGCAGGCGCCGGTGGACACCCTGCTGTTTCGGGTGGCGCGGCGCGGCATCGGCTACGAACAGCGCATTGGCCGGCGCTACCTCGAACGGCTTGCCGAGGCCTATGCCCGATTCTTTCACGACTATGACGAAGCACCATTGCTCATCGTGAATGCAGCCACTATCGATCCGATTCACAATGACGATCACTACGAGATGTTGCTGGAGCAGATTCACCGGATTCGCAGCGGCCGGCATTTTTTCAATCCGATGGTTTCGGCACTGGCCTGATTCCGCGGCTGGAGTCAATCATGTACAAGCAACTGCAAGAGCGTGGCCAGCCCAGGCCGCCGGTCAACGTATCTACCCTGATGAGCATGAAGGCAGAGGGTGAACCCATCGCCTGCCTGACGGCCTATGACGCCAGCTTCGCGCACGTCGTGGACGACGCCGGCACGGACATCGTGCTCGTCGGTGATTCCCTCGGCATGGTCATCCAGGGTCACGACACCACCGTACCGGTTACGGTGGACGATATCGTGTATCACAGTCGGGCCGTGGCGCGGAGTCTGAGCCATGCTTTTTTGATGGCCGACATGCCATTCATGAGTTTCAGCAGCGCGCAGCAGGCGCTGGACAACGCGGTGCGTCTGATGCAGGAAGGCGGCGCGATGATGGTCAAGCTGGAAGGCGGCGCGAGCCAGGTCAACATCGTCGAGCACCTGGCCGCGCATGACATACCCGTTTGCGCTCACCTGGGCCTGCGCCCTCAGTCGGTGCACAAGATCGGTGGTTTCAAGGTGCAGGGTCGCGAGAGCGAACAGGCAACACAAATGCTGGCAGACGCCCGCGCGCTGCAACAGGCCGGCGCTGACATCGTGCTGCTCGAATGTGTACCCAATGAAGTGGGCAAGACAATTCGCGACGCTCTCGATGTGCCGGTCATCGGTATCGGTGCCGGCCCCCACGTCGATGGGCAAATACTGGTGCTCTACGATGTGCTCGGCATCACGCAGGGGCGCATGCCCCGCTTTGTGAAAAATTTCATGCTCGACGCGCCCAGCGTCGTCGACGCGTGTGCGGCCTATGTCGCAGCGGTTAAAGACCGCAGCTACCCTGCGCCTGAGCACTGTTTCTCGTGAGTCGGGCAACGCAGCCGGTGCCGCAGCTGCAGGTCGTGCGCGACATCGCGGCGCTGCGCCGCCACGTCAGCGAATGGCGAGCCGAAGGCGCGCGCATCGCCCTGGTGCCCACCATGGGCAACCTGCACGACGGTCACCTGAGCCTGGTGCGCGAGGCGCGTTTGCGTGCGACTCGCGTGGTGGTGTCGGTGTTTGTGAACCCGTCGCAATTCGGGCCCGGTGAAGACCTGGAAGCCTATCCGCGCACGCCGGAGCAGGACCGTACCGCCCTCGAACAGGTCGGCACTGACCTGATGTTTCTGCCGTCGGCCGACGCGATTTATCCGTTCGGCGTCGGTGAGATGACCCGCGTCTCGGTGCCGAAGCTGTCGGCAGTTCTGTGCGGCGCATCGCGGCCCGGCCACTTCGATGGGGTGACGACGGTGGTTTGCCGCTTGTTCAACATCGTGCAGCCGGACATCGCCGTGTTCGGCCAGAAGGATTATCAGCAGCTCCTGATCGTGCGGCGGATGGTGGCCGATCTGCACCTGCCGGTGCAGGTCATGTCAGCGCCGATACGGCGCGAAGCCGACGGTCTGGCCATGAGTTCCAGGAACCGCTATCTCGACGCGGCGAGCCGGGCCCAGGCACCGGCCCTGCACTCGGCCCTGCAACAAACCGCAGACGCGATCCGCGGTGGCCGGCAAGATTTTGCAGCACTGGAAGCCGAGGGGGCTGCGCAACTGATGACGGCCGGGATGCGCGCTGATTATTTTGCCGTGCGCCGTGCCGCCGATCTGGGTATGCCCGGCGCGGCTGCCACGCAGCTCGTCGTGCTGGCCGCCGCCTACTGCGGCCCGGCCCGGCTCATCGACAACGTGCTGGTTGATCCCTGACCTGCCGGGGCCGCAACGGCGCCGGTGCCACCTATTCGTCAGTCTGGCGCGCCAGGGCCCACTGCACGTGCTCGCGCACCAGTGCCGAGATGTGCGTGATGCGCCCGGCCAGCGCCTTGCGAATGGCCGGCGATGCCGGCGCATTGCCCAGCGCAACGGCCAGGTTGCGCAGCCAGCCCACGTAGCCGGGCCGGCGCAGCGCACTGCCCCGGGTGCGCTCGCGCCATTCCGCTTCGTCCCAGTTGAACAGGCTGACAAGCTCGGGCGCGTCGAGACCATGGCGGGGCATGAAGTCGGGTTCGCGAGTCGGCTGCGCAAACTTGTTCCACGGGCAAAAGAGCTGGCAGTCATCACAGCCGAAGATGCGATTGCCGATGGCCGGGCGCAGCTCCACCGGAATGACACCGCGCTGTTCGATCGTCAGGTAAGAAATGCATCGGCGCGCATCGAGCTGATACGGGCCGACGATGGCCCGGGTCGGGCAGACCTCGATACATGCCGTGCAACTGCCGCAGTGATCCTGCGCCGGGCTGTCGGTGGGCAACGGCAGATCCGTGAGGATCGTCCCGAGCAGGAACCAGGAACCAGCGTCGCGATTGATCAGGTTGGTGTGCTTGCCCTGCCAGCCCAGCCCGGCGAGAGCGGCCAGGGGTTTCTCCATGACCGGCCCGCTGTCCACGAAGACGCGGTAGCCAAAGGGTCCGAAGGCTGCGGTGATCCGGTCAGCCAGTTGTTGCAGCCGGCGGCGCAGCAACTTGTGGTAGTCGCGGCCCAGGCTGTAGCGGGCGAGATAAGCCTGCCGGGCATCGTTCAGTAATTCCGCCGGGGGGCGTGCCTCCGGGGGCAGGTAGTCCATGCGCGCCACGATCACTCGCACCGTGCCGGGGATCAGCTCGCCGGGCCGGCTCCGGCGCTGCCCGTGTCTGGCCATGTAATCCATCTCGCCGTGATAACCGGCCGCGAGCCAGGCCTGCAGATCAGCTTCTGCCTCACCCACATCGGCAGGCGCGATACCCAGCTGCTGAAAACCCAGCGCTTGCCCCCAGGCCTTGATCTGGGCGGCCATGGCTGCCAGCTCCGATGGGGAATGCGTGGTCAACGGCTCCTCCGCCGCGCGTTTCAGAGCGCGTTGCGCCCTACAAGTATAATTTTTGTCATGAACACCGTGGCCAACAGCGTTTTTACACCCGAAGTCGTTCGTGAGCTCGATCGCCGCGCGATAGAAGACCGCGGCATTCCGGGTTACACGTTGATGTGCCGGGCGGGTCAGGTTGCTTTCGACGCCGCGCGCCGGCGCTATCCGTCGGCCGGCAACTGGGTCGTGGTCTGTGGCGCGGGGAACAATGCCGGCGATGGCTATGTCATCGCGCGGCTAGCCCGCGCTGCGGGCCTGGATCTGCGCGTCATCGCCGTCAGCGATCCGGAGGGTCTCGGTGGCGATGCGGCGCGGGCTTGGACGGATTTTCGCGCCGCCGGCGGCACGACTGCCGGCCTGGCTGCGGCAGATTTCGGCGCCGCCGGGCTGGTGGTGGATGCGCTGCTGGGTACCGGCCTCGATCGGCAGGTTGCCGGCAACTACCGCGACGCGGTGGAACAGGTCAATTCGGCTGCCGCACCGGTGCTGGCGGTAGACATACCCAGCGGTCTCAACGGCACCACTGGAGAAATCATGGGCGTGGCTGTGCAGGCTGCCCTCACCGTGACCTTCGTCGGCCGCAAGCAGGGTCTGTACCTGGGCGCGGGACCGGAGCTCAGCGGCGAAGTGCTGTTCGCCGATCTCGACGTGCCGGCGGATGTGATGGCCGGCATCGAACCGGCGCTGCGGCTTTTCGACCAGAGCCAGCTGGCCGGCCTGTTGCCCCGCCGGCACGCCAGCGCGCACAAGGGCCTGTTCGGGCATGTGCTCATCGTTGGCGGCAATTGCGGCATGGGCGGCGCGGTGCGCCTGGCCGGCGAAGCGGCACTGCGAGCCGGGGCCGGGCTCGTTAGCGTGGCCACCCGCGCAGAAACCGCCGCCGCGGTAGTGGCTGGCAGGCCGGAACTGATGTGCCGGGCCGTGGCCAGCGCCGACGAACTCGAGCCATTGCTCGAGCGTGCCACCCACATCGCGGTGGGGCCTGGCCTGGGCCAGGATGCCTGGGCGAAACAATTGTTCGACCGGGTGCTCGGGGCGGGGCGGCCGCTGGTGATTGATGCCGACGCGCTAAACCTGCTGGCGGCCCGGCCGCAGCGGCGCGACGACTGGGTCCTGACGCCGCATCCCGGCGAAGCCGCCAGGCTGCTGGGCAGCAGCACTGGCGCGGTGCAATCGAACCGGCTGGGCGCGATGGCGGAGCTGACAGGACGATTCGGTGGCGTCGTGGTGCTGAAAGGCCGCGGCACGCTGGTGGGTCAGGCCAACCGCATTCCTTACCTGGTGGATCGGGGTAATCCGGGCATGGCCACGGCCGGCATGGGAGATGTATTGACCGGGACCGTAGCCGGGCTGCTGGCGCAGTTGCCGGACCACCCGCTGACGGCAACAGCTGCCGCCGCCTGGGCGCATGCCACCGCGGGCGACCGGGCCGCTGCCGCCGGGGAGCGCGGCCTGGTAGCCGGCGATGTGCTAAGCGAACTGCGGGCGTGCCTGAATCCCTGACCCTGGCATTGCCGGATGCGGCGGCCACGGCAGCCCTGGGGCGCCGCCTGGCCACCGCTGCCGGCCCGCCGCCCGCCGCGGGCTTCACGGTCTGGCTCGAGGGCCAGCTGGGAGCCGGCAAGACCACCCTGGTCCGCGCCCTGTTGCACGCCCTGGGTCATGAGGGGCGGGTGCCCAGCCCCACGTATACGCTGGTAGAGCCCTACGAGCTGCCGGCGGGAACCGCGCACCACGTGGACCTCTACCGGCTGCAGGATCCGGCTGAAGCAGAGTACCTGGGCCTGGGTGAACTGCCGGCGGCCGGCGGCTGGCTGCTGGTGGAATGGCCGCAGCGGGGCACTGGCTTCGTGCCCGGGGCAGATTTGCGCGTGCTGCTGACGGTCGCCGGGGCGGGGCGGGAGGCGCAGTTCGAGGCCGCCAGTGCCGCCGGGGCGGCCGCCCTGCGGCGGCTGTCGACAACTTGAAGTAAATTCACTTGTAGAAAGCATTGCTATCCATATAATTTACATAACAAAACGACTTAGCGGTTCCTGAACGGAGGAGCCGCCCAGGGCGAGTGGAGTTGGGGAAATGCTGCGGCTGAGCGGGCTTTTGCTGGCGGTCTTGTGCTGTGCATCGGCACAGGCGCAGAGCGTGCGCGTGGACCACGTCCGCATCGCCGAGCGCGACGGCGCCACTCGAATCGCTCTTGATCTCAGCGCACCGGCGAGCCACAAACTGTTCACGCTCAGCAACCCGGACCGGGTTGTCGTCGATATCAAGCCCGGTCGCTTCGCGTCCGGTGCCTTGCCGCTGCCGGGCGGCGCGGGCGCCGTACGCCGTTTGCGCGGCGCCAATCGCGAAGACGGTTCGCTGCGCCTGGTCCTGGACATGCACCGCGCCGTGCCGGTGCGCAGCTTCGATCTTGCCGCCGACGGGACGCAGGGCCATCGCCTGGTCATCGACCTTGGGACCGCAGCCACCCGCCCGAGCGAGCCGGTCAAGACCGCACCGGGCCCTGCAGCCGGCGGTGGCCGCGACGTCTTGATCGTGGTGGACCCCGGGCATGGTGGTAAGGATCCGGGTGCGCGCGGCGCGCGCGGGACGCGGGAAAAAGACGTCACGCTGAGCATCAGCCGCCGCCTGGCCAGTGCCGTGAATGCCGAGCAAGGGATGCGCGCCGTGCTGACCCGTGACAGCGACCGTTTCGTGCCGCTGCGCGCGCGCATGGAACTGGCCCGCGGCCAGCAGTCGGACCTGTTTTTGTCGATTCACGCCGATGCTTTCCGTGACCGGCGCGTGCGCGGTGCAACGGTGTACACGCTGTCGAAGAAGGGCGCCTCGGATGAGGCATCCCGGCATCTGGCCGCGCGCGAGAACGCCGCAGTCACGATCGGTCGCGTGCACCTGGAAGACAAAGACCCGACCCTCGCAGGCGTGTTGCTGGACTTGTCCCAGAACGCAGCACTCAGTTCGAGCATGGATATCGGTGAGGAAATTCTGCAGGAACTCGGCAAGTTCGCGCGGGTGCGCAAGCGCCAGGTCCAGCGTGCGCCGTTTCTCGTGCTGAAATCTCCCGACGTGCCGTCACTGCTCATCGAGACGGCCTTTATCTCGAACCCGGACGACGAGTCGAACCTGCAGCGATCCGCCTACCAGGATCGACTGGTGGTAGCGATTCTCGACGGGATGCGGGAATATTTCTATCAGAACCCGCCGGCCGGCACGCGGGTCGCGCAGCTGGCGCAGAATAGCCGGCCAAGTGAGCGCCAGTACGTCATTCGTCGCGGCGATACGCTGAGCGAGATCGCCGATCGCTACAAGGTCAGTATCAAGCGCATCCGCAGCCACAACAGTTTGCGCAATGACCGGATCCGCGTGGGCCAGGTTCTGCGCATCCCGCTGCCACGGGATATCTGAAACCGATTCAAATTTGCCGGGCATTCTGAAAGAATCCCGGCATGGCCATTCGCCAGCTCCCCACCCAGTTGATCAACCAGATCGCCGCCGGCGAAGTCGTCGAGCGGCCGGCAGCCATGCTCAAGGAGCTGCTGGAGAACAGCCTGGACGCCGGCGCGCGCCGGGTGGAAGTGGAGCTGGAGCAGGCCGGCGTGCGCCTGTGCCGGGTGCGCGACGATGGCGTGGGCATTCCCCGCGACGAGGTATCGCTGGCGCTGGCTCGCCACGCCACCAGCAAGATTGCGAGTCTCGACGATCTCAGCTGCGTGGCCTCGCTGGGTTTTCGCGGTGAGGCCTTGCCGAGCATCGCGTCGGTTTCACAGCTCCGACTGGTCTCCCGGCCCGCCGATGCCGATAGCGCCTTTGCCGTAGAGTCGGGCTATGGCGAGCAGGGCGAACTGCGCCCGGCACCGCACCCCGGCGGCACCACGGTGGAAGTGCGCGACCTGTTTGCGCGGACGCCGGCGCGGCGCCGGTTCCTGAAGACCGAGCGCACCGAATTCATGCACGCGCAGCGGGTGGTGGAGCGCCTCGCGCTGAGCCGCTTCAGTACCGCCGTGCGGCTGATTCACAACGGCCGACCAGTATTCGATTTGCCGGTGGCGAGCAGTCGCGATGAACAGGAAGCGCGCCTGGCAAAGCTATGCGGCAAGGCCTTTGTTGAGAATTCCCTCTACGTTGAGCGCAATGCAGACGGCATGAGCCTGCGGGGCTGGATCGCCCGCCCCACGTATTCGCGCAGTCAACCCGATCTGCAGCATGTCGTGCTGAACGGGCGCGTGATTCGTGACCGCAGCCTGAGCCACGCGATTCGCGCGGCCTTTGCTGACGTGCTCTATCACGGCCGCCATCCGGCCTGCGTGCTGTACCTGGAAACCGATCCGGCCGACGTAGACGTGAACGTGCATCCATCCAAGCAGGAAGTGCGGTTTCGCGACGGCCGCCGGGTCCACGACTTTGTCCGCCGCACCCTCGAGTCTGCGCTGGCGGATACCCGGCCCGGCGCGGTGCTGCCCGAACCGGCGCGGCCCGCAGTTGCCGGGCCAGGCGCCGGGCAGCGCGGCCTGCAGCTGTCGGCAGCCGCCGTGCGCGATTCGGCGGCGGTCTACGCTGCCCTGGCAGCGGGCGAGCCTGCCGACGCAGGGACGGACGAAGCCGCAGCTTTGCCGCTGGGCCATGCCCTGGCCCACCTGCACGGGGCCTTTATCCTCGCGCAGAATGTCGACGGGCTGGTCATCGTCGATGCCCACGCGGCGCACGAGCGCATTACCTATGAGCGCCTGAAACAGGCGTGGGCGGCGGCCGGCATCCAGTCGCAACCTTTGCTCGTGCCCCATGCTTTCGACGTGTCGGCGGCCGAGGCCGACCTTGCCGAGGCCCATGCACCGCTGCTGGGTGATCTGGGCCTCGACGTGGACCGGGTAGGGCGGGAAAAACTGACCATTCGCGCCGTGCCGGTGCTGCTGGCGGGCGGCGATCCGGAGGCCCTGGTTCGCGATGTGCTGGCCGATCTGCAAACCGGCGGCGACGATGCAGCCAGGGTGCGCCGGAAGATGGACGACGTGCTCGCGTCGATGGCCTGCCACGGCTCGGTGCGGGCCAACCGTCGCCTGACGACGGCCGAGATGAATGCGTTGCTGCGGGACATGGAGGCCACCGAGCGGAGCGATCAGTGCAATCACGGTCGGCCCACGTGGACCGTGTTGAGCATGGCAGAACTGGATCGCCTGTTTGCCCGGGGCCGCTAACGCCCGTGAACCTGCCCACCGTCCTTTGTATCGCCGGCCCGACGGCTGCCGGGAAGACCGCGCTGGCGTTGGATATCGCCGCGCGGGTGCCGGTAGAAATCATCAGCGTGGATTCCGCCATGGTGTACCGCGGCCTCGACATCGGGACGGCCAAGCCGTCGCAGGACGTGATGGCGACAGTGCCGCACCACCTGATCGACATCCGGGACCCGCAGCAGAGTTATTCGGCCGGCGCGTTC
>CAZTIB010000236.1:0-7161 GCA_964613615.1 uncultured Chromatiaceae bacterium
GCCGCGCTGGCGGCGGAGCAGAGCCTCCAGCCTGGCTGCGAGCTCGCTGAAGGCGAAGGGTTTGGTCAGGTAGTCGTCGCCGCCGGCCTGCAAGCCCTTCACGCGGTCGTCGACCTGGCCCAGGGCACTCAGGATGATCACCGGGGTGTCGTTGTCCGACGCGCGCAGCGTGCGGACCACCGACAGGCCATCCACCCCTGGCAGCATGCGATCTACGACCATGGCGTCGTAGCTTTCGGTGGTGGCGAGGAACAGACCGTCTTTGCCATTGTCGGCGTGGTCCACTACGTGGCCCGCCTCGCGGAGCCCGCCACACAGGAATTCGGCGACGCTCGCGTCGTCTTCAATCACCAGGATGCGCATGAATGGGCTGGGGATCCTTGCTGCCGGCGGCCCGGCGAAGCAAAAAATAATATTATAAACAGTGCGTTGCGGGCTACCTGGCAACATTAAAGATTGTTAATGTCGGGGAAAGCCTGTGTCCATAGGGTATTGCCTAGTATGCCCTTCAACAGGTGCTGGCCCGGGCCGGACGACACAAAACCCCGGGAGTCCCCCTGCTCCCAGTCCTCCCAAACCGGACCGGCGTCAGCACCAACAAATTGAGACAGTCCTCCAGACGCAGTCTAAAGGCCCGGACAGGAAGTCCGGGCCTTCTTTTTTGCGGGCTCCGGCCGCTATAGTCCGGCTATTCTGTTGACAATTCCGGCCTCCGGCAGTAAAACATAATGTGATGACGCGAACGATCCTCCGATGGGGGGGCGATTCGCGTTTTTTTATGGTCGCGTGGGAAGGGCGACTAGCAAGACCCTCAGCACGTTGGTGATGACGCGCGATGCCTGCTGGGCCTCAGGGAGTAAGAACAATGAGAACACGTCTATGGGGCGCTGGCTGTGCGGCGGTTGTCGGCTCGTTGCTGACGTTCAGCGCGCAGGCTGTTGAGGTCGTCGTCGCGGCGAAAGTGACCGCTCTCGGTTCGTACGCAATCGAAGTGGAGGTACAGGATTTCTTCAACGCCGACACGATTGACCTGGTTCACCCGGTCTTTGGGACTTTTCCACTGGCATTTGACAGCGGCGAAAACAACTGGGATGTCGTCGGAGAAGATCTGGATTTTGTGGACATCGAAGACTTTTTCAATACTACCTTTGATCTTGAAATCAACAACGCTGGCAGCCAGAGCATTTACCAGGGCGAGAGCGTTGGCGCGCCCGGTCCGGGCGATTTCCCTGAGCCCGCTTCGTTCCTGACCGTCGACGACAGTCCGACCCCCACTGCCCAGTGGACCGGTGGGGACAACAGCGCAGATGCCATGATCATTACTTATGCCATAGGCGATGATGAATTCAGCGACGGTTTCGAATTCCCGGAGGAGGACAGCTCGCGCACTCTCAGTTTCCCCCTGGCGCCAGGATTCTATGAGGTGACGCTCGGGTTCTATTACGACTTCGGGTTGGCGCGATTGGATCTGATAACAGGCGATGATGTACTGGACCTGGAGGACTTCAACCTCGTCTCGGTAGGCGAGACGTTTTCCGGGACCACCATCGTGCCCGTCCCAGCTGCCGCCTGGTTGCTGTTGTCGGGTCTCGGCGCCCTGGTCACCATTCGGCGCCGCCACCGGTAATTTCAGGGCGGATCTGACGCGATCGCCTGACAGGTCATTCCTGACAGGCTATCGCGCAGCGGTTATCGCGACGGCCAGGCCCACGCCGGCACTGCCTGCCAGCCCTGCCGCACCTCGCGATCGAGTTCCCGGTAGCGCGGTTCCAGCCGTTCCAGCAGCCCGTAGAAGCGTGGCCCGTGACTCATGTAGCGGGTGTGGCAGAGTTCGTGCAGCACCACCGAGCTGGCGGCGTCCGGCGCCAGGAACATCAGCAGGTAATTCAGGCTGATCGTGCCGGTAGTCGAACAGCTGCCCCAGCGTGTGCGCTGGCCACGGACCGTGAGCTTGCGGTAGCGCAGCGCGTGCTGCCCGGCCAGGCGATCCAGTTCTGTTTGCAGATGGGCCCGGGCCTGGCGCGCCAGCCAGCGCCGCAACGCGGCCCGCGCGCTTGCCCCGTCGCGTGCATGGGGCGCCCTGACCAGAAGCTGGTCTGTCTGTTCACTCACCCTCGATCTGGAATCGCCGCTGTCCTGGTAGGCCACTTGCCAGGCTCTGTCCGCGGCCGGCAGCCGGATTGTGGCCGGCAGCGGGTCGGTCATGTGTGCCGGCAGCGTGGCCCGGTGCCCGTCGAAGCGCCTGAGCTGGCGGTCGATCCAGGGCCCCCATTCGGCCAGCAGGGCCGTTACCCGGCGTTCGTCGTAGCGCTGGGGCAGGGTTAACACGACCCCGTCGTGCAGGCACACGGATACGCTGGGTCGCCGGGCCCGGGCAGAGCGGCGCACCCGGTAGGGCGGCAGGTCAGGAAATTGCAGGTCCAGCTGCATAGCGGGTTATATTCTGGCGCGGAACTCCGCACTTCTACGGATTGCCCGAGCGAATATAGCTGATCTAATTGGCTGCATAATCAAGAATCGGCCTTGAACAAAGAGGGGCCTGGGCCCTTTGTACGACATATTTGAAACCATTCGGGATTTCCTGGACCGCGGGGGCCAGGTGATCGTCGTGATCGCGTGGGTGATTTTCGCCATGTGGACGATGATCATCGAGCGCGTGCTGTACCTGCGCACCGAGCATCGCCGGCGTGTGCAGGAGGCCTTTGACGAACTCAGCGAGCGCCCCGACGAAGGCTCCTGGACTTTCGAGGCCGTGCGCACCGGCGCAATTTCCCAGCTTGGTCAGCGCCTGCAGGCCGGCATCCCGATGATTCGTACCCTCGCCGCGGTGTGCCCGCTGCTGGGCCTGCTGGGCACGGTCACGGGCATGATCGTGATCTTCGATGTGATGGCGGCCATGGGTAACAGCTCGCCCCGCGCGGTGGCCGGTGGTGTGGCGCAAGCCACGATGACGACCATGGCCGGCATGGTCGGCGCGCTGAGTGGCGTATTCCCGGCGACCCTGCTGGCGCGAGTCAGCAGTCAGAACATCAGCACCCTGCGCAGCCACGACACCGTGGTGGCCTTCCCGCCGACGCGCTTGCTGCCGTTGGGGCGGGGCATACGCCTGGTGATCGCCCTGAGCATGGCCTTCGTGATTACCAGCCTGCTGGTCTACGGCATGCAGCGTCTCATCGAGACCGGCGAGCGCGCGCTGACGGAAGAGTCCCGCATCTACATCCCGGATTTCGTGCGCATTCAGCGTGAAGAGTCCGTCGAGCGCAAACAGGTGAAACCCGACAAGGTGCCGCCGGCTGAAACCTCGCCGGAGAACGCGGTATCTCCCGACCTCGCGGAGACGAACGAGGGCGCCGGCGTGAGCGTCGACTTCAGCAGTGGGAACCGATCGCTGGATTCCGGTTTCACCCTGAATGTCGCCGGCTTGACCAGCTTTGAGAATGCCGATGCAGACTACATGCCGCTGGTGAAGGTGGCACCTATCTATCCCCGACGCGCCGCGGCCAGGGGGCTCGCCGGCTGGGTCCTGGTTCGCTTCACGGTAACCAGCGCAGGCTCAGTGAAGGACGTTGAGGTGCTGGAGTCCACCGACCCGATCTTCGAACGTGCGGCCGCGCAGGCGGCGCTGAAATTCAAGTACAAGCCGCGGATCGTGGACGGTGAGCCGGTGGAGGTCACCGGCGTGCTGCACTACATTCGCTTCGACGTCGAAGAATAGCCGCACCCCGCAGCCATGTTTGACAAGCCCGCGCACGTCGGGCTGACTGCCCTCATGCGGCTCGTTGCCAGGTTCCAGTGTCCAGCGCCCGTGTGGGTGACAGTCCTGTGCGGGCTATTGGTTGCCTGCAGTGAACCTGGGGCGCCTGCACCACCACCCGAGGCCCCCGACGCCGGTGCGTCGACTTATGTCGGTGCGGTGGCGTGCGCGGAGTGTCACGCCGACCAGCTTGAGCTTTGGCAGGGCTCCCATCACGACTTGGCCATGCAGTTGCCGGAGCCGGCGCGGGTACTCGGCGACTTTGACGCGGCAACCTTGAAACGGCAGGGCGTCGAGAGCCGCTTTGAGCGCCGTGGCAATGATTTGTTCGTGACGACGGACGGTGCGGACGGGGCGGCAGCCGAGTTCCCCGTGCGCTATGTCTATGGCGTCGACCCCCTGCAGCAATACCTGCTGGAGTTACCCGACGGCAAGTTGCAGGCGCTGTCCCTGGCCTGGGACACCCGCCCGGCAGACGCAGGTGGCCAGCAATGGTTCCACACCTATGGCGATGAGGTGATCGACCACACGGACGTGCTGCACTGGACCCGGTCGAGCCAGAACTGGGAGACCATGTGTGCCGACTGCCATTCCACCGCGCTGAACAAGCAATACGACGTGGAGACCGATCGCTTCGATACGAGCTTCGCCGAAATTAACGTCGCGTGCGAAGCGTGCCACGGGCCGGGCAGCCGCCATGTTGCGTGGGCGCAGGCCCCGGACGGTGACGCGGCGCGCGGGCTGGAGCTGCTGCTGGACGAGCGGGCCGACGTCACCTGGATCCTGGATCCCGAGACCGGCAACAGCCGGCGCAGCGAGCCGCGGCGCACATCCCGGGAGCTCAACACCTGCGCGGCGTGCCACTCGCGCCGTTCGCGCATTGGCGAAAGCACCTGGTCGGGTGGGGAGTTCCTGGACAGCTACCAGCCGGCGCTGATTGCGCCGCCGCTGTATCACGCCGACGGCCAGGTGCGCGACGAGGTCTACGTCTACGGCTCGTTTTTGCAGAGCCGGATGTACGAGCAGGGCGTGACCTGCAGCGATTGCCACGAACCGCATTCACTCCAGCTGCGCGCGCCCGGCCAGCAGGTTTGCCTGCAGTGTCACGACGGTGAGCGCTACGCCGCTCCCGAGCATCACCTGCACGAAGCTGACAGCGCGGGCGCCGACTGCGTCGAATGCCACATGCCGCCCACGACCTTCATGCAGGTGGACGTGCGCCACGATCACAGTTTCCGGATCCCGCGCGCCGCCCTGGCGGTGGAGTTCGGCACGCCGGTGGCGTGCCTGAATTGCCACGCGGACAAGGATGCGGAATGGGCGGCGGCGGTGCTGAAGAAAGCGGGGCTGGAACCGCCGGTCGAGCCGGTGCACTGGACCCGCCGGCTGGCTGGTGCAGAGGCTCTGCCGCTGGAGGCGCGCAACCTGCGCCTCGGCCTGGCAGCCGACGCGCTGACACCGAATATTATTCGCGCGTCGGCCATGGCCCGGCTGGATCTGTCTGCGGACTCCCTCGCGGCCACCATTGTCGGTGAGCAGTTACAGAGCCGTGACCCGCTGCTGCGTCTCGGCGCCGCCCGGGCTCTGCAGACCGCAGCACCAGCTGCCCGCGTGCAATTTGGTCCCACAATTCTGGACGATCCGGTACTCGCGGTGCGCCTGGCCGGGGTCATGGTGCTGGCGCCCCTCGGAGCAGAAGTGATTCCGCCGTCTTCACAAGCCGCTTTCGAGTCGGTGATTGACGAGTACATCGCGGCGCAGCTGGTCAACGCCGAGCGCGCCGAGTCGCACGTGAACCTGGGTAATCTCCAGCGGCACCTCGGCCGCGGCGACCAGGCCATCGCGGAATACAGGACCGCGCTGGAACTGAACCCCCAGTTCATACCGGCCTACGTGAACCTGGCCGACCTGTATCGCGCACAGGGCAACGAACCGGTGGGTGAATCGCTGCTGCGCGCAGGTCTCGAGGCCGCGCCCGGCCAGTCTGCACTGCACCACGCCCTCGGCCTGAGCCTGGTGCGCCAGGGCCGGGCCGAGGCGGCCTATGAAGAATTGCGCATCGCCGCCGAGGCTGACGATGCCACGCCGCGTTTCGCGCTGGCTTACGCGTTGATTATGGACGCGCAGGGCGAGAACGAGGCTGCGCTCGCCTACCTCGAAGACTCCCTGGTGCGCTTCAGCGACGATCCGTCGCTGCTGGCCGCGCTGGCCAGCCTTTACCAGCGCGACGGTGATACGGAACGCGCGCTGGAACTAGGAGGTCGGTTACGGCGTTAGTGCGCTGGCGCCCGCCTGGTGCCGGAACTCCGCGAAGATCTGCGGCACAACGCGGTTTGCGGCACCCTCCAGGTCGTCCAGCGCGCTCTGGCGAATGCGCCCGACCGCCACGCCTTCCCACACCAGCTGCTTGCGGGCCGCATCAACAAGGTCGATGCTCAGCGTACCTTCCGTGTATTGGGTCACGGTGGTTTCGTAGCCACCGCCCCAGGCGCCGTAGGCGCCGCGACGGTAGCCGTAATAGCCGCCGCCCATGGTGGGCGTCGACGTCGAGCGGATTTTTTCTTTCGTGTTCACGTAGAAGTTCACGAGCAGATCGGGATTGTCCGGCGACAGGGTGTAGCCGCGGGCCTGCATCTCCCGATTGACCGCAGTTTTGAGGTACTTCACCAGGAAGCTCTGGTAACCGAAGTCGTCGCCCGCCAGTTCCGGCACGAAGTCATATGTCTTGAATGTGGCGAAATTGGCGGCAGGATCTTCGTTCGAGCGAATAGTCGGTGCCGGGGCCGCGCAGCCGGCCAGTAAGGCCACGGCGATTGCGGCAAGGACGATCTTGTTAATTCGCATCTGTGCGCTCCTGGTGGCAACAGACGGTAAGAATAGACAGGCTGCCGGGGCTTTTCCACCGGCCCCCGCGACCGTGGCCCGTCCACGGCGCGGCGGCCGGGCATTTGGACTTGAAAGGCCGTGCAGCGCTCGGCGATGCTCGATGGTCGGACAAGCGAGGATCCCGCGATGACCCACGACCACAAGTTCAGGCTGGACCGGCGAGAACTGATGACCCTGCTGGCTGCCGCGACGGGCGCCGCGACCAGCGGCAAGGCCGTCGCTGGCGGCGGGGCGACCGCAGCGGCCGTGGCTGCAGCCACCGGCGCCCGCAAGTACAAGTCCATGTTTCCGCACGACAGTCTCCGCGACTGGATGGCAGACCTCGAACGCCGCGGCCTGGTCATGCGCCAGAAGCGGGTCGACCAGGACGCTTACGAGATGACCGCGATTGCCTACCGGATGATGGACTGCCTGGGCATGTACGAGGCGCCGGCCTATCTCGCGGAAGAAGTGAAGATCGACGGTAAGTGGCAGCAAGGGCCGGTGATCTTCAATAACATGGGGCCCTGGGATACCGAGGC
>CAZTIB010000237.1:0-21645 GCA_964613615.1 uncultured Chromatiaceae bacterium
GCCGGGCTTTTACCAGACACTCTACGACGCCATTGGCGGCGTGACGGAAGAAACCACCACGGGCGTGGCCCGGCTCTACCAGATGCAGGCCGAGGGCGCCCTGCCCTTCCCCGCCATTAACGTGAACGATTCGGTCACCAAGTCGAAATTCGACAATCTTTATGGCTGTCGCGAATCGCTGGTGGACGGCATCAAGCGCGCCACCGACGTGATGATCGCTGGCAAGATTGCCCTTGTCGCCGGCTACGGCGACGTCGGCAAGGGCTGCGCGCAGTCACTGCGCAGCCTGGGCGCCACTGTCTGGGTCACTGAGATCGATCCGATCTGCGCCCTGCAGGCCGCGATGGAAGGCTATCGCGTGGTGACCATGGAAGACGCCTGCAGCCAGGTCGACATCTTCGTCACAGCCACCGGCAATTATCACGTCATCGGCTACGACCACATGGCACAGATGAAGGACCAGTCCATCGTCTGCAACATCGGCCACTTCGACAACGAAATCGACGTGGCCAGCCTGCGTCGGCACGACTGGGAAAACATCAAGGACCAGGTGGACCACATCATCTTCCCGGACGGCAAGCGCATCATCCTGCTGGCGGAAGGCCGACTCGTGAACCTTGGCTGCGGAACGGGCCACCCCAGCTTCGTGATGTCGAACTCATTCACGAACCAGGTCATCGCCCAGATCGAACTGTGGCAAAACCCCGATCAGTACAAGAACGAGGTTTACGTGCTGCCGAAACACCTGGACGAGAAGGTTGCGCGGCTCCACCTCGATAAACTGGGTGTGAAGCTAACGGAATTGTCCCAGGAACAGGCCGACTATCTCGGCATAGCCGCAACGGGGCCCTACAAGCCCGATCACTACCGGTATTGAGACCTGCGCCCGGCCGCCACCCGGCGGCTGGGCTATAGTCCCGGGCTAAATCCTTGCCCGGAGCGTGGCGTTGACGGAGCGCGTCGCCAGACTGCTGCACATCACGGACACGCACCTGCACGCGTCGCCGGAAGGGCGCATGCGCGGGGTGTGCACGGACGAAACGCTGCGCGCAGTGCTGGCTCGCGCATTTCAAGACAACGACGCGCCGGATGCCATTCTGGCTACCGGAGATCTCGTGCAGGATGAGACGCGGGCCGGTTATGAACGTCTGCACACACTGCTTGGCGCCTGCGGGCTGCCCGTGTACTGCCTGCCCGGCAACCATGACGAGCTGCAGGCCATGCACTCGGTACTGGACGGTGCGCCGTTCCAGGTCTGCGGCGAAGCCCGGCTCGGCAACTGGTCGCTGTTGATGTTGAACAGCCATTTCCCGGGGGCGGATTCCGGTCGGCTGGCCCCTGCGGAGCTGACCCGCCTGGCAGATGCACTGGCGCGCAACGACGCGAGCCACTACCTCATCTGCCTGCATCACCAGGTGCTGCCCATGGGCAGCCGCTGGCTGGACGGCGTGGGTTTGCGCAACGCCGACGAGCTGCTCGAGCTCCTGGACCGGCACAAGAACGTGCGCGGCGTGGTCTGGGGACATGTCCACCAGGCCTCCGACCGTCGTCGACAGGGCGTGCGATTCCTCAGCTCGCCGTCGACCTGCGCACAGTTCCTGCCCAACAGCGATGATTTTGTCCTCGACAAACGGCCACCCGGTTTTCGCTGGCTGAACCTGTATGCGAATGGCAGGATAGATACGAAGGTGGTCTGGCTGGAGGCCGACTCATGATGCAACTTCGCTGGCTCGTGGCCACCGCCTGTCTGATCGTCGCCCAGGCGGCCAGCAGCCTGGCGCTCTGGGAACTGGAAGATACCCGTGGGCAGGTCCGGCTGCTGGGCTCCATTCATTTTCTGCGCGCATCGGACTATCCGCTGCCACCTGCGTTGGAACGCGCGTATGACGAAGCCGACGTGATCGTCATGGAACTGGATATGGACGACCTGGACCCGTTGCGGGCCCAGGCGACGATCATGCAGATGGCCATGGACCCACAGGGCCGTAATCTCGAGACGTTGATCGGGCCGCAGGCCTATGCGCAGGCGCGCAAGGACGCCAAGACCATCAATGTGCAGCTCGATATGTTCCAGGCCTTCGAGCCGTGGTTCGCGTCGCTGCAGATTACCCAGCTGCGCCTCATGCAGCTCGGCTTCGACCCGAACCTGGGGATTGAACAACAGTGGGCTGTCCGCGCCCGCAGCGACGGCAAGGAAGTCCGGGGCCTGGAAACGCTGGAGGACCAGCTGGGTGCGCTGGACTCGATGCCGGAGCGCGTGCAGAAAAACTTCCTGCTGCTCACAATCGAAGAAGCCGTGCAGGCCGAAAACATGATTGATCGCACCTTGAGCGCCTGGCGCAACGGCGATCTGGGCGCGCTGGAGCGCGAAACGACGCAGGCCCTCGTCGAACAACCGCTGGTGTATCAGAAGCTCCTGGTAGACCGGAACCGCGCGTGGGCCCGCCAGATCGAGGCACTCGCGCGGGACGGCGGCAACTACCTGATCGTGGTGGGCTCCGCCCACCTGCTGGGCGACGACAGCGTGCTGGTGATGCTCGACCGGGACGGGTTTCCAGCACGACGCATCACTCGTTAGCCCGCTCGCCGGCTGGTCTTTCGACCCCGGCGCGGCGCGTCAGTCGATGACGCGCTCGAAGTCTTCCCGTCCGGCGCCGCAATCCGGGCAGCGCCACGACAAAGGAATGTCGTCCCAGCGTGTACCAGGCGAGATACCGGCCTCCGGCAAACCTTTTTGCTCGTCGTAGTCGTAGCCGCAAATCAGGCAACGGTAGACGCTGTGCTCGGATACTTCGGTCATGGTCTGCCGGCCGGGATACCGGCTACTGCGGTCGTTCCTGACGAATTGCGCGCAGCAGCGGCCGGACATACTCCAGCCGCTCGAGGGGATCCTCGATTTCCAGGCAGTTCTGCTTCTGCTCGAGCTCCATGGGCAGAATTTCGGCAAAGCGCGCCGCCACCCAGCCGGAGTTGCCGTAATGCTTGGGCAGCGGATCGTAGAGCTTGCCGAGGTCCTCGATGACCGCCTTCAGCAGCGTCGCCATCGGCTCGTATTCCTTCGGCAGGTCAACCTCAGGTTCTGCAGCCAGATCTTCCACCGTGCCGATGTATAAACCGTCCGCCTCCTTGTCGACCGCCTGCAGTGAGAAACGCTGCGTGCCCACTGCGGTGACGCCGAGTATGCCGTCGCTGCCCTGGTACCAGTCGGTAATGCGCGCCCGGGTGCCGATATCTGCCACCCGGACTTCACCCACTTCAGAACCGTCGCGAATCATGATCACACCGAACTCCGCATCGTTTTTCATGCAGCGGCTGATCATGTCGAGATAGCGCGGTTCGAAGACCCGGAGCGGCAGCGGCCCGCCGGGAAACAGCACCGTCCGCAATGGGAACAGCGGGATGCTATCGGTGAGAATCTGGCTCGCCTGATTTGCCACGACAGAAACTATACACTCACCCGGTGGCCGACAGCGATTGCGCCAGGCGCTCGTGAATGCCCTCGAAACCGCCGTTGCTCATGACCACTAACCGATCGCCCGGCTGCGCAGCAGCGGCAATATCGCGAACGATCTCGTCGACTTCGTCACACACGCGGATGGCCCCGCTGCCAGCCAGCGCTGCATCCAGGTCCCAGTCCAGATTGCCGGGGCGCAGGACCCAGGCCTGGTCGGCACCGGTCAGCGCCGGGCCCAGGGCATCGCGATGCACGCCCATGCGCATCGTGTTTGAGCGTGGTTCCAGCGCCACCAGCACGCGCGCAGTTGGCGCACCGGCCCGGATCCCGGCCAGCGTGCGGGCGATGGCCGTCGGGTGATGGGCAAAATCGTCATAGAGCTCGACGCCGCCGAAAGTTCCACGTAGTTCCAGCCGCCGCTTCACGCCGGCAAAACGGCCGACGGCCTCCAGCGCCGCGGCGGGTGCCACGCCCACCTCACCGGCCGCGATCACGGCCGCCGTTGCGTTCTCGGCATTGTGCGCACCGGCCATCTGCCAGCCGACTTCACCCAGCCGCACATCGCCCTGCTGCAGGCAGAAGCGCTCGCCTTGCGCAGTCCCTGTCCAGTCGGCACCCGCGGCTGGGTCGCTGGAAAAACTCGTCACCGGGGTCCACACATCATGGGCCAGCAGCGGATCGAGGTTGGCTTCACCGGCGCGCACCACCAGGCGCCCGGCACCGGGCAGCGCCCGGATCAGCTGGTGGAACTGACGTTGAATGGCTGCGAGGTCGGGATAGATGTCAGCGTGGTCGAACTCGAGGTTGTTGATCACCAGCGTGCGCGGCCGGTACAGCAGGAACTTTGCCCGCTTGTCGAAAAACGCCGTGTCGTATTCATCCGCTTCGATCACGAAGGCCTCACCCTCGCCGAGCCGCGCGGAGATGCCAAAGTCGCAAGGCACGCCACCGATCAGGAAACCGGGCGACCGGCCGTTCGCTTCAAGTATCCATGCGAGCAGGCTCGCCGTAGTGGTCTTGCCGTGGGTACCCGCCACGGCCAGTACGTGTCGGTCGCGAAGCACTTCACGCGCCAGCCAGTCCGGCCCGGAGGTATAGGGGATTTGGCTGTTCAGCAAGGCCTCGACGACCGGCAGGCCTCGCGTCATCACGTTACCCACAAGCACCACGTCGGGGGCAGGCTCTAGCTGGCCCGCATCGTAGCCTTCCGTCACGTCAATACCGAGGGCGGCCAGCTGGTCGCTCATCGGCGGGTATACGCCACGGTCAGAGCCGGTGACGCGATGGCCTGCGGCCCTCGCCAGCGCGGCCACGCCGCCCATGAAGGTACCGCAGATACCAAGAATATGTACGTGCATCGTGTCTTTGTCAGCGCGGCATTAACGACCGCTTTGTGCGCCGGTGGCTGATGATCCTCTACACTCGAGGCTTATGCCAGTGCCCGAACCAGAAGTCTTGCCGCTGACCGCCGACGCGGAAATCGACGCCCTAGTGCCGAAACTATCGGGACTAGAGGTGATAGCCGTCGATACGGAGTTCAATCGCACCAGCACCTACCGCCCGCAGCTGTGCCTGGTGCAACTCGCAGCCGGACCCGACAGCGCGCTGATCGACATGCTCAGCGAAGCGAATTACACCGGGTTGCGACAGCTGTTGGCGGCTGATCCAGGCTTGAAACTTTTTCACGCGGGCAAACAGGATCTCGAAGCGCTGCAGCTGACATTCGGCTGGCTGCCAAACCGGATCCTGGACACGCAGATTGCCGCCGGCCTGTTGGGCCACCCGGCGCAGGCCGGCTACGCCACGATGGTGGAAAAACTGCTGGGGCTGCAGCTGGACAAAGCGGCGACGCGAACGGACTGGTCGCAACGCCCGTTAACGGAAGCGCAGCTGCGTTACGCGCGCGAGGACGTGGTCTACCTGCTGCTGCTCTATGACCAGCTGCGCGAACAGCTGCTGGCTGCGGGCCGCTACGAGTGGGCGCTGGAAGACAGCGCGGCACTGCTGGATCCGACGCTGTATGTCGTGGAACCCGCCGAGGCCTGGCGCCGCCTGGGTGGACTCGCGCGGCTGCCGTTGCCCGCCCTGGCGCGGGTGCGAGCTCTTGCGAGCTGGCGCGAAAACCGGGCGCAGACCATCGACCGGCCACGGCAATGGGTGCTGGCGGACAAGGCGCTGCTGAATATCGCCCGGGCGGACCCGCCCGACGCTGCGGCGCTCACGCGCGTACCCGACGTTCCCCCGGCCGTGGCGCGCCGCCAGGCCCAACAGCTGCTGGAGGCCCTGGCCAACGGCAACGCCGCGCTGAAGACAGATGCCACTGACGTGCAGCGCGAACCCCGAAAGGAAGCGCCTGACCCGGATGCATTGAAGGCGCTGGCAAAGCTGGTGGGTAATCGAGCTGCGCACCTTGGACTCGCCCCGGAGATTCTTGCCACCCGCAAGGAGCTGGCAGGACTGCTGCGCGGCGAGCAGGAACAGCGGGTCACCGGCGGGTGGCGCCGCGAAGTGATCGGGAACGAACTGCTGGCCGCCGTCTAGACGCCCAGGGCCGTTTTCAGCCGCGCATAGACTTCATCCATCTTGCCGTCGCCCGCCACGTCGCGCAGCAGGCCCGCGTCGCGATAGAAGCCCACCAGCGGTTCGGTCTGCTCGCGATAGACCTGCAGCCGGTTACCAATGGTGTCTTCGTTGTCGTCGGCGCGCTGAACCAGTTCGCCCCCAGCCTCCACGCACGCATCGAGCTCGCTCTGCGGCGAGAAATGGATATTCAGCAGCTTGCCGGTCTTCGAGCATGTGCGCCGGCCGGTCAGGCGTTTCATCAGGATGTCGAAGTCCACATCCAGCAGGCACACGGCGTCCAGCGGCTGGCCGATGTCTTCGAGCACCCCGTCAAGAGCCTTCGCCTGGACCAGGTTGCGCGGAAACCCGTCGAGGATAAAGCCGGCCCTGGTGTCCGGCTCCTGCAGCCGGTCGCGGATCATGCCGAGCACGATCTCGTCGGAAACCAGTTCGCCGGCGTCCATCGCGGTCTTGGCGCGCTGGCCCAGCTCGCTACCCGCAGCCACGGCTGCCCGCAACAGGTCGCCGGTGGAAATCTGCACGACGCCGAAGTCTGCGACCAGCCGGTGGGCCTGGGTCCCCTTGCCGGAACCCGGCGCCCCGAGAAATACGATTCGCATGTGTCCGCCCTTGTTGGCGTTAAATCGGGGGACAGTTTACCTATTTCCTGCTGAAGCGCTGCCGGTAAGCCAAGCGTTGCAAATGAAATGGGTCAACTGTCCCCCGATCTCGTGCTATGTTCCGGGCCCTCCGAAAAGAGGTGAGCCCGATGCCCAAGCCCAATGCTTTCTATGCCCAGTCCGGCGGCGTGACCGCGGTGATCAATGCCTCCGCCTGCGGTGTGATCGAGACGGCCCGCCGGCACCGCGGCTTGATCGGCAAAGTCTATGCTGGCAACAACGGCATTATCGGTGCGTTGACCGAAGACATGTTCGACACCAGCAAGGAATCTGCCCGGGCCATTGCAGCACTGCGCCACACGCCCGGCGGCGCCTTCGGCTCGGCCCGTTACAAGCTGAAGAGCCTGGAAGCAAACCGCGCCGAGTACGAGCGGCTGATCGAGGTCTTCCGGGCCCACGATATCGGCTACTTTTTCTATAACGGCGGCGGCGACTCTGCAGACACCTGTTACAAGGTCTCGCAGCTCTCGAAGACTCTGGGCTTCCCGGTGCAGGCCATTCACGTGCCCAAGACCGTGGACAACGACCTGCCGATTACCGACAACTGCCCGGGTTTCGGTTCCGTGGCGAAATATGTCGCCGTTTCCACTCGCGAGGCCGCCCTGGACGTCGCATCCATGGCGCGGACGTCCACAAAGGTCTTTATCCTGGAAGTCATGGGCCGCCACGCAGGCTGGATCGCCGCTGCAGCCGGGCTTGCCGGTCATGGCCGTGCCGCAGCGCCCCACGTGATCCTGTTCCCGGAGGTCCCGTTCAATAAGGCCAAGTTCCTGGCCCGAGTGAAGCAGTGTGTGCGCGACTATGAATACTGCGTGGTCGTGGTCAGCGAGGGCGCCCAGTACAAGGATGGCCGCTTCATCGCCGACGCGGGCACCGTCGATGCCTTCGGCCACAAGCAACTGGGCGGCGCGGCGGAAGTCCTTGCGCAGATGGTCCGGGACGAACTCGGGCTGAAGTACCACTACGCCATTGCCGACTACCTGCAGCGCTCCGCTCGCCACATCGCGTCGGCGACGGACGTGGAGCAGGCCTACGCGGTGGGCCGGGCGGCGGTGGAAATGGCGCTGGCCGGCAAAAATGCGGTGATGCCGGCCATCACTCGCACCTCGGACAAGCCCTATCGCTGGAAAATCACCGGTGCGCCGCTGAGCCGCGTGGCGAACCGCGAAAAGATGATGCCGAAGCGTTACATAACCCGGGACGGTTTCGGCATCACTGCTGCGTGCCGCAAATACCTGGCACCGCTGATCCGTGGCGAAGACTACCCACCGTACCGCAACGGCCTGCCGGACTATGTCGAGCTTAAGCTCGTACCCGTGGCCAGGAAATTGGGCAAGCGCTTTGTGCTATGATCCCCGGCGGTTCGCGGTGGGGCTCCGCCTTTCGGCGGATATCTTAAGCAAAATCAAATTCTTATAGCCGGGCTGCTCACCGCCCGGCCACGCCTGCCTGTCGGGAGGGAGTCAAGCATGTCTGGGGATCTTGCCCTGTTACTGAGTGTTGGTGCGGGCCTGCTCGCGATTTTTTTTGGTGCGGTCCAGGTGCGCTGGATCCTGGCACAACCTGCAGGCAACGAACGCATGCAGGAGATCGCCGGGGCGATCCAGGAAGGTGCAAACGCCTACCTGAATCGTCAGTACGCCACCATCGGCGTAGTTGGCGCAATCATCCTGGTCATTCTCGGCTTTGCACTTGGCTGGGCCACGGCCATCGGTTTTCTGATCGGCGCGGTGTTCTCCGGCGCCGCCGGCTACATCGGCATGAACATCTCCGTGCGCGCGAATGTGCGCACCGCGCAGGCGGCCCACGAGGGCATGGGCAAGGCCCTGGACGTCGCCTTCCGCGGCGGCGCCATCACCGGCATGCTCGTGGTGGGCCTTGGGCTGCTCGGCGTGGCCGGCTACTACTGGATCCTGCTTGGCGCCGGCCTGACCATGGACGATGCGCTGCATGCGCTGCTCGGCCTGGCCTTCGGCGGTTCGCTGATCTCTATATTCGCGCGGCTTGGCGGCGGCATCTTCACCAAGGGTGCCGACGTGGGCGCCGACCTGGTGGGCAAGGTCGAAGCCGGTATCCCGGAGGACGATCCGCGTAATCCCGCCGTGATTGCCGACAACGTGGGTGACAACGTCGGCGACTGTGCCGGTATGGCTGCCGACCTGTTCGAGACCTATGCAGTCACGATCATTGCCACCATGCTGCTTGGCGGCCTGATACTCGGCGAGTCGGGCGCCGCGGGCGTCTACTATCCGCTGGTTCTCGGCGCGGTTTCCATCGTGGCCTCGATCATCGGCAGCCTGTTCGTCAAGACGAAGGAAGGCGGCAGCGTGATGGGCGCGCTCTACAAGGGCGTGATCATCTCCGGTGTGATCGCCGCGATCGCTTTCTATCCCGTCACCACGTTGATGATGAGTGACATCGAAGGCTTCACTGCAAACAATCTGTACTTCGCGTCGCTGCTCGGCCTGATTCTGACGGCCTTCATGGTCTGGATCACCGAGTACTACACCGGTACCGAATACAGCCCGGTGCAGAAGATTGCGCAAGCCTCCATCACCGGCGACGCCACCAACATCATCGCCGGTCTCGGCATTTCCATGAAAGCCACAGCGGCGCCGGTCATCGCCGTGTGCATCTGCATGTGGGGCGCCTTTGCACTGGCTGGCGTCTACGGTATTGCAGTTGCCGCGACCGCCATGCTGTCCATGACCGGCATGATTGTGGCGCTGGACGCTTTCGGCCCGATCACGGACAACGCCGGCGGCATTGCCGAGATGGCGGGGCTGGACGAGAAGATCCGCAACATTACCGACCCGCTCGACGCTGTGGGTAATACCACCAAGGCGGTTACCAAAGGTTATGCCATCGGCTCTGCCGGCCTCGCCGCGCTGGTGCTGTTCGCCGATTTCACCAATAACCTGCGCACCGAGGGCAAGCTGGAAGACTTCGTGCTGAATGATCCGGCCGTGATCATCGGGCTGTTCATCGGCGGCATGGTGCCTTATCTATTCGGCGCAATGGCCATGGAAGCCGTGGGTCGCGCCGCGGGTTCGGTGGTGGAAGAAGTGCGTCGCCAGTTCCGCGAGATCAAAGGCATTATGGAAGGCACCACCAAGCCCGACTACACGCGCGCTGTGGACCTGCTGACGCGCGCCGCCATCAAGGAGATGGTCGTGCCGTCGATGCTGCCGATCCTGGTACCCGTCGTGCTGGTGGTGGCCGCGAACCTCGCCTTCGGCGCAGGCGGCGGCATTCGTGCGCTGGGCGGCATGCTGATCGGCACGATCATCACCGGCATCTTCGTCGCGATTTCCATGACCGTCGGCGGCGGCGCGTGGGATAACGCCAAGAAGTACATCGAAGACGGCAACTGCGGCGGCAAGGGCACCGCCGCCCACAAGGCCGCGATCACCGGCGACACGGTAGGCGATCCCTACAAAGACACTGCAGGACCAGCCATCAACCCGCTGATCAAGATCATCAACATTGTCGCGCTGCTGATGGTGCCATTGCTGTAGGGCTTCGCTGTCAAGCCTGCTGGCTCAAGACCCCGGCCCTGGCCGGGGTTTTTTATTGCAGCGCGGATCTCCGCCCCTCGCCCAGCGGTGACGGGCGCTCGACGAAGTAACCCTGGATGAAATCCACCTTCAGTTCACGCAGCGCATCGAAGTCCGCCTGTTCTTCCACCTGCTCGGCGACGACGCGGAAGCCCATGGTCCGGGCGAGACGGGTAATGGCCGACACCACCTGGTGATTGACGCTGTCGTTTTCCAGGTCACGCGTGTAGGCACCGTCGATCTTAAGATAGTCGATGGAAAGTTCGCGCAGGCTCGCCAGCGCACCGATGCCACTGCCGAAATCGTCGATCCCGAACCGGCAGCCGATGCCGTGCAGCACCCCGACAAAGCGCCGGGCGTGACTCAGGTCCGACATGACGGCTCGTTCGTCGATCTCGAAGGACACGCGTGACGGCGGCACCTGGCTGTGATCCAGGCACTCCACCACGAATTCCAGGAAGTCCTCATCGCCCAGCGTTTGCCCGGACAGGTTGATACTGCAGCTGCGCTGGTCGGGCAGCCGGATCATGCCCTGACCCACCGCGGCCAGGGTCGCGCGTACGACCCAGCGGTCGATCTGCCCCATCAGGTGGTAGCGCTCGGCGGCCTTCAGGAATTCCTGCGGCGGCACCAGCGCACCGCGCTCGTCGCTCATGCGCAGCAGCACTTCGGCGGCCGGGCCGTCGGCGACCCGCCCGCCCACGGAAATGACGGGCTGCGTAAAGAGTTCGAACCCACCGTCTTTCAGCGCCGACTGCAGCTGCTGGAGCCAGTGTATCTCGCCACGCTGGCGAGCCTGGGCCTCGTCTTTCGCCGAATACACGTGCACCCGGCCACGGCCCTGCTGCTTGGCCACGTAACAGGCCGAGTCAGCCGCTGCCAGCAATTCTTTGATCGTGCCGCTTTCCTGCCCCACTTCCACCAGCCCGACGCTGGCACCCACCGTAAAGATCTTGTCCTGCCACACGAAGCGATGATCGCGCACCACCGTGCACACGTCGTCGGCGATCTGCCGGGCTTTCTCCAGAGGGCAGCGAATCAGCAGCAGGCCGAACTCGTCGCCCCCAAGGCGGGCCACGCAATCAGATTCTCGCACCTGCTCCTGGACCAGGCCCGCAATTTCCCGCAGCAGGTTGTCGCCGGCCAGGTGCCCACACGTGTCGTTGACCGCTTTGAAACGGTCGAGATCCAGATAGCACAGCACGTGCGAAGCGTTGTCGTTGCGCACCGTGCGCAGAGAGTCTTCCAGGCGCCGCTCGAATTCACGCCGGTTGACCAGCCCGGTCAACGCATCGTGCGCGGCCTGGTAGCTCATGCGCTGAGTCAGACCGCGCACTTCCGTCACGTCGTGCATGATCACGACGACGCCCGCTACCTGGTCTTCGGGACCCTTGATCGGTGACGCCGTCAGTTCCACCGACAGTTCGCGTTCGTTGTCGGCCGGGATCATCAGCGCCCGCCGGCCGACATTGACCCGCCGGCGATCCGACAGCGCCCGGTCCACCGGATCGGCCAGCGCGCGACGGTCCGCTTCGTCCACCAGGCTCACCAGGTCAGCCATGCGCTTGCCCGCCGCCGCGGCTCGCTTCACGCCCGTGAGTTGTTCGGCCGCCGCATTCAGGTAGTCGATGCGGCCCTGGGTGTCGGTGGTAATCACCCCTTCACCAATGGACTCGAGCGTGAACTGGGCCTGCTGCTTGCTGCGACCAAGGGTGGCTTCAATGCTCTTGCGGTAACTGATGTCGCGGGCAATGGTGAGGATGACCTCCTGCCCCCGGTAGTTGATGGGCGCGCTGCTGAGTTCTACCCAAAGACCACGCTCGTCGGCCGTGACCAGCTGCACTTCCGGACGATCTGGCGCGGCTGCACCGGCCAGCAGGCTTTCGATGCGCTTGCGTGTCATTGCGCGGTAGGCTGGCCGCAGCAGGTCCGCCACCGGCCGGCTGACCAGCTGCTCCGGAGTCACGCCCAGCAGACTGGCCGCGGCCGAATTCGCAAACACCACCCGGCTACGGTGCACGAGCACCACTTCGGGCATGGTGTTGGCCAGGTCCTGGAACAGGCTCTCGCGCTGGTGCAGCGCCTGTTCCTTATCATTCAACGCATCGAAGAGACTGTTGATGCTGGTGCCCAGCTCGGCGAATTCCGCCGGCACCGCGGTTTGTGAAATTCGCTTGCCAAAGGCAGCGTTCTCCGCCGCGTCTACGAGCTCGGCGTGCAATGCGCGCACCCGGTCAAGATCACTACGCCGCGCGCGCCAGAGCCACATGCACACCCCCCCCAGGCCGACGACGACGGCGGCAAGCAGGTAGAGGGGCCAGGCTTCAATCATGAGCATCACTCAGCACGGTTAGGTGGGTACCGCGAGTGACGCCGCCGGCGCGCCAGATTCGCGGAACGACCGGCACAGTTAGGATAGCCCACGGCCCCTGACGGCAACCCGGGTATTCACCATAATGCGAAGCCGTTACGATTCGGCGGCATCAGTCTGAACAGGGGAGACGTTGGATGAGTATGAACGTAGAACTGGCTCGCACGGTCATGCTTCAGCAGCAGCTACGCGCTGGCAGCGTGCTGGACCCGAGGGTCCTCGATGCGCTGGCCACGGTGCCGCGCGAGCAGTTCGTACCGCCCGCTTATCAGGGCGTCGCTTTCGCCGATGACCCTATTCCCCTGGCCCGCGGCCAGTGGATGATGACCCCGCTGCAGGAAGGGCTGCTGCTGCAGGCCCTGGACATCCGCCCGACGGATCACATTGTGGAAATCGGCACCGGTAGCGGTTATCTCACGGCGTGCCTCGCGCGCCTGGGTGCAGAGGTCACGAGTGTAGAACTGTTCCCGGAGCTGGCCGACGCGGCACGCGGGCGACTGGAGGCCCTTCACGTCGTCAATTGCAAAGTGGTGCTGGGGGACATTTTTGACGTCGACCCTTTGCACGCCGACGTGATCGCGGTGACCGGATCCCTGCCCGTGGCCGATACGCCCTTTCCGAACTGGCTCAAGGCGGGCGGCAGACTGTTTCAGGTAACCGGCCGGTCGCTGCCCATGCTCGCCTGGCGCATAGAGCGCAGCGCCGACAACGAGTTCCGCTGCGACCGGCTGTTCGAGACGTCGGTGCCCGCCCTGATCCACGCGCCCGCAGCCCGGGCATTTGCCTTCTGACGCGGCAGCCCTGCGGTCACACCTGCCGTCGGCTCTGGGTTAGCATGGCGCGTCGTCCCTCCCGGCCGACCCTGTATCGACGCTATATATATCGGAGCCTTGGAGCTGACATGAGAATCCTGCCCTCCTTACTGTTGGCCGCGAGCATTGTTGCCAGCGCGCCCGCCCATGCTACGGACCTGATCGAGATTTATTCCATCTCGCTGACCAGCGATCCCCAACTCCGGGAAGCGGATGCCAACCTGCAGGCCACGATCCAGCGCAAGCCCCAGGCCATCGCGGCCCTGTTGCCGCAGGTATCTGCCGGCTGGACCTACGATGACAACAAGAACAATACGCGCGCGATTCGCGGCGTCGGCAATGTTGTGGCACCGAGCATCACCGATACGACTTCCGACGGCTGGGGCTGGACCGTCGATCTGACCCAGACCCTGTTCCGCGCCGACCAGTGGCTGCGGGTGCGCCAGGCCGACAAGGAGGCCGCGCAGTCAGAGGCTGACTACCAGGCGGCCCGGCAGAACCTGATTACCCGCGTTGCCACCGCCTACTTCGACGTGCTCGCCGCCGAGGACACACTGAAGTCCGAGCAGGGAGCGAAGGACGCCATCGGCCGGCAGCTCGAGCAGGCCCAGAAACGCTTCGAGGTGGGCCTGATCGCGATTACCGACGTGCAGGAAGCGCAGGCCGGTTACGACACCGCGGTGGCTGCAGAAATCGTCGCGAAGCGGGTACTGGCCAATCGCCGCGAGGTGCTCCGGGAGATCACCGGTCAGTACACGCCGGATCTGGACGGACCACGGGACCAGATTCCGCTGGTCAGCCCGAACCCGGTGGACGAAAACCAGTGGGTAGAAATCGCTTTGCAGCAGAACCTGGCCCTGATGGCCGCTGACATCGGGGTGGATATCGCGCGTGACGACGTCAGGATAGCCCGCTCCGGCTACTTGCCCACCCTGGACCTGGTGGCGCGCCGGCAGGTACAGGATATCTCGGGTAACGGTAAGAACACCGCGCAGAATTTCACCTCGGGCCTGGTTGAAATCCAGCCCATCGATACGCTGAACGATTCGACAGCTGAAGTCATTTCAGTGCAGTTTTCCGTGCCGATCTACACGGGTGGCGCGATCCGGTCGGCCTCTCGGGAAGCCGTTTGGCAACGCCGCGCGGCCCTGGAGCGGCTGGAGCGCACGGCCAGGGAAGTCGAACGGCAGACGCGCGACTCCTACCTCGGCGTCATCTCGGAGATTGCGCGCGTCAAGGCGCTGCGGCAGTCACTGAAGTCCTCGCGGACCGCGCTGCAGGCGACGGAAGCCGGTTTCGAGGTGGGCACGCGCACGACGGTGGACGTGCTGGACGCGCGGCGGGCCCTGTTCCTGGCCGAAACCAACTACGCGCGCAGCCGCTACGACTACATCATCAACGTGTTACTGCTGAAAGAAGCCGCCGGCACGCTGACTGAGACCGACCTGACCGAGGTCAACGGTTGGCTGGAGTAAGAATTCAGCCGCACTTCGACTCGCCGCAGTTCAGGCAGGTCATGCAGCCGTCCATCATGACGACGGCCGTCACGCTGCACTTGCCGCACAGCTGGGCGCCGGCCGGATATTCGCTGGTCACAAAGGCGTCCCGCTGCTTGGACCGGTCTTCAAACTCGCGTCGCTTGGTCTCTACCAGGCGCTGCTGGTGCTCGTCCAACCCGCTGTCCGGGAGCATGCCGATGAAGCGCAGGTGCTTTTCGATGATGTGTCCCAGTTCGGCGATGATGGACGGCATGAACTTGCCACCCGGCTGCCAGTAACCGCCCCGGGGATCGAACACGGCCTTCAGTTCGTCAACGATGAAGGTCACGTCGCCGCCTTTGCGGAACACGGCCGACATGATGCGCGTCAGGGCCACAATCCACTGGTAGTGATCCAGGTTCTTCGAATTGATGAAGATCTCGAAGGGCCGGCGCTGCTCGAACTCGGTGTCCGGATTCAGGATCAGGTCGTTGATGGTCACGTACATCGCGTGGTCGGAAATGGGCGTTTTCACCTTATAGGTGGAGCCCCGCAGCATTTCCGGGCGCTCGAGCTTCTCGTGCATGCGCACGACTTTGCCGTCGGCGCTGGTCTCCAGGGGCTGCGGCCGCTCTGCCAGTTTCACCGCGTCTGCCGGTTCCGCTTCAACACGGAAATCGACGATAGCCTTGCTGATTCGAATCTCTGCCATGGTTGTCCAGCCTCGCTCGCCTCGTTCGCCGTCGCCGGCGACGAATCAGATTTAAAACTTGCCGTAGTAGCCTTCTTTCAGCGCGTCGAAAAGGTTCGCCGCGCTGTGAGTCTCGCCGTCGTACTCCACTTCCTGGTCACCCCGGGCTTCAATCTCGGTACCGTCTTCCAGCACGAAGGTGTAGGTGGTGTTTTTGAGGTCTTTTTCCTTCACCAGCACGCCCTGGAAAGCTTCCGGGTTGAAGCGGAAGGTCGTGCAACCCTTCAGCCCCTGTTCGTGGGCATACAGGTAGATGTCCTTGAACTCTTCGTACGGAAACTCCGTGGGCACGTTGGCCGTCTTGGAGATGGATGAATCCACCCACTTCTGCGCCGCTGCCTGAATGTCTACGTGCTCAGTGGGCGTAATGCCGTCCGCTGTCACAAAGTATTCCGGCAGCTGTTCGCCCTGCTTGTCGGACTCCGGCATGGCTCGCGTGTTGATCAGTTCGCGATAGGCCAGCATCTCAAACGAGTACACGTCCACCTTCTCCTTGGTTTTCCTGCCCTCGCGGATCACATTGCGGAAATAGTGGTGCGCAAAGCTCGGCTCGATTCCGTTGCTGGCGTTATTGGCCAGCGACAGCGAGATGGTTCCGGTGGGCGCGATGGAACTGTGGTGAGTAAAACGCGCACCGGTCCGCTCCAGCTCTTTGACCAGTTCCGGCGCCACCTCTGCCATGCGCTGCATGTAGCGGCTGTAGCGCGCGTGCAGTACCCGTCCCGGGACCTTGTCGCCCACCTGCCAGCCGTCGGCCGCCATCTCAGGTCGCCGCCGCAGCATTTCCGGCGTCACCCGGAACTCTTCCAGCATGATCGGGGCCGGGCCCTTTTCGCGGGCCAGTTCCAGGCCGGTCTCCCAGCCCGCCTGGGCCAGCTCCCGGGCCACGGTTTCCGTGAACTCCACCGAGGCCGTCGACCCATATTTCATCCGCAGCATCGTGACGGTGGAACCGAGCCCCAGGAAGCCCATGCCGTGGCGCCGCTTGCGGAAGATTTCGTGGCGCTGGCCTTCCAGCGGCAGCCCGTTGACCTCGACCACGTTGTCGAGCATGCGCGTGAACACTTTCACGACCTTGCGAAAATCATCCCAGTCGAATTGCGCCTTGTCGGTAAACGGGTCGACGACGAACTTGGTCAGGTTCACCGAGCCCAGCAGGCACGATCCGTACGGCGGCAAAGGCTGCTCGCCGCAGTTGTGGGCCCAGATGCCGTTGGCGTCGAAGGCGTTGATGCCCGGCACCTGGCAGTCGTAGACCGACTCCGAGCCGTGGGCCTCTACCGCCTTGACGCGGGCCACGAAACGTTCCGTGCCCTGGGCTATAGCCGGATGGGTCAACGCGTCTTGCAGCCGTTCGCTGCGGTCGGCATCGCTGAAACCGATCAGCTGTGCAAACTGCGCCAGGTTGCTGCCGGCAATCCACAGGCAGGCCCCCGTGACGGCCGATGACCGCTGGCCGCTGCGCCGGGCGACAATGCCGAGCCGCAGCAGCATGCGCTGGATGCCCGGCAACGCGTCGTCGCGCACATCCGTGTACCGGATCGCAGGCCCGGCCGAGCCTTCTGCCACGAGCTCACCCCGCAGGTCGAAAGCCGCCTTGAGAAAGCCCCGGTAAAACTCGCTGGAGGTTTTTTCCACGCCCGCCGTCAACGCCCCGGCATCGGCGGCAAGATCCAGCGCCGCCGCAACGTGCCCCAGCCCGGGAACCGTCAGCTCGCTCTGCCCGGTATCGGCCAGGGCCTGCCAGCCAATGTCGGCACCATCGGCAGCCAGGACCCGCGCCGCGCCCTCGGCGGCACTCATCAACCGTTGGGTGCCAGCCGCCAGCGGTGCCGTGGAACCGTTAGCCACCGCCGCCGCGGCGCCCAGCCGGATACTGGCGTCCGTAGTGGCGATCTGGCCGGCCTCCGCGCGCAGCAGGCCAAGCAAATAACCCTCTTCGCGGCCGAAAGCCCCCGGCCAGTGCGCATGGGCGCGGTGGTCGTTCAGCATGACACGGTCGCCCGGGCGCAGCTCGCCTGCCGCACACCAGTCCGTTTCGGTGGCGTCGGCGTCGAAGCGAACCACGCGGCGCACCCGATGATCCTCCGTGAGCCGGAGGCTGTAACCACCGGCGGTTTCCAATCGTACGACGGGCTTGGTGGCAGTCTGGAAAAAGCCCTCCGGCGCGGCCGGCCAGGCCTCGCCGTCCAGCAACGCGGTGAACGGCCGGCCTACCAGCTCTGACACCTGCCGCGGCCCGTCGACCGTCTGCACCCACGTGTCGGCGGTGACACAAGGATTGGTGGCGCGAATGTTTTCGCAGAACCAGTTGTTGTTCATCTCGTTGACGCGGTCCACCAGGACGAAACCGGGTTCGGCAAAGTCGTAAGTGGAGGCCATGATCATGTCCCATAACCGCCGTGCCGGCAGCTTGCGGAAAATCTTGCAGGCCACCTGGCCCTGCTCATTGGTCACATAACCGTTCGCGGGCCAGTCGCGCCATAGCACCTGTTCAGAATCGTCCAGGTCGATATCGCTCTGGTCGGACTCGCGCTGGTCGATGGGAAATGCCAGGGCCCACTCGCCGTTGGCCCGCACCGCGTTCACGAAATCGTCGGTGATCAGCAGCGACAGGTTGAACTGGCGGAGCCGGCCGTCTTCACGCTTGGCGCGGATGAAATCGAGGACATCAGGATGGCCCACGTCGAAGGTGCCCATCTGGGCACCGCGGCGGCCGCCCGCAGACGATACCGTGAAGCACATCTTGTCGTAGATATCCATGAACGACAGGGGGCCCGAGGTATAGGCGCCGGCGCCGCTGACGTAAGCGCCCTTCGGCCGCAGCGTCGAGAACTCGTAACCAATGCCGCAGCCAGCTTTCAACGTCAGCCCGGCTTCGTGAACCTTGTCCAGGATGTCGTGCATCGAATCGCCAATGATCCCGGACACGGTGCAGTTGATGGTGGAGGTGGCGGGCTTGTGATGCCGCGCACCCGCGTTCGACACGATCCGGCCCGCCGGCACCGCGCCGCTGCGCAGCGCCCACAGGAACAATTCGTACCACTGCTCGCGTTCAGCCTCCGCTTCGACATCCGCCAAGGCCCGGGCGACTCGCTTGTAGGTGTCGTCCATGGTTTCGTCCACCACCTCGCCGAACTTGGACTTAAGCCGGTACTTGGTGTCCCAGATATCCATGGACGCTGCCTGGAAGCCGATGGCGGAGACCTTGACTTGACTGACCTGCGCTGCACTTTTCATTGCGACCAAACAACCCCGTATTTGAAGGCGGCCCGGGCCTGCCAAGCCCCGAGTCGCTGCCGTATTGTCGGGTTAACCCCTGACCCGTTCCCCTTTTTCAACGGACAGTCTTCCCCTGCAGCCACGAGCAACACCCTCGGTCCTCTTGGCCGCTACGACGGTCCTGAAGAAAATTGCCGGCACAAGATGTTGTGCCGACGTCTGGTAGATTATGACTCCGGGAAAATTCTGTCAAGGGCTTCCTTGCTTTTGGCTCCCGGACACTTTGTTTTTAAAAACAATAGCTTATAAATCTTTCCAAAAACAACCAGCAGAACGACATGCATTGACTGTAGCGTGGTCGCCAGCAACGCCAACCACAACATCTTGTGTTCAGCCTATACCCGGATAATCCCCAGCTTTTCCACCGGATATTCCATTTGAGGGTCCCAACGGGGCACCATCGATGCGACCAAAACCGGCACCGGCGCATCCAGACAGGGACTCATGGGCGAAACCCTGCATCACCGCGGCCAGCGCCGCGACCCGCTATGATTCGCCTCTTGTCCACCGTTTTCCCGGGAAGAAATCCAGCATGACGACCAAGCTGACGCTGCGGGCCGCGCTCGCCGCCACGACCCTGTTGTTCGCATCATCCCCATGGGCCGCTTTACCCGCCAAGCTCGGCGACCAGGAGTTGCCAAGCCTGGCCCCATTGGTGAAGGAGGTGTCGCCGGCCGTGGTCAATATTGCGACCCAGGGCACCCGCGATGCGCCGAACAACCCGCTGATGGACGACCCGTTCTTCCGGCGTTTCTTCGGTTTCCCGGAACAGCAGAACCAGCGCCCGGTGCGCAGCGCCGGCTCGGGCGTCATCATCGACGCAAGAAAGGGCTACATCATTACCAACCACCACGTTGTCGAAAACGCCGACAAGATCGAGGTAACGCTGGTGGACGATCGATCCTTCAGCGCCGAAGTGGTGGGCTCGGACCCCGGCACCGATATCGCGGTGCTCAAGGTCGAGGATGCGAAAAATCTGACGGCCATGGACCTCGGCGATTCCGAACGAATCGAAGTGGGCGACTTCGTGCTGGCCATCGGCAACCCTTTCGGTCTGCAACACACCGTGACCTCGGGAATTATCAGTGCGCTCGGCAGGCGCGGCATCAGCCGTGACGGCTATGAAGATTTCATTCAGACCGACGCGTCTATCAATCCCGGCAACTCCGGCGGTGCTCTCGTCAACCTGGACGGCGAACTGATAGGCGTGAACTCGGCGATCTTCAGCAACAGCGGCGGCAATATCGGCATCGGCTTTGCGATCCCGGTGAATATCGCCAAGTCCATCATGCTGCAGCTCATCGAGTTCGGTGAAGTACGCCGCGGCCTGCTGGGCGTCAGCATCAGTGACTTCAACGCCGAAACCGCAGAAGCCATCGGCGCCGATGAAGGCGTCCAGGGCGCCCTGGTGCAGGAAGTCGTGCCGGGATCTGCCGCGGAAGTCGCCGGCCTCAAGGTGGGCGATATCATCGTCGAAGTTGACGGTGAAGAAATCACCAGCGCCAACGATCTGCGCAACACCATTGGCCTGCGCCGCAGCGGTGAGCCCGTGAAGATTCAGGCGGTGCGCGACGGCAAGCGCAAGAAGTTCGATGCCAAGCTGCAGGAACTGGCGTCCATGCAGCAGATGTCTGCAGAGGACGTCCACCCGGGTCTGGCCGGCGCGGAACTGGCCGACTACCCCGATGAAATCGAGCGGCTCGGGGCTGGTGCGGTGCGCGTGGACAGCACGGCGCCGGGCAGCCCGGCGGCCATGCGTGGGCTTGAGGAAGGTGACCTGATCATTTCCGTGAACCGCGTGCGGGTTCGTTCCGTGACGGAAATGCAGGAGGTCGCCAGCGGGCAGAACCTGCTGATCCTGGGTATCCGGCGCGGCAATCGTGACCTTCTGCTGCAGGTGAAATAAGCCGCCAGTGCCACCATGAATGCGCAGTCAGCAAACGCAGGCGGCACCATTTGCGTGCTGGGCGGCACCGGCTTCCTCGGTTCACAGGTAGTGGCTCACCTGGCTGCGGCGGGGCACCGCCTGCGGCTGCCCACCCGGGATCCGGCGCGCGCGCGGCACCTCACGGTATTGCCCAACGCGCGATTACTGTGGGCAGACGTGCACGACCCGGACACGCTGGCGCGCCTGGTGGCCGGCTGCGACCGGGTCATCAACCTGGTGGGTATCCTGAACGAAGCCGGCTATGACGGCAGCGGGTTCCGGCACGCCCATGCCGAGCTGACCGCGAAGCTGGTCCGCGCCTGCGAAACAGCCGGCGTGCCAAAACTGGTTCAGGTCAGCGCGCTGAACGCCAATGTGAACGGCCCGAGCCACTATCTGCGTTCCAAGGGCCAGGCCGAGGCGGCCATCGCCAGCGCACAGTCCCTGCGCTGGACGATATTGCAGCCATCGGTAATATTTGGTCCCGGCGACTCTTTCCTGAACCGCTTTGCCGGATTGCTGGGACAGCTGCCACTGGCGCTACCGCTGGCCTGCCCCAATGCACGCTTCGCGCCGGTACACCGCGACGACGTCGTCGCCGCCGTGGCCCTGGCGGTTCGCGACGGCGCCACGGACGGGCGCACCTATGAGCTGTGCGGGCCGGAGATCTACACGCTGCGGGAACTGGTGCAGATGATTGCTGCGGCGACGGGCCGGCGACGCTGGGTCGTTGGTCTGCCCGACTGGGTGGCGCGCCTGCAGGCGCGCATC
>CAZTIB010000238.1:0-29156 GCA_964613615.1 uncultured Chromatiaceae bacterium
GCTCACTCACGTCGGGGTCCGGGACACGGGGCCATCCCTGGCCCCGGGTCCCGGAGCCGCGCATCCCTGCGCGGCCCCTTCGGGCTATTCCCTCGTTCGCTGCGCTGCTCGGCAAGCCGGCTGACTGTGACGGGCACAGACACCGGCCCACCCGCTTGCGCTGGCGGCAGATTCTCCCACGGCCAGCATGCCGTCGCGGCTAATTTCCGACCGTATTGGCTACGTTAGGAACTCTGGAATGCCCCGCACTCGATTCACGCCGTCGCCGCGGGGCGAGGTCTCTTCCGGGCGTCGTCCCGGAGGAGCGGAGCCATGGATGGCGGGAGCGACGGAGGGCCGATCCGACTGAGCACAGGGGTGAGCCCCGACCGTCGGTCCAGTGGACCGACGCAGCGGGGCGAACGCCCGCACAGGGAAGTGCGGGCCGGCCTGCAAGCGGAGCAGGAGTGCGCAGCGCAGCAGTGCGATGGAGGTTTAGCCCGGAAGAGACCTCGCCCCGCGGCGGCGGCAGTCCACCGACGTCAAGGGCTCATTAACTCCAGTGGCTAAGCCACGCGATGGGTCATCCACGGCTGAAGCCGTGCCCACGAACCTATCGATCCTGGCACACAGGCAACTCGTACCCAGCGATCTGCAGACAGCGACGGTGAGCCGTCAGCGCTTCATGGATTCGAAGAACTTGGCGTTCGTCTTGGTGTCCTGCATCTTGCCGAGCAGGAACTCCACCGCGGCCAGCTCATCCATCGGGTGCAGCACCTTTCTCAACACCCACATCTTCTGCAGCTCATCTTCTTCGGTGAGCAGATCTTCGCGGCGGGTGCCGGAGCGGTTGATGTTGATGGCCGGGTAGACGCGCTTCTCGGAAATCCGGCGATCCAGGTGGATTTCCGAATTACCCGTGCCCTTGAACTCTTCGTAGATGACGTCGTCCATCTTCGAGCCGGTATCGATTAGCGCCGTGGCCAGTATCGTCAGGCTGCCGCCTTCCTCGATGTTCCGCGCCGCGCCGAAAAAGCGCTTCGGCCGGTGCAGAGCATTGGCATCCACGCCACCGGTCAACACCTTTCCGGATGACGGCACTACCGTGTTGTAGGCACGCGCCAGGCGGGTGATGGAGTCGAGGAGAATCACCACGTCGAGCTTGTGCTCTGCCAGCCGCTTGGCCTTCTCGATGACCATTTCAGCCACCTGCACATGCCGGCTGGCGGGCTCGTCGAAGGTACTGGAGACGACTTCGCCCCGCACCGTGCGCTGCATCTCGGTGACTTCCTCCGGCCGCTCGTCGATGAGCAGCACGATCATGTAAGTCTCGGGATGATTCGCGGTGATGGACAGCGCGATGTTCTGCAGCAACATGGTCTTACCGGCCTTCGGCGGTGACACGATCAGGCCACGCTGGCCCTTACCGATCGGCGCTACCAGGTCGATGATGCGAGCCGTCAGGTCTTCGGTACTGCCGTTGCCCTGCTCCAGCTGCAGCCGTTCCTTCGGAAACAGTGGCGTCAGGTTCGAGAACAGCACTTTGTTGCGTGCATTTTCTGGCGCGTCCAGGTTGATTTCGCAAACCTTGAGAAGCGCAAAGTAGCGTTCACCTTCCTTCGGCGGCCGAATCAGCCCTGAGACCGTATCTCCGGTCCGCAGGTTAAAGCGGCGTATCTGGCTGGGCGACACGTAGATGTCGTCGGGTCCGGCCAGGTAAGAACCGTCGGCAGAGCGCAGGAAGCCGAAGCCGTCCTGCAGAATCTCCAGCACGCCGTCACCGTAAATGTCGTTGCCGCTCTGCGCATGCGCCTTCAGCACCGAGAAGATGATGTCCTGCTTGCGCGACCGGGCCAGGTTCTCCAGGCCCATGGTCTCGGCAAGGGCAACCAGTTCTGACGCGGGCTGAGTCTTCAGCTCCGTCAGATTCATCAGGTTCTCGCCCTTCTCGAGTTCGCTGCGGCGAATGACCTCGTCTTCGGTAAAGGTTACGTGTTCGTCATATTCACTGCGACGCCGGCGTGACTTCTTCTTCATGCCCTGCTGCTCGCCCCTGTTGCCGCCTCGCGTGTTGGATTTCGCGCGGCCTCGTGCTGCGTTGCCCAAGTATCCCCTCACAATTTCTCATCCAGCAGCTGACTCAGCTGCTCTTTTGACAACATGCCGACATGTTGAGCCTGAACCACGCCGTCACGGAACAGCATCAGAGTCGGGATGCTGCGGATTCCGAACTTCATCGCGGTGCCCTGGCTCGCCTCGACATCAACTTTAGCTATCTGCAATCGGTCAGCGTATTCGCCAGCAACTTGCTCCAGAAGCGGCGCGATCATCTTGCAGGGACCGCACCATTCTGCCCAGAAATCCACCAGGACAGGTTTGCCTGCCTGCAGAACTTCGGCTTCGAAAGTGTCGTCACTGACGTGAACTATGCTCATTTGCTTCTTTCCGGCGGGTGTTAGCGATTTGGTGTTGGATTGGACTCGCGGCCGCGCGACTAGCGCAACAGCGGTGACTGGTGTCATCATGTCGCCCCGGCCCCAGCATGTGGGCGACTGAACGCATTGCTCGGAAGCTGTAGCTAAAGCTTCCTGATCGACATGATCCGATGCGGGTATTGATCTTGGCGCGGACGGCAGCGACCGCGGCGATGGGCCATTTTGAACCCGACCCGCCGTGTTTTGCAAGTATTGCAGCACACCCGGCTCCCCTGAGGCATTCCTATCTATGGCTGAAGAACCTGAAGTCCTGTTCACCGATCTGACATTGCGCCCGGAACTGCAGGCGGGCGTCGATGCGGCGGGGTTTACCGTCTGCACGCCCATACAGGCGGCCACCCTGCCCCGGGCGCTGCAGGGACACGACGTTGCGGGGCAGGCGCAAACCGGGACGGGCAAAACCGCGGCCTTCCTGCTGGCCACCTTCAACCACCTGCTGAAGCACGCACCCGCCGAAGAACCCCGGACCAGCAGTCCCCGGGCCGTGATCCTGGCGCCGACGCGGGAACTCGCGGTGCAGATTCATGCCGATGGCCTGGTGCTGGGCGGCCACACCGGCCTGCGCACCAAGCTCGTCTACGGTGGCGCCGATTATGACAAGCAGCGCGAAGACATCGCCGCGGGGGTGGACCTGCTGATCGGTACCCCCGGACGGCTCATCGACTACTTCAAGCAGGGGATATTCCGGCTCGATCGGACCCAGGTCGTGGTACTGGACGAGGCGGACCGAATGTTCGACCTCGGCTTCATCAAGGATATCCGCTACGTGCTGCGCCGCCTGCCCCCGCCTGACCAACGGCTGAACATGCTGTACTCGGCCACCCTGAGCATGCGCGTGCTCGAACTGGCCTACGAGCACATGAACGAACCGGAGTTGGTCCAGATCGAGCCGGACAAGATGACGGTGGACCGGGTCACCCAGGTGGTGTACTTCCCGGCCAACGAAGACAAGGGCGGCCTGCTCGTGCACCTGCTGAAGGACATGGGCGCGAAGCGGACCATGGTCTTTGTAAATATGAAGCGCGATGCCGAATACCTGGCGCGCCTGCTGCAGAAGAATGGCGTGGTGGCCGAGGCCATATCCGGCGACGTACCGCAACGCAAGCGCTTGCGAATGCTGCGCGACTTCCAGGCCGGTGAGCTGCCCGTGCTGGTGGCCACCGATGTCGCCTCGCGGGGCCTGCACGTGCCGGACGTCAGTCACGTCATCAACTATGACCTGCCGCACGATGCGGAAGACTATGTGCATCGTATCGGGCGCACGGCCCGGGCCGGGGCGTCCGGAGATTCGGTGAGCTTCGCCTGCGAAACCTACGCGTTCACGCTGCCGGAAATCGAAGCCTTCATCGGTCACCGGATCCCGACGGGCAACTACGACCCGGCCGAATTGCCCAAGCTGGACAGGCCACCTCCCGCGCCGCGGCGCCGCGGTGGGCCGCGCGGTGGCCCTCGCCAGGGTGGCGCTCCCAGGCGCAGCGGAGCGGGCGGCCGGGGACGGCGGCGCTAGCCCAACAAGCCTCCGCCCAGCTCGGCGATCCCGTGCACTGAGTCGTGCCCCGTCACCACGGCGGCGGGCTGGCGGGTGTCGGGCCGGCGCACGGCAATCACATGGCGGATGCCGAAACCCGACGCGGTAGCCAGTACCGGCAGACTGTCGTCGACGAGCACCGTCTTCGCCGGGTCGAAGTCCAGGCGCTCACGCAGCAGCGGCCAGAATTCCGTGTGTTCTTTGGCGTGACCGAAATCGTGGGACGTCACGCAGGCGTGAAAGAAGCGGTCGAGACCGGCGACGCCGCGCTTGATTTCAAGCGTCACGCCGTGAGCATTGGTTACCAGCACCAGGCGCTTGCCGCTGCCGGCCGCGGCGCGCAGAAACTCCCGGGCGCCGGGCAAAAAACGGATGCGGTGGCTGCTCGCATCTTTCAGGGCCTTCAGGTCCAGGCTCAGGGCTGCGGTCCAGTAGTCCAGGCAATACCAGTCCAGCGTGCCCTGCTTGCCCGCGTACAGCGCAAACAGCTCTTCGCGAACATGTGCGTGGGGGCGGCCCCGCTCCCGCGCCAGGCAGCGCGGCACCAGCTCCCGCCAGAAATAGTTGTCGAAGGACAGATCCAGGATGGTGCCATCCATGTCGAGCAGGATGGTGTCGCAGGCCGACCAGTCGAGGGCCGGCGCGTTCTGTGGGCAAGCTGCCATGGCTCCCCTATACTCCGCCACCCGCCCGCGGCGCAAGGGGCCCGCGGCCAGAGAAGGACCCACCATGGACAGAGAACTCAGCGCTTTGCTGGACCCCGTTGTGCAGATCGCCCGAGCCGCCGGCCGGGCGATACTCGACGTCTACGAGTCTGCGGATTTCGGCGTGGAGACCAAAGACGATCATTCACCGCTGACGGCGGCGGATCGCGCCGCCCATGTGCTGATCGTGCGCGAACTGCAGGCCCTCACGCCAGACATTCCGGTCATGTCGGAAGAGTCGGCGGCCATCCCCTTCGAAGAGCGCGCCGGCTGGACACAATTCTGGCTCGTGGACCCGCTGGATGGGACCAAGGAGTTCATCAAGCGCAACGGCGAATTCACCGTGAATATCGCGCTGATCCGCGGCCACGAACCCGTGCTGGGCGTCGTGCACGTGCCGGCCCGCGACGAGGATTATTACGGTTGTCGCGACCACGGCGCATTCTTGCGCTGCGCAGGGGGTGCCGCCGAGGCCATCGCCGCGCGCACCGAGGCCGCGGAACCGGTCCGGGTCGTGGGCAGCCGCTCCCACCGCGGTGCGTCGCTGGAGGCTTTCCTCGAACGCCTGGGGGCCCACGAAATGGTGCCTATGGGCTCCTCGCTGAAAATTTGCCTGGTGGCCAGCGGGGCTGCCGATGTCTACCCAAGGCTCGGGCCCACGTCGGAGTGGGACACGGCGGCGGCCCAGGCCGTGGTGGAGTGCGCCGGCGGCCGGGTCGTAGACCTGGAGGGCCAGCCCATCCGCTACAACACCGGCCCGGACATCCTGAATCCCTATTTTCTGGTCTATGCGGACACCCGACGAGACTGGCTGAGCTACGCGGCGGGAGCCTGATCCCGAGCGCGTGCTAAGCTATCAGTCCGTCGAGTCAGGCGTCGAAATGACCGACAACATCGAAAACAACGTATTTAGCGGCCGCGCTCGCCTCAAGGATCTTCGCGTTCAGCATCGGGACCTGGATGTGGCGATCATCGAGCTTTCCAAGAGTCCGGCGGCAGACCAGCTTCGGGTCCGCCGACTGAAAAAGCAGAAGCTGCTGCTGCGTGACCTGATCACGCGACTGGAAAGCCAGATGATCCCTGACCTGAACGCCTGAGACCGGCTGGCAGGAAGGCGGTTGCCCCGGGGCTGCGGCCCCGCGCCACGGGCGCATGCCAGCGTCCGCACGTCTTTTTCGGCCGCGCTCCACCCATGTCGGTACTTCTTACAGCGGCACACTCTCCGCAACTCATTGAATTGCAGCCGATGCACCCGAATTGTGTGACGCACCGCACACAGGGCTACCCTCCACCCTGTCGTTTTCTTTGACAAACCGACCGCCAGGCGCGTCGGGCCCCTGCACCGCCAAGCCGTCCACCCGTTGCAAAAGGGGTCGTATCTCGTGACGCGGCTCACAGTTGCGCAATGCTTTGTAGCCTTTTGTCAAAAGGCCACGGTTGTGGCGTGCCGCTGGCACGATTGGTGCAACTTACACGACGACACCCAAACCGTCTGTCTCTTAATCAGACGACACAAAAGCCCAAATCGCTCAAGCCTTATAACGACAACAACATGCAGGCATAACAACAACAAGAGCGAACAATCCGCGCCCATCCCGCCGCCCTCGCCCAGGGCGGCTTTTTTTTGCGTTGCATTCGCCCGCATACCGGGTATCTTCGGTCCATGCTCCCCCGTCCGCCGCCCGCCCCCGACCGCGCCATTGCGCTGTTCCTGGACTTCGATGGAACACTCGTCGACCTCGCGCCGCGTCCCGGTGACGTTGTCGTCAGCGATACGTTGCGAACCCTGCTGGAATCATTGCATTCGGTGCTGGACGGCGCAGTGGCCGTGGTCAGCGGCCGCCGTCTGGCCGACCTGCTGGAACACCTCGCACCCGTTAAGCTAGCCGCAGCCGGCAGTCACGGGCTCGAGTACCAATTGCAGGCGGGCCAAAGACAGTCCGCCAGCAAGGCGCGGCTGCCGGAGCCAGTCTGGCAGGCCCTCGAAGCCTTGGTGGCACGACACCCTGCGCTGCTGCTGGAACACAAGGGACAATGCGCTGCGGTACATTTTCGCCAGGCGCCGGACCTCGGCGACGTGGTGGCCGCCCGGCTCAGAGATTTGCGCGACCAGGATGCGCCCGACTACATGCTGCAGGCTGGCAAGATGGTCTGGGAGCTGCGCCCGGCAGGCATTCACAAAGGCAGCGCCATAGAGCGCTTCATGAGCGGCTCACCCTTCGCAGGCCGCCTGCCGGTATTCCTCGGTGACGATGTCACTGACGAAGACGCTTTCCAGGCTGTTAATGCAATGGGCGGCTGGACCGTCTATGTCGGTGACGACGCGGGCATTACTGCCGCACGGATGGGGCTGCGCGACGTGCCGGCGGTCAGCCGCTGGCTCCAGGAGCTGAATACCAATCTGCACAGGCGGTGCGCATGAATAACCTGGAACTGGCTGCCATCGGCAACTGCCAGGTCAGTGCGCTGCTCGATCGCCGCGCGCGCTTCGTCTGGTGCTGCCTGCCCCGGCCGGATGCGAATCCAGCGTTCTGCAGCCTGCTGGAGCCGCGGGGCAAGCTGGACCTGGGTGTGTATGAAATCGAGCTGCTCGATTTTTCGCACTCCGAGCAGGAGTACATCCGCAATACGCCCATCGTGCAGACGACGCTGCACGACACCAACGGCAATGCAATACGCATTACCGATTTCGCGCCGCGTTTCGAGCTCTACGGCCGGGTCTACCGCCCGGTCATGCTGATACGGACCGTCAACCCGGTGCAGGGCTGGCCGCGAATTCGCGTGCGCGTGCGCCCTGCCGGCGAGTACGGCGCCAAAGAGGCAGAGGTCACCCACGGCAGCAATCACATTCGCTATGTGCTGCAGGGTATGTCGATTCGCCTGACCACGGACGTGCCGCTGACAACCATCATGGAAGAGCACGCCTTCGTGCTCACGCGGCCGCACCACCTGGTGCTGGCCAGCGACGAGAGCATCCCGCAAGCCACTGACGAAATCGCCCGCGACCACTTCGGGCAGACGAAATCGTACTGGGAGTCCTGGGTCCGCGGACTCGCAATCCCTTTCGATTGGCAGGAAGCGGTCATCCGTGCTGCGATCACGCTGAAACTCTGCACCTTCGAAGATACTGGCGCCGTCATGGCGGCCATGACCACCTCGCTGCCGGAAGCTGCCGACAGCGGACGCAACTGGGATTACCGCTTTTGCTGGCTTCGCGACAGTTACTTCGTGGTCAAGGCGCTGAACAGCCTCGGTGCCACGCGCACCATGGAGGCCTACCTCGAATACATCCTGAATGTGTCCTTCGAGAATGGCGGCCAGCTGCAGCCTGTATACAGCATCACCGGACAGGCGGACCTGACGGAACGGAACGTCGACAGCCTGGCTGGCTATCGCGGAATGGGGCCAGTGCGGGTGGGCAACCAGGCCTTCGGGCAGGTGCAAAACGACGTGTACGGCGCAGTCGTGCTGTCTGCAACGCAGTACTTCTTCGACCGGCGGCTTACGCGGCCGGGTAACGAGGCCAGCCTGCAGAGGATGGAACTGCTCGGCGAGAAGGCTGCAGAGCTATACAACAAGCCAGACGCAGGTATCTGGGAGTACCGCGGGCGCCAGCGAGTCCATACTTTTTCCAGCCTCATGTGCTGGGCGGCGTGTGACCGCCTGGCGCGAATTTGCGCGCAGTTGAATCTGGGCGAGCGCAGTCGCAACTGGCGGAGCAAGGCCGACGAGATTCGCGCGGCAATTTTCGCGAATGCATGGGACGAAAAGCGCCAGACTTTCACCGACACGGCCGGCCGCGCCGAGCTGGATGCGAGCCTGCTGTTGATGCCCAGCCTGGGATTCATAGCTGGCTCGGATCCACGCTTTCTCGGCACGCTGAACGCCATCGAATCCGAGCTGCTGCGGGGCGACCACATGATGCGCTATCACGCAGAGGACGATTTCGGCCACCCGGAAAACGCTTTCAATATCTGCACCTTCTGGTATATCGATGCGCTGGCCGCGGTGGGGCGGAAAGCCGAAGCGCGCGAACTGTTCGAAAACATGCTGACCCATCGCAACAGCATGGGGCTGTTGTCCGAGGACCTCGACCCGCAAACCGGTGAACTGTGGGGCAACTTCCCGCAGACCTACAGCATGGTTGGCATCATCAACGCGGCGCAGCGCTTGAGCCGCAACTGGGAAGACGAACTGTGACCCGGCTGGTCAATGTCTCAAACCGCGTAGCGCGGCCGCGCGCGAACACGTCGGCCGGCGGACTGGCCGTGGGCGTGCTGGCGGCGCTGCGCGAACACGGCGGGGTGTGGTTCGGCTGGAACGGCAGGGTGGTGAGCGGCGACCCGGCGGGGCCAAAGCTTGAGCAAGACGGCAACATCACCTACGCCACGATCGAGCTCAGCGAGCGGGCCTACGAGCTCTACTACAACGGCTTCTCGAACACCTCACTGTGGCCGATCTTTCATTATCTGCTGGGCTTTTTCCGCTACGAACGCCGGGAATTCGACGAGTACCGACGGGTGAATTCCCTGTTCGCCCGGAAGCTTATCCCGCTGCTGAAGCCCGATGACCTGATCTGGGTCCACGACTACCACCTGATCCCGCTGGCATCGGAACTGCGCCGCGCCGGCATCAAGAACCCCATCGGTTTTTTCCTGCACACGCCTTTTCCGGCCGTCGAAGCGCTGCGCGTGCTGCCGGTATACGAACAGCTGCTCCGGGCGATGTGCGCGTACGACGTGGTGGGATTTCACACGCTGCGGGATCTCCGCTGTTTTAGCGACGCACTGGAAAGCCTGAGCCTCGATTCCGGTGCCGATCGCCGCGCCTCGGGTCGGGCGCCGCCGATCAACGCCGACGTTTTTCCGATTGGCATCGATGTCGAAGGTTGCCACCAGCTGGCGATGCAGACTGGCGAACAGGACAACGTGCAACGCATGGTGCACCACCTGCACGGCCGGCAACTGCTGATTGGCGTCGATCGCCTGGACTACAGCAAGGGCCTGGAAGAGCGCTTTCGCGCCTTCGCGCGGCTGCTGGAAGATTATCCGGCGATTCGGAACCAGATTTCGTACATCCAGATTGCACCGACTTCGCGCTCGGGTGTGCGCGCCTACGACGACATCCGCGAGGCGCTGGAACAGTTGGCCGGCATGATCAACGGCCGCTTCGCCGATATCGACTGGGTCCCGATTCGCTACCTGAACCGCGCCTTCGACCGCGCAACGCTGATGGCTTTTTTTCGTGAGGCCAACGTGGGCCTGGTCACGCCATTGCGCGACGGTATGAACCTGGTGGCGAAGGAATTCGTCGCCGCCCAGGATCCCGAGGACCCGGCCATGCTGGTGCTGTCGCGTCTGGCGGGTGCGGCCCACGAACTCACGGACGCGGTACTGGTGAATCCCTATGACATCGACGGCGTTGCCGAAGCCATGCACCGGGCACTGAATATGCCGCTGCAGGAGCGCCGGGAACGGCACAAGAGCATGCTGGATGTCCTGCGGCGTAATGACATCACGGCATGGCGGACCCGCTTTGTGGAAGCACTGTTGACGGCAGGCCAGCAGCGCCGGGCCGCCGAGTGACTACCCTGATCGCCGACATCGGCGGTACCAATACACGCTGCGCGGTGGCCGGGGTCGACGGTCCGGAACGTGTCGCGCGTTATCGCAATGGAGAATACCCGGGCATCAAGGCCCTGCTGGCTACTTATCTTGACGATCTGCCGGCCGCCATGCGCCCGTCGTCCGCCACCCTGGCCGTCGCCGCGCCGATTTACGGCGAACACGTGAAGATGACCAATCTCGGCTGGTCCTTTCGCATCGAAGCCCTGCGTGATGAGCTGCAGCTGGACAGCCTGCAGTTGCTTAACGACTTCGAGGCGCAGGCCTACGCACTGCCCGCACTGTCACCGCAGGAGCTGGAGCAGATCGGCGCCGGGAAAATCGACAAAAGGGCGCCGAAGGGCGTGCTCGGCCCTGGCACCGGCCTCGGTGTGGCGACCCTGCTGCCGTGGGGCAAGGCCTGGCTGGCACTGCCCGGCGAAGGCGGTCATGTCACTATGGCGGCCGGTAATAGCCGCGAAGCCGGCCTGATCCAGGCGGCGCGAGAACGCTACGGGCACTGCTCTGCCGAACGGCTGATATCCGGTCCGGGCCTCACGCTGGTGAACGAAATCTTGCACGGGGAAGCCGACGTGGCGCCGGAGGAAATTGGCCGGCGCATGGAGGCCAGTGACTCAGCGGCCCTGGACAGCTTCAACACCTGCTGCAAACTGCTCGGCACTGTCGCCGCCAACCTCGCGTTGACCGTCGGCGCGCGGGGCGGCATTTACGTGACCGGCGGAATTTTGCCTCGCCACCAGGAACGCTTTGCCGCGTCGGGCTTTCGCCAGCGTTTCGAAGACAAAGGCCGTTACGGCGACTACCTCAGCCGCGTGCCCACCTTCCTGGTTACCGCCAGCGAGCCGGCGCTGACGGGGCTGTGGGCCCGCGCAACGGTTCCGAACTGAACAACCGCTAGTCGGCGCAGGCGGTCTGCAGTTCATGCAGAAAATCTGCGAAGTGCGGGCCGATGATGCCGAGCTGCGTGGTGAGCCGGTGATCACCGTTCACCAGTAACAGCTGGGCCCCCGTGGCAGCGCCATAGCGGACGCTGCCTTCCCACGGCACCACGGCATCGCCCCAACCATGAACGATGCGGGTCGGGCAGCCCGGCAGATCTGCCGGCAGATGCTCTTCGTACCCCGGCAGATACAGCGCGGGCGCCAGTAAGAACAGGCCACAGGCGGGCAAGGCGGCGGCCGCGCACAAAGCCACGAAACCCCCCATGCTGCTGCCGACCAGCAGCGGTGGCCCGTCCAGGCCACGGCAGTAATCCTCGAGTTGCGTCACCCGTTCGCGCGGCTCAGTGACACCCTGATAATCCAGCGACTCCACCGTCCAGCCGGCGCCGCGGGCGACATCCGCCAGCGCGCGAATCTTTGTGCCCCACGGGCCGCTTTCCTGACCGTGGGAAAAGCAAACATGCCTCAACTGCATGGTTCCGCCTGGCAAGAGTATTCCGTCACCATGCTACATTAGCGACGATGGCCACAACGGGTTGGCAGTTCTGGATCGACCGCGGCGGCACCTTTACGGACATCATCGGCCAGGCGCCCGACGGCCGCCTGCACACGCACAAGCTCTTGTCTGACAGCCCGGCGCACTATGCGGACGCCGCGGTGGCCGGCATTCGCACCGTGCTCGGCAAGCACGATCCCGGGGCGCAGGTGCTCGCTGTGAAGATGGGCACCACGGTGGCAACCAACGCATTGCTCGAACGCAGCGGTGCACCCACCGCCTTTGTGGTCACAGCGGGCTTCGGCGACGCGCTGCGCATTGGCTACCAGGAACGGCCCGAACTGTTTGCGCTGCAGATTCGCAAGCCCGAGCCCCTGCACACACACGTGCTCGAAGCAGCGGAACGCATAAACGCCGCAGGCGAAGTGCTGACAGAATTCGATGCCGAAAAATTGCGCCACGAGCTGGCGACACTGCGCGAGCAGGGGCTCGACAGTGTCGCGATCTGCTTCCTGCACGGCCACCGCTTTCCCGCGCACGAGCGCCGCGCAGGTGCGCTGGCAACGGCTTTGGGTTTCCGGCAGGTCTCCCTGTCACACGAGACCAGCCCACTGCCAAAGCTGGTCAGTCGTGGGGACACGACGGTGGCAGACGCGTATTTGTCGCCGCTGCTGCGTGGCTATCTCGACGGCTTTCGCCAGGCCCTGGGCGCCGCCGGCATAAGCCCCCGGCAGGTGCTGTTCATGCAGAGCAACGGCGGGCTGGCCGACGGCGCTGCCTTTCGCGGCAAGGACAGCGTGCTGTCCGGCCCGGCCGGCGGAGTGGTGGGCATGGTAGCCGCGTGCCGCACGGCCGGCGGCGACCGGCTGATCGGCTTCGACATGGGCGGCACGTCCACCGACGTGTCGCTGTACGACGGTGGCTACGAGCTGGTCAATGACAATTTGGTCGCCGGCGTGCGATTGCGCGCGCCGATGATCCGCATACACACCGTGGCGGCAGGCGGCGGCTCGGTGCTGCGTTACGAGCAGGGCCGCTTTCAGGCCGGGCCGGCCTCCGCCGGGGCCAACCCCGGACCGGCCAGCTACGGTCTCGGTGGACCGCTGGCCGTGACCGACGCGAACCTGGTGCTCGGGCGCCTGCTGCCCGCGCGGTTTCCGCACGTCTTCGGGCCAGGCGCCGACCAGCCCCTTCAACGTGACGCCGCGTTGGCAGGCATCCGCGCCGTCAAGACGCAGGTGCGCGAAACCACCGGCACGGAGATGAGCGACGAAGCGGTGGCCGAAGGCTTTCTGAGTATTGCCGTAGACAATATGGCCAATGCGATCAAGACCGTGTCTACACAGCGCGGTCATGATCCTGCGGACTTCACACTCTGCTGCTTCGGCGGGGCGGGCGGACAGCACGCCTGTGATGTCGCCGACGCTCTCGGCATCAAGCGCATCCTGGTGCATCCGTTGGCAGGTGTCCTGTCAGCCTACGGCATGGGTGCTGCGCCGCTGCGTGCCTATCGCCAGCGTACGGTCGGCAAGCTGCTGGCAAAAGATGCCCGGGTGCACCTGGACAAACTCGTGGGTGAACTAGGCGCCGAGTGCAGTGCGGACCTCGTACAACAACGTGTCGCCGATAAAGACATACGAGTCACAGCCACCCTGTTGCTGCGCGTGCCCGGTTCCGATACAACCCTGGCTGTGCCGTGGCAGGCGGACATCGCGGCGGCCCGGGCGGCCTTTGGCCGCACCCATCGGCAGCGTTTCGGTTTCGCCAGCGACGATGACGCGCCGCTGGTGGAATCGCTGCGCGTAACCGCCGCCGGCGGCGGGCGCTCTGTGCCGGCGAGCCTCGCGGTGGCGGACAGCGAAGCGGCGCCAGGGCCTGCGACCACGGCGATGTATTGCGCTGGTGTGTGGCATACGGCGGCCGTTCGCGACCGCTGCTCCCTGCGCCCGGGCGAGACCGTGGTGGGGCCCGCCATCGTTGCGGAAGACCATGCCACCACCGTCGTCACGCCAGGCTGGACAGTGACCGCCGATGCCGACGGTTTGCTGATACTCGACAGCGACCCGACGGCAACGGTCCGCCGCGAGCAGGACACGCGCGCGAACCCCGTGCTGCTGGAACTGTTCAACAATCACTGCATGAACATCGCCGAGCAGATGGGCGCGGTGCTGGAGAACACGGCGCACTCGGTGAACATCAAGGAGCGGCGTGACTTCTCCTGCGCGCTCTTCGACGGCCGGGGCGAACTCGTAGCCAACGCGCCGCACATCCCGGTGCATCTCGGGTCCATGAGTGACAGCGTGCGCGCCGTGCTCAACGGTCGACAGCTGCGGCCCGGCGACAGCTGGCTGCTCAACGATCCGTACCAGGGTGGCACGCACTTGCCAGACCTCACCGTCGTGACGCCGTTCTTCGTCGCGCCGGACGAAGGGCCGCTGTTCCTGTTGGCCAGCCGCGCACACCACGCCGACATCGGCGGCCTGACGCCCGGTTCAATGCCGGCGACGAGCCAGAGCATCGAAGAGGAAGGCGTTCGTTTCGAGCCCTTTCTGCTGGTGCAAGACGGCACCCTGCGGGCCGATGAGCTGCTGACCGCTTTGCAGGCCGGTCCATTTCCGGCCCGCAACCCGCAGCAGAATCTCGCCGATCTGCACGCTCAACTGGCTGCCAACGAAAAGGGCCTGGCCGGTGTCAGGAACATGCTCGAACATTTCGGCCAGCCCATGGTGTGCGCGTATCTCCGCCACGTGCAGGACAATGCCGAAGCTGCGGTGCGCGCGGCCGTGCGCAGGCTGGCGGGAGGTGCCGCCAGGGCCTGCCTGGATGACGGCACGCAAATACAGGTGCGGGTACAAAACGATGCCGGCAGCGGTGACGCGATCGTAGATTTCACAGGCACGAGCGCCCCGTCGCCCGGCAACCTGAACGCGCCGCGCGGGGTCACCCACGCCGCGGTGCTGTACGTGTTCCGCTGCCTGGTCACGGCAGACATCCCGCTGAATGAAGGCTGCCTGCGCCCCCTCGATATTCGGATTCCGCCGCACAGTCTGCTCGCCCCCGAATATCCGGCAGCGGTAGCCGCCGGTAATGTCGAGACTTCGCAATGCATCGCCAACGCGCTGTTCCAGGCCCTGGGCGTCATGGCAGCGGGCCAGGGCACGATGAACAACCTGAGCTTCGGCGACGACCGTTACCAGTATTACGAAACCATCGGCGGCGGCGCGGGCGCGGGCCCGGACTTCCCAGGGGCCAGCGGGGTGCACTCCCACATGACGAACTCCCGGATCACCGACCCGGAAATTCTCGAAGAACGCTACCCGGTGCTGGTGAGGGAATTCGCCCTCCGCCGCGGCAGCGGCGGCGCCGGCGCGCAGCCGGGCGGCGACGGGCTGGTGCGGGCCATCGAATTCCTGGAGCCCATGCACGCAGCCATCGTGGCCAATCACCGCTCGGCGGGTCCCCCCGGGCTCGCGGGCGGCGAATCGGGCAAGGCCGGCCTCAACATGATCGTGCGTAGCGACGATGGGGTGGAGTACCTGCCGGCTATCGCCGAGGCGGATCTGGGCACCGGTGACCTGCTCGTGATCGCGACGCCCGGAGGCGGCGGCTTCGGGAAGCCGTTGGAGCCGGAGACGGACTAGCACGGGCGGAAGTTCCGGTAAGACTTTCCGTTGTAGACCAAGCCTTGCATTTAGCTAAGGCGCGAACCTGGCGGCGAACTCAGTCGTCTGCGTTTGAGAAATGGGGTCAGACACCCATTTCCCTGATGCCAAGTCTTGTAAGCTTAAATTTGGCGGGGGAAACGGGTGTCTGACCCCAACTTGGTGGGCCTCCGCTACGTGACGTAGTAGCTGAACTTGAATATCGAAATTGCATTGGTGCTGATCATCCTGGGGATTGCCCTGGTGCTGTTCATTACCGAGCTGATCCGCATGGACCTGGTGGCGCTGCTGGTCATGGGGGCCCTGGCGCTGACGAATCTCGTCTCGCCCAGCGAGGCCCTGTCCGGTTTCAGCAATGCCGCGGTGGTAACGGTCTGGGCCATGTTCATTCTCAGCGAAGGCCTCACGCGCACGGGTATTGCGAACGTGCTGGGTCACCAGGTCATGCGCATCGCCGGACGCAACGAGATCTCGCTCATCATCGTGATCATGACCGTCGGAGGCGGCCTGTCGGCGTTCATGAACAATATCGGGGTCGCGGCGCTGATGTTGCCCGTGGCCATCGATATCGCGCGGCGCACCGACACGCCGCCGTCGCGGCTGCTGATGCCGATGGCTTTCGGGACGCTCCTCGGCGGACTGACGACGCTGGTAGGCACGCCGCCGAACCTGCTGATCAGCGGCGCGCTGGCCCAGGCCGGTGAACGGCCGTTCGGGCTCTTCGACTACTCCGGCGTCGGCATCGGCGCGATGGGCGTCGGAATTCTGTTCATTGCGCTGTTCGGCCGCTTGATGCTGCCGCGCATAGAACCCGCGGCCCAGTCGCAGCGCAGCCAGCGCAACCTGCGTGCGCAGTATGGACTGCAGGAAAGCACCTTCACCGTCACCGTACCAGCACTGTCAGTACTGGTCGGCAAGACTCTGCAGGAAAGCCGTATCGGCTCGGCCGCCGGGTTGCTGGTCATGGCCCTGGAACGGCGTGGCCGGGTAGAAACGTTGCCGTCGCGCACCACGGTGCTGGTCGGCGGTGATCGTCTGCTCGTGCAGGGCCGCCTGGACCGCTTCGAGGAATTGCGCGGCTGGAGCGACCTGGTTATTGAACGCGAAGCCCCGCTGATGGACGAATTCCTGAGCGGGCGTATTCAGTTGGTCGAAACCACTGTGGCGAAAAAATCTAGCCTGATCAAGGAGTTGCTGAATCACACGGACTTTCGCCGCCGCTTCGGTGCCAGTGTTGTGGCCATCCGCCGCAAGGACCTGGTGCGCCGCGTGAACCTGGCTTTCGTACCGCTGCGGGCCGGCGACCAGTTGCTGCTGCAGGGCGGAGATGACCTCGCCGAAAGCCTTGCAAAAAGCGACGAGTTCGGTGACGTCCGGGTGGCCACGGAAGACGACCTGACGCAGACCTACCGGCTGCAGGAGCGCACCTTCGTGGTCCGCGTGCCGAAAGATTCGGATCTCGGCGGCTCTACCCTGGCGAAAAGCCGAATCGGTGATGCGTTCGACTTTCGCCTGCTGGCACTGTTCCGCGAAGGCGAAATCGCTTACATGCCCGACCCTGATGAAGTGCTGTTAGGGGGCGACCTGCTGCTGATTCAGGGCCGCCCGGAAGACCTCGACGTGCTCCGCGGTCTGCAGGAACTGGAAGTTGGCGGCAGTGTGCCGCGGACGCTGAACGTGTTCGACTCTGACCGGCTGGCTACGGTGGAAACTACCCTTGCACCACAGTCGCCCCTCGCCGAAATGCGGGTGGCCGACGTGAACTTCCGCGACAAGTACGGCCTGGAGCTGTCGGCCATCCTGCGTTCGGGCAAGACTTACCGAGCCGAACTCCAAACTATGGAACTCGAGTTCGGCGATGCGTTGTTGCTGGTGGGACCGCGGCAGAAACTGGTCCTGCTGAACGACGACCCGGACCTGCTCGTACTGACCCCGGTCAGCGCCACGGTGACGGATACCAAGCGCGGCCCGGTTGCCGCATCCATCATGCTGGCCGTGGTGATCTCCGTGTTGCTTGGCTGGCTGCCAATTTCCATCGCCGCGGTGGTCGGCGCGAGCGTGATGGTGCTGAGTCAGTGCCTGAGCATGGAACAGGCTTATCGCGCCATCGACTGGCGCGCGGTGTTTCTGATCGCCGGCATGCTGCCCCTGGGCATTGCGATGCAGGAAACCGGCACCGCGGAATTCCTCGCGCGCGGCGTGATGGACACGCTGGGCGGGCTGGGGCCGTGGCCTGTGATCATGGGTCTTTACGGGGTCACCGCGCTGGCGACCATGATCGTGCCGACCGCAGCGCTGGTGGTGCTGATGTCGCCCATCGTGCTGTCGGCCTGTGCGGAGATGGGCATCATGCCCCAGACAGCGATGATGGCCGTGGCAATGGCCGCCTCGGCCAGTTTCACCAGCCCGATTTCGCACCCGGCCAACATCATGGTGATGGGCCCGGGTGGTTACCGCTTCGTGGACTACATCAAGATCGGCGTGCCGCTGACCATCGTGGTCTTCATCGCCGTGATGCTGCTGCTGCCCATCATGTGGCCGCTAACGCCGCTCGACGCGGTTCCCCTGGCCTCAGGGCAGTAACACGGTCGAGCCGGTCGTCCGGCGTGCCTCCAGGTCGATATGCGCCTGGGCCGCGTCTTGCAGCGGGTAATGCTGATCCACCGTCACCGCTGCGGCGCCTGACTGGATGGCGTTGAACAGCGCCGCAGTGGCGGCTGCCAGTTCCTGCCGCGTGCGAATGAAGTCAAAGACCAGCGGCCGGGTCAGAAACAGTGAGCCGCGCCGCGCCAGTTCCATCGGCGCGACCGGGTCCACCGCGCCGGTGGCATTGCCGTAACTCACCATGGTGCCATGCGTGCGCAGGCAGTCCAGCGACTGGAAAAAGGTGTCGCGGCCAACGGAATCGTAGACTGCAGCAACGCCTTCACCACCCGTCAGGGCGCGCACCGCAGTCACGAAGTCGTCGGCATCGGCGGCAATCACGGCTTCACAACCATTTTCCTGCGCCCGTGCAGCCTTGGCGGCAGAGCCGGCAACACCGATCACGCGCACGCCTTTAGCCGCCGCCCAGCGCGCGGCGATGGAGCCCACCCCGCCCGCGGCGGCATACAGCAGCACCCAGTCACCTGGCTGCGCAGCGTAGGAACGGTGCAGCAGGTACCAGGCCGTCAGCCCCTTCAACAGGCCGGCCGCCGCCGTTTCGTTGCTAATGTCGTCCGGCAACCGCACCAGGCGCTCTGCCGGGTAAATGCGCTGCTCCGCATAGGCCCCCGGCGGCACGCCCAGCCATGCAACCCGGTCACCGACGCTTAGTTGTTCTACCCCGTCGCCCACGGCCTCGACTACGCCGGCCGCTTCAGTGCCCAGGCCCGCGGGCAACTCCATCGGGTACAGCCCGGAGCGATGGTAGGTGTCGATGAAGTTGAGACCAATGGCCGTGTGCCGCACCAGGACTTCGCCGGCAGCCGGCCCCTGCAGCGCCAGCTCTCGCCACTGCATGACTTCCGGGCCGCCGAAGCGGTCGATCTGAATCGCTTTGCTCATGCCCTTGCTCCAAAAAAAGATTGGCCGTGCGGCGCGTGAGTATAATCGTCCCGCCGTGCGCTACTTTCTCGCCGAATCCTGAACACAGAACGGACCACACCAAATGCCTGACACCATCGTAATTGCCGGTGCGGGCCACGCCGCCGGCCAGACAGCCGTTTCGTTGCGCCAGGGCGGCTTCGATGGCCGCATCGTCATCGTCGGCGAAGAGCCCTACCTGCCATACCAGCGACCGCCGTTGTCGAAAAAATTCCTCGCCGGCGAGCTGGAACTCGAACGCCTGTTTCTGCGTCCCGAACGCTATTACGCCGAACACGATGTCGAACTGCAGCTCAATACGCGGGTGGCCGCCATCAACCGCGCCGGGCACAAAGTGCAGCTGGCGGGAGGCGGTGAACTCGGTTACGCGAAGCTGGTGCTGGCCACTGGAACCCGCGTGCGGCGGCTCGCAATCGACGGCGAAGAGTTGCCGGGATCCCACTACCTGCGCACCGTGGATGACGTACTCGCGATCCGCCAGGACTTTCGCCCGGGCGCGCGCCTGGTTGTGCTGGGCGCGGGCTACATTGGCCTTGAAGTCGCCGCGGTCGCCGCGCAGGCGGGCCTGAATGTCAGCGTCTGGGAAATCGCCGACCGGGTACTGGCGCGCGTGGCCTCGCCGGAACTGTCGGCGTTCTATGAGCGGGTGCACCGCGAGGCCGGCGTCGAACTCAAGCTGGGGCTACCGCCGGTAACCGAGATCAGCGGTCAGGCGCGCGTAGAAGCGGTGGTGGACGGCAACGGCCAGTCCTGGCCGGCGGACATGGTCCTGATCGGCATCGGCGTGCTGCCCGCAACGGAGCTTGCCGAAGCGGCCGACCTGCCCTGTGACAACGGCATCCTCGTAGACGAGTATTGCCAGACCGAGGACCCGGACATCCTCGCCGTCGGCGATTGCACGAATCATCCCAACAGTTTGCTCGGCCGGCGCCTGCGGCTGGAATCGGTGCACAACGCCCAGGAACAGGCCAAGACGGCGGCCGGCACGCTGCTCGGCAAGCCCAGACCCTACGCCCAGGTGCCCTGGTTCTGGTCCGACCAGTACGACCTGAAGCTGCAGATTGCCGGTCTTGCAGAACCCGATTGCGACCGGGTTGTGCGCGGCGATCCGGCGGGGCGATCACTGGCGGTATTCCACCTGAGGGACGGTCGGCTGCAAGCCGTCGAAGCCGTGAACAGCGCCCGGGAATTCATGCTTGGCAAGAAGCTGATCGCGGCGGGCGCCCGGTTCGACCCGGCCGAACTCGCCGACCCGTCGCGGTCGTTCAAGGAGATGGCAGACGCAGCGCTGAACTGAAGACTCAGTTCTCCTCCAGTCCCAACTCCAGTTCGCCGCCGGTGTCCGGGTTCCAGTACTCGCGATAGCTGCCTGCCGCGGTGGCCAGGCGACCCCCACTGCCGAGCAGGCGCGGGGCGATGGACATGGCGCGGGGTTGCAGCGTGCCGCCAGGGCCGCTGCCGATCATCCCGTTCCAGACCTGGTCTGCGAGCAGCGGCCGGTAATCTTCACGCCCCACCAGGAACACGCTGCCGTGACCGGGCCAGATCAGGTTCCACGCACTGTCCGCAACCAGCCGACCCCGCGCGAGGCTGTTGTCCGCGCGCGGCGCCACCAGTTTCACCGCCAGCGCCCGCGCCCCGCCGTCGCCACTGTCCAGCAGCGCCACCTCCAGCCGGGCATAGCGCAGCGCCGAGTCCACGAAGGGATCGACCTGCGCAGCTTCGAAGCCGAGGATACCGGCCGGGGTAGACAACACACCGCGGTCGATTTCGCTGCTCGTGACAAGCTGGGCCGGGTCAGCCATCGGCTGCACCAACGCAGATTCGAACAGGTTCAGCGGATCCTGCAGCAGCGTAAACGCGGTGAACATCGCACCGAAGACCAGACCGACGATGGCGACGAGCACTGGCATCAACGCGACCTCGACGTGACCGTAGACAAAAGAATCGTGCCCTCGCTGCGCTGATTGGCGGCGAGCTCCTCGAGTTCCCAGACCTCGGAGTATTCGCCGGTGAGGGATTCGAACTCACCGGAGCCGCCCAGCACGCGGCCACGACCGCCGGCGGCCGGACCGGCACTGATGCGGTAGCGGCTACCGGTGGCCCAGAAACCGGGAGAGTCCACGGCGGCAAGCCACCGGCCGCCGACCTTGACCGGGCCCACGTTGGCGCCATTGTCCTGGGTCAACATCAGGATCCCGCGACTGGGAATCAACAGGGTCCAGCTGCTCGCCGACCGCTCGCGCCCGCGCCGGCCAGGCAAGCTGGCCGTGAGTCGGCTGGCGATGCCGATGACGCGGTCTTCCGAATCGCGGAGCCGGAAAGCTTCTGCCGCAGCCGGGCCGCGACGCCGCGGCGCCAGCACGGCGACACCGTCGGCCTCATTCACCGCCGCGCCGTCCAGTTCGCCGGGCAGCTGCAAACGGTCTGCGGGCCAGTGAATCACGAAAGACTCACTCCGCCCACCGTTGGTCAGCACCTCGATGCGCGACGGAAAGCGCTCGTGAACCGGCAACGGAAATATCGCCGCGGCCGCGAGCATCAGGGCGGCTCCGGCGAGAAAGCTGAAGAGGAAGGTGCGTGTCACGACCTGCCCGTGTCCGGAGTCAGTGAAGATAGTAAACGGGTGCTACAACTCGCCACAACTGATGAAATCAAGACTCAGCTGAAGAAATGGGACAGGTAGGTGTCAAAATCGATGTCGTCCGCCGCCTCAATCTCACGCTGCCGGGCGACTGAGGCCCCGCTTTCGGCAGAGAATTCCGCCGCGTGCGAGTTGAATGCCGGCCCCAGTGACCGGAAATAGTCGTTGAAGCCGCGGGCCAGTTCCATGGCGTAGACAAACAGCGGCTGTCCGGTCTCGCGCAATTCGTCGAGCAGGCGACCAGACGGGGTCTGCGCGGGATTCTCCAGCCCGGCCGTGCATTCCCGCACCGCGTCGCCACAACCCAGTTCGCCATCGGGATCGAACACTTCGCAGACCGCCAGCAACTGTTCGCGCAGCTCGAGACCCCAATCCCGCAACGCAATTGCGCGGCCATTGCGGCGCAGCTTCAGGCCCGGCTCGCGGCCCCGTTTTGCCACTGCGGCATGGTTGCTGACGTTGGCAGCGTACTCATCCGCATCGATGGGCGGACTATCCAGCAACAGGCAGTTCAGCAAGAACATCTCAAGGAACCTGGCCTGACGCTTGTTGATCCCCACCGGGTCGAAGGGACTGACGTCCAGGGCACGCAGCTCCACATACTCGATGCCGCCCCGGCACAGGGCAGCCGTCGGTCGTTCACCGCTGTGTGCGACGCGCTTCGGTCGAATCGTGCTGTAGTACTCGTTCTCGATCTGCAGCCTGTTGGCATTCAGTTGCTGACGGGCGCCTGTCGGAATTGCGTCCAGGCGCTGCCACTGGTCGCTGGGTGTGCGAATCGCCCGGTCGAGGTCAGCAATGTAGTCGTCGAGGCTGTTGGCCGACACCCGCAGCCCGGCCTGCTGCGCATTCTGATACCCGATGTCACTCATACGCAGGGAGGTCGCATGGGCCCCGTACAGCGTGCCGCGATCAAAGTTGTCGAGATCGGTGTCACGGCCGGCAAGAAAACTCTTGCATACGGCCGGCGATGCGCCCAGGCAATACAACAGAAACCAGTCCAGCCGCCGGACGTTGCGAACCAACGCGAGATAAGCCGCCGAACGAAAGTCCTGCAGCGGCTGATCGTTGCCTTCGAGTTCGCGATACTGCGGCCAGAATGCCTCAGGCAAGGAATAGTTGTAGTGAATCCCGGAGATTGCCTGCATGTACCGGCCATAGCGTGCCGACAGCCCCTGGCGGTATAGCGTCTTCATCCGGCCGACGTTCGAGGTGCCGTAGACGGCGATGGGAATGTCTTCGTCCGAGCGAATCATGCACGGCATGCTCATGGGCCACAGCAGCTCGCCATCCAGGTAGTCACCGGCGTACTGGTGCAGATCACAAAGAAACTGCACCGCCTCCCAGCACTCCCCCAGCGGCGGCGTGATGAACTCCAGCAGCGCTTCGGAAAAATCGGTGGTGATATAACGATTCGTCAGCGCCGAACCCAGCCCCTGGGGATGGGCACGATGGGAAATGTAGCCCTCGGCGGTGACGCGCAGACTTTCTTTCTCGATGCCCCGCCGCGTGCCGGCAAGTAGCCGGGGCTGCCCCGCGAGTCTGGCGAGCCTCGCGTCCAGGCGGGCGGTCATGGCCGGCGCGCCCCTGCGCGCGGCCGGGCCGGACATAATTGACAGGTGTCGAGCGGCCGCTCCATCAGCAGGCGGTCCGCCACGGGGGGCGGGCGGTCAGGAACCCATCGGTGTAGACTGAGGCCAAAATAAGAGTCCGTTCTGCGGTCACGCGCCGCCGGCACGGGAGGATAAAACAATGCACGGTGGCCGTCTGCTTTTGCTGCTGCTCGCCATCGGCTTCGCGGAGCCGGCCCTTGCCCTGCGCTGCGGAAACAAGCTGGTGCAGCGCGGCGATCCGATACCCAAGGTGCTGAAATACTGCGGCGAACCCGTGGCCACCCAGCAGCGCAGCATCGTGCGCAGGGGCATACCCCGCTCCCGCGTGTTTCGCGACAGGCGCCTGCGCGACTACTCGGAAGATGAGCTGCTGATCAACGACCGGTCCTACGTCGAGGTGCTGGTAGAAGAGTGGACCTACAACTTCGGGCCCAGGAAGCTGATGCGCATCATTCGCTTCGAGAACGGCCTGGTGGCAGATGTGACGGAACTGGGCTACGGATACCGTGACTAGCCCGCGATTTCGCGCCAACCATAAGCAGTCAGGAAAGCGAACCATGACCAATGTAGACCGCGTCTGCAATACTCGCTGCGGTGGCGAGGCCTGACCCGTGCGCCCGATACGCCTCGTTCCCAAGTACCTCGTAATCAGCCTCGTGCTGGCATCGGTGATGGCCAGTCTGACGGCGACGATTCTGTATCTCGTGTACCGGGATGCGATGTCCGAAATCGCGGTCGCGGCCGTAGATACCAACCGTGCCGCTCTGACCGACAGTGTGGACGAGCGCTCTCCTGACGCGATCGAAAGCCTCGCCGTGACCCTGGCGCCAGCCGTAGCGTCGGGCAACCAAGACCAGCTCATCGCACTTCTGAACGAGGCCATCAGGGCAAGCGGGGCCGGACTGATCCTGGTGCGTGACGCCGACGGAGTCCTGCTGCAACACGCTGGCGACCTCGGCCTCGACGCGGGCATTGGCGGCGGCGGACCAGAGCGCGGCGGGGAGCGTTTAACCGTAACGACACCATTGGTGTATTCCGACGCCCCGGTAGGCACGCTGGTGCAGGTTTTCGACGCGGGCGGGTTAACTGCCACCAATGCCCAGCTGGGCCAGCAGGTGACCACGATCGGCGAAGAGGCGAGCCGCACCGGCGCCAGGAAGCTCCTCGGTTTCGGCGCCATCGCCCTGCTCATCGTCGGGGTGCTCGCCGGGGCGCTCGCGTGGCGGCAGTCGCGCACCATCGGCAGCCTGGTAGCAGGCGCAGAACGGCTGGCCAACGGCGACTTCAACGCCCGGTTGCCCACGGACCGCAGCGATGAACTCGGCCAGCTGGCCCGCGCCTTTGAAGAAATGCGCGATAAGCTCCGGGAGACCACCGTATCGCGCGACTACCTGGACCAGATGATCGGCAACATGGCTGACGCGATCATCCTGACGTCTACGGATGAAAAAATTCTGCGCGTTAATGCAGCCGCGGAGATGCTGCTGGAGTATCGGGCAGAGGAGCTGACCGGCCGCCAGGTGCAGGAACTGCTGCCGCCCGGCAACCGCGAGTCTTTCAAGCTCAGCGCCGGCTCGCGTCGCGACCGGGAGACTACGCTGCTCACCAAGTCCGGTGGGACGGTGCCCGTGTCACTGAGTTCCTCCGCCCTGCCCGGCACCGCGGAACACCTGTCCGGTTTCGTGGTCTCGGCCCGTGATATCTCCGAACGCAAGGCCGCGGAACGGCGCATCCGCTACCTTGCGCGCACGGATTCGCTGACCAAAGTGCCAAACCGCCCGCAGTTTCAGCACCTGCTGCAGCGAGCCATTGGCCGCAGCCGCCGAACCGGCCGCCGGCTCGCGCTGTTGTACCTGGACGTAGATCGGTTCAAGGACATCAACGACACCTTCGGCCACAGCGCCGGTGATTCCAGTCTTGAGACCCTGACTCAGCGGGTAATCAAGTTGCTACCCGATGGGGGCTTCATCGGCCGGCTTGCCGGTGACGAGTTCGGCGTGGTGCTGGAGATCGACGAACCAGTCGCCGGCGAGCGCGCGTGGCTGCAATCCGTGGGGCGACGGGTGCTGAAGGAAATTGCTGAGGTGCTAATCGTGCAGGGCCACGAAATCTATATCACCTCGAGCATGGGTATCGCCAGTTTCCCGGCCGATGCCGACAACGTGCCAGACCTGATCCGCAATGCCGACGCCGCGCTGTATCACGCCAAGCGCGCCGGCGGCAATCGGCTGGAGTTTTACGACCCGGACATGAACGCCGCGGCCGTGGAACGGTTGATGATCAAGAGCAAGCTCCGCCGCTCCTACGAGCTGGACGAGTTGCTGGTGAACTACCAGCCGAAGATCGAGCTGACCACCGGCCAGCTGGCCGGCGCCGAAGCCCTGGTGCGTTGGGAACTCTCCGAGCACGGTCTCGTACTACCGTCAGAATTCATCCCGCTGGCGGAAGAAACCGGGCTGATACTGGAGATTGGCGAATGGGTGCTGAATCGCGTCTGCGCCGATCTCGCCGAATGGCGCGCACAGACGCGAGTGCCCGGTCCGATCTCAGTCAACCTGTCCCTCAAGCAACTGGGCCAGCCGAACTTTGTGCGGCGAACCAATCGCATTTTCCGGCGCAACGGCATCAGCCCGGATTCCCTGGAACTGGAAGTGACCGAGTCGACCCTGATGGAAAACCCGGAGCGCACCGTGCGGCTGCTGCGGGAACTCCGCCAGATTGGCCTGCACATGGCTATTGACGATTTCGGCACCGGCTATTCGTCGCTGAGTGCACTGCAACAGTTCCCCATCGGCACACTGAAGATCGATCGCTCGTTCGTCACTAACCTGGTAAGTGACCCGGACGACGCCACCATCGTCGCCACGATTATCGAAATGGCTCACAACCTGAACATGCATGTGGTGGCCGAGGGTGTGGAATCAGGCGAGCAACTGGACTTTCTGCGGCGCATGGGCTGCGACTATGCGCAGGGGCTACTGTTTGGTTCGCCGATGAGCGGCAACGACTACCTGCAGCTGCTGATGCAGGAAAACCGCGGTGCAACTGTCTATCAGGGTTTGTTTGCCGGCGGCAGCCGGTAACCGGTGAGTTCCATATAGCCCCTGCCCAGGCGCGTGCCGCCTCCGGGCACATACACATCGACGGCGCCTTCCCAGTAACGCACTGACAGATCCTGCTCCTGGTCGATCGGGGCAGCCCGCACTTCGAGGTCGAGCTGATGACCTGGCACGCTGACGCGCCACTCGGTGGGCCAGGTGACCCCGGTCGCGGGGCTGCGCCACCTGCCCGTGGGTGTCAGGCGGAACTCGCCTGCGTTCAGGGCCTCGCGGCTACCGTCCATTGCCACGATACTGCCCGCCGACTGCGCCGCAGTGCTGCCATCACGCCGACGCAGCGAATACAGCATCAGGTCCTGACCGTCTTCCAGCTGCAGCGCAAACCAGTTCCAGCCGACAACATCGGCATCCAGGCTGCTGGTGCTCCACTCGCGGTCCAGCCAGGCCAGGCCAGCAACGTCGAATCGCGTTCCGTCTATTTCAATGACGCCCGCGGCGGGCAGGCGCGTGTAGCTGTAATACCAGGAGGCGTTGCCCGGCGCCGCGCCCTTCGCGCTCAGACCCCCGTCGCCTTGCAGCACCGGCGGCTTGCCGGGCTCCAACGACAGTGACAGTGCGATGCCGGTGGCCGCGTCACGGGCCGACAGCTGCAACGGCAAAAATTCAGTCGACTTGCTGGCCGCAGACCAGTCGTCCAGCCAGGCCCTGAAGGGCGGTCCGGCGACCCCGGCCAACCCGGCCGCACCGCGCGCGAAGCGCTCGGTGACCCGGTGATCGCCAGCGGCTTTGTCGGTGACGGCAAAGTGCGCCATGTACACCTGGTTGGCCGCCCAGCCGGATTCGCGCGCGCTCGGCGGCGCCAGGGCGAAGCGAAAAATAGTGAGCTGAAAACCGAACTCGCGACCCGCAGCCGTGGCCAGGTTGCCGGTGAAGTACCACCACTCGGTCCGATAGGCGTCATGCGAACCATGATCGCGCGGCCACTCGATCCCGCCCGGTCGTTCCGCGCGACGAAAGCCTGCCGTATCGCCGCCGCCGAGCAATGACACGACGGTTGCACCTTCGGCCGACGGCCCTTCATCCGCACTGTCGCGCAACCAGAGCACGGCCGCGCCCAGCGCCGCGAACACCAGCAAGAGGGCCAGCAGCGTGCGGCCCATCAATCCTCCCGCAGCGCGACGGCCGGCATATCCCGCAGCGCGCGCCGGTTCGGCAACCAGCCGGCGGCCAGACCCGCAAGCGCCGCCAGCACCACCGCCTGGCCGAGCATGGCCCAGTTGATTTCGAACACCATGCTCCAGCCGAAGGCAATCCGGTTCACGACCACGATCAGCAACCAGGCCAGCAGCACGCCCACCGGCACTGCGAGCAGTCCCGCCGCCGTGCCAAGCAGCAAGGTCTGCAATTCACCCAGCCGCAGCAGCTGCCCGGGAGACAGGCCCAGCGCACGCAGCGTGGCCAGCTCGCGACGGCTGTCCAGGCGCTGGGCCTGCAGCGCGTTGACGACTGCAATGATGGCGACCAGGCCGGCGATCAGCCGCAGCACCTGGGTAATGGTGAAGGTGCGGTCGAAGATTTCGAGACTCAGTTCCCGCAGCCACGCACTGGTGGTCACGCTCAGGTCGCCGCGGGCTGCGGCCAGGGCTTCGACACCCGCGAGCACTTCCGCCGCGCGGCCGGGCGCGGCGAACAGGCCAATGCTGTCGAGCTGCCGGTCGCCGAAGTAGCGACGGTAACGCTCCAGGTCCATGGCTACCAGGCCCAGGTCGGTGGTGTAGTCGGTAAAGATCCCGTCGATCTCAAAGGCCCGTTCGCCCGCTGCCGTCAGTAACACGAGGGATTCGCCGGTCGTCACTTCACGCTTGCGGGCAAAGGCCTCCGACACGAGCACGCGGTCGCCTGCGGCCAGGCGCTGCACAATGACATCGCGTGTGCCGGGCGCCTGGGGCCAGCGTCCGGACGGTGCGGGCGCCACGGCCAGCAAGCCGCCCAACCCTGTCTCATCAGGCAGGCTCACCCGCCGGCTCAGGCTCAGATCCACCACGCCGGGCAACGCGCGCAACGCCTGCAGAAGAGCCGCTTCGCCGCCACCGGTAGCGAGGACTACAGGATCATCGGGCCGCACCAGCACGTCTGCATCCAGGCTGTACGCAAGCCATTCGCTGACGCTGACGCGAAAACTGCCGATCATCAGGCCGACGCCGCTGAAGGTGGCAACAGCAAGCATCAGGGCCGCAACAGCCGGACCGGTGCGGCTCAGGTTGGCTGCGACGGAACGCGCGGCGTAAGACAGCGGCAACCAGCGAACCGCACCGGCCAGCCAGTGCATGACGCCATAGACCAACACCGGCGCGGCCAGCGCGGCCGCGGCAAGCGCCACGAAGATGCCGGCGAAGGCCGGCTCCAGTTGCCGGGTGCCCGCCAGGACGACTGCCGCCAGAATCGCCAGTGCGATGGCAGCCAACAGCCTGGGCAACAGCTGGCGGCGGCGGCGGCGCTCCAGGGCCGAGCGGCTCATAGCGGTGCGGGGCCGGGCCCGGGCCGCTTCCAGCGCCGGCAAGGCCGCCGCCACAAAGCTGGCGCCGAAACCTATCGCGGTGGCCTTCGCCAGCAACGGCCACGACACGCCGTAGTAGTCCACCGACGAAGCCAAGTACAGGTCGCCGATGGTCCGCAGTACCAGGCCAACCAGGCCGGCACCGAGCACGATGCCGCTCAACAGGCCCAGGGCGACACCCACCGCGCTCAGCACCAGGATCTCGGCCAGCACCAGGGCGAACACCTGCCGACGCTGCGCACCGAGGCTGCGAAACAAGCCAAAACTTT
>CAZTIB010000239.1:0-9552 GCA_964613615.1 uncultured Chromatiaceae bacterium
GTGGAGGCGGTGTTCTTCGACCAGGGCGAACCGGTCTGCTACGTCTGGTCGCGCGGCCGCGCCGTGCGACAAGCGGTGGACATCGGTCCGAGCGACGGCAAACAGGTCATCGTCGAGGCGGGCCTGGAGGCGGGCGACCGGGTCATGCTCACCGATCCGGCCGTGGCTCTGGCCCGCAACCGGGAATGATCCGCGCCGCGGGCCTGCGCAAAGCCTATCGGCAGGCTGAGCGCGAAGTCCGGGTGCTGGAAGGCCTGGACCTGGAGATCCAGCACGGCGAATTCGTCGCCATCATGGGCAATTCCGGCGCCGGCAAATCCACCCTGTTGCAGTTGCTTGGTTGCCTCGATGCGCCGGATGGCGGCGAGTATTGGCTGGACGACCGCGAAGTGTCGCAACTGGGGCCGGACATGCTGGCCGAGGTTCGCAATCGCAGTATCGGCTTCGTCTTTCAGTCTGCCCACTTCATCGACTACCTCGATCTGGTCGACAACGTGGCGCTGCCCGCGGAGTATGGTCCGCCGGCCGACATCGACCAGCATCGCGCCCGCGCGACCGAGTTGCTGCAGCGCGTGGGTCTCGGCCACCGCCTGGATCACCGGCCATCAGAGCTGTCGGGCGGCGAGAGGCAGCGGGCCGCGGTGGCCCGGGCCCTGTTCGCCCGGCCCCGGCTCATTCTGGCCGACGAGCCCACCGGCAATCTCGACGAGGACAACACCCGCCAGCTGGTCGAGCTTCTAAACGATCTGCACCGGGACGGAATCACGATTCTGCTCGTGACCCACGATCCCGAAGTCGCCCAGGTTGCCGATCGGTGTTACCGGTTGCGCGGTGGTCGCCTGGAGGACCTGGCCGCATGAATCGCTGGCGCGCCCGCTTGCGGTCGGCCTTGCAGGTCTGGCGCCACCACCGGGTCCAGGCGGTGCTGGCCATCCTGGGTGTGGTGGCCGGTGTCAGTGGTCTGGTGACAGTGGTTGCGATCGGCGAGGGTGCCCGGCGGGAGTTCAACGAGGCCATCGGCCTGATGGGTGGCGGCACGCTGGTCGTGCGTAGCAGTGGTGCGGCGCTGCCGATGGAACGCGTCAGCGCGGTGCGGCGAATACTCGGCCCTGATCTGAACCAGGTGGTGCCGGTGGCCAGCGCCCAGACTTCCGCGCAGTCCAGCAGTGCCCGGGTAACCGGTGTGCGCATTGTCGAAACGGCCCGCGACTACCAGGCCGCGCAGCGCCTGGATGTGTACGACGGTCGCTTCCTGAGCTGGTACGACCAGGAAAATGATTCCCGTGTGTGTGTGCTTGGCTGGGAACTGGGGCGTCAGCTTTTTCCCCGCGGTGGCGCAGTGGGCCAGCAGATTCGCCTGGGCGAGCGCATCTTCACCGTGGTGGGGTGGCTGGCGCCGCTCGAGCGTCCGGACATCGATCTGGGCGCGCTGGAGTTGCCGGAACTGGACCAGGTCGCCTACGTGCCGCTGGCAGCCAACGGTCTCGCGTCATCGCGGGTGTCCCTGGACGAACTGATCCTGCGCTTCGATGATGAGGCCGACATGATTCGCGCCAGCGGTGCGGTGCAGAGAATCCTGGAGTTCGGCGCCGAGGGCACCACTTTCGAGTACGTAGTGCCTGTCGAGATGCTGCGACAGAAATATCACCTGCAGACGGTGGTCGGATTTCTGCTGATGGGAACCACGGTGGTCATGCTCGTCGTGGGCGGCATCGGCATCATGAACACGATGTTGATGACCGTGCTGCGCCGGCGCCCGGAGATCGGCCTGCGCATGGCCTTCGGCGCTCGCCGCCGCGACATCATCGAGCAGTTCGTGACCGAATCCGGCCTGGTGGCCCTGCTGGGTGGTGTCGTCGGGCTGGTCGTCGGGGCGGTGATCGCCCAACTCGTGGGTTGGCAGCTCGGTTGGCCGGTGGCCATTGGCTTCACCGCCGGCTTGGCGGGCCTGTTGGCAGCGCTGGCGGTGGGCGTGCTGGCCGGTGCCTATCCGGCGATCCAGGCCGCGGCGGTGCAGCCGATCAAGACGCTGAACCACGGTTGACGGGGCAGTGGTGTGCGGTGGCGTGGCGCAGGGTCCGTGCTGGTCGCTGCCGAAGGTGGCTGGCTGAAAGGGCGGCGCAGGGCTTTCAGACCCTCAGGCTCAACAAAGGCCGGTGGTCAAAACGCCTGTTTCTTTTTCCCGATCACGCGATCGCGCAGTCTCCAGAACAGGCTGTCCGGATTAACCACGACGATGAAGATTCGCCGCAGGCGGTCTTCCGGGCAGTGGATCGGTCGCACCGCGTGCCAGGCGTGATCCGTGCGCTTCATGATCGCGCTGTAGTTCCCGATACTCTTGAATTTAATTTCACCTTTAAATTCAGATAGTTCTGGCGCAGACTTGTAGTCCAGTCTACCCCCGTCGTCGAGGGCCAGCGTCTCGCCGCCCCAGTCGGGATCCCATTCCTGTTCCCCGTTGAAGTAGAACAGGTGCGAGCCATGTTCCCGCGCCGAATCGGTGTGGGGTGATACCGAGCAGCCGTTAGGCGTGTAGTGCCAGTGGAAGCGGAATTCGATCTTGGGCGCGCGCAGCAGGCGCGCAATATTGTCCCGGTACCGGTCGCTGCGCAGTTCGGCGATAAATTCCTGCCAGGGCAGGGGTACCTGCGTGTCGGGCTTATATTCCAGGGAGTAGCGGTCATGGGGTTGCTGGCCGGCCAAGCGGTTCTCGCCGAACCGGGTGTCGAAAATGGACATATCCGGCATGTTGGCCAGCAGGCGCTCGAAACCGGCGTCCGTCAGCAAGCCCCGCTTGTTCGCAAACGGGTAAGGCTTGGTCGCTTCGAATTCCTCGACGGAAATGGCTTCCAGTTGTTCCCAATCGATATAACTCACTGGTCTCCTCAGGCGGTTGCTACTGATGTCTGCGCCGCGAGTTCCAGCGCATCGTGGCGGACGTGATTCCTGGCCATTTCGTCGCGCACCACGGATTCACTGATCACGCCGCTTTCCAGGCATTCTTTCAGCAGGTCGAAGAAATACTGTTCCTGCCGCCGGTCGGGATGGGGCTGGTACTTGCCCAGCAGGGCATATTCACCCAGCAGGCCTGCCCGCCACTGGTTCAACTTGTGCAGCACCGGGTATTTCTTCAGCTTGTCGGCCGGCGTGTAGTCGACCGGGAGCCCGGTCTTCCATGGCTGGGTCTTTCGCTTGGTGTTGTGCAACAGCCTGGTGCCGGCGGTCAGGCGGTCAAAGTCGTTCCACTCGTCTTCCAGCACGCCGATATTCTGCCGGTCTTCGTGTTCGAGAACGATCCAGTCCTTGTAATCGCGTTCAAACCGGAATAGTTCAGCGAATTCCTGTTCGGTGTGCCAGTGCTTGAGTTTCTCGCAGTCCAGCAGCATGACACTGGTGGCAATCTGTGCGGCTTTCTCCGCCTTGTGGGAGCGGCGGCGGCCCATCACGGAGGCGCCCTGCATATCGCGATTCAGCAGTTCGTTGATGTCGCCCACCGCGAATACGTCCGGGTCAATGACCACCGCGCGGCCCCGGAAATCCATGAGTTTCGGGGGCATGAAGCGCAACGGGGTAAAGGATTGCAGGTCATCCATTCGCCACACCCGCGACACACCGCCGCGCAGGAAAGCCTGGCCCTCTTTCTCGGCCAGGAACGGGAAGTCGCGCACGTGCATGATCTCGACGTCAAAGGCGTCCGGATTCGCCGATTGGCGCTTCAATGAATAGGCGGAAACCAACGCGCCGAGCCACTGGCGGTCGTTGGTCTGGATAAAGATCTTGGGCCGGGTCATGCGGATGTCCCTGCGGCAACGGTTTCCGGGGCGGGTGACTCCGCCGATGTATACCCGAAGCCCGGCAGCAGGTCCCTGTCGACCATCGCATCGATGGCGGCAATCTGCTCGTCGTCGAAATAATCGCGATAGCCACCGACCTTGGCTTTGCGGACCTTGTAGGAATCGGGATTACTGGCATCGCGGGGCTGGATTCTGCTGCCGCTGCGCCAGAAATGGTTGTCGGCTTCCATCTTGCGCAGGTTCTCCACGGACGCGAACTCAACGGCCTCGGCAATGATCGCGGGGTCCACCGATGCGCCCAGAAACGCCATCAGGCGTACCAGCTCCCGTTCCGGGTGGCTGCGCAGATCCTCATAACGAACGATCAGCAGCTGCTCGATCTTGGCAAGTTCCTCGGTCCACCGGTTCAGGGCGCTGATAATCCGGCGCATGCCCTGTTCCTCTTTCATCACAAAGTCGTAGATCGAGACTTCCTGACCATGTTCGGGATAGGCGTTCAAGGCTTTCTTGTACGGCCGCATCCGGAACTTCCACTGGAAAAACTGGGATACCGCTACGTCCTGGGGGCTGCGCACCAGCAGCACGGTCTTGCGGCCGTAGAAATCTTCCAGCGTGTCAGGATGACCGAGAAAGCGGCGCAGGTAATTGTCGTGGGTGAAAAATATCCTGGGAATGGCCTTCTCAAGCTTGTGGAAGTTGTCGAAGCCCATGATGATGCCTTCCGGCAACCGGTAGGCCTGCTGAAAGTAGCGGGAAATCATCACCCGCACCCAGGTCCGCCCGCTCTTACCGTAAGACACGAACACGTAATCGCAGCGGCGGTACTTCCACGCATCCTCGCGACCGCGCCGCCACCGTTCCAGATCGTGGCTGCGCTCCGGCGATACGAACAGCGAGACGAAACGCACGCCCCATTTCGTCAACCGTTTGGCAATCAGGTGAATCATGGGCGCCTATTCTAGTTCAACGCTGGCTCCCTGCCGAGACAGCGGGGCAGCGACATTTACTTACGGAAGTGGGGGATCACCCGTTCCCCCATCAGGCGAATTGCCGCTTCCGGGTCCGGGCCCAGCGGGCCGCCCAGGTTCACCTCGTTGATGCCGAGCTCCGCCAGCGCTTCGATCTGGCGGATGACGTCTGCCGGCGTGCCCACGATGCCCAGCCGCAGCATATCGTCCGTTACCGCGGCATAGGCCTCGTCGTAACGGCCCGCGTCAACGAGCTGTGCGACCGGGCGGAAGTCCGCGTGCGACAGCCCCACGGTGGCCAGCGCCGGGTCCTCCATGTAGGGCCCGAAGTAGGCCACCATCTTGCGCATATTGTCCGCCGCGGCCTGCCGGGTCTCCGACAGAGACAGCCAGCCGCAACCGGAAATCACGAAATCCGCGGCGGCGGGATTCTGCTCCAGGCCGCGCCGGATGGCCGGCACCATGTAGCTGGCGGATTCGGGGGGCGTGATCATCGGCAGGCTGCCATCGCCGATGGCACCGCTCATGGCCAGGTAGTCCTCGCCAAAGGCGGAGGTGTAGATGGGCAGGTCTGCGCGCCAGGGTTTGAAGCGCAAATAGCACTGTTCTGACCACTGGAAGGCCTCGCCTTTATAGTCCACCACTTCCCCACGCAGCAGGCGGCGGATAATGTCCGTGGCTTCCCGGGTCCGCAGCTGGTAATCCCCGGCGTCCCGGCCCGTCCACTCCATCATCTTTTCCGTGTGCAAACCCAGGCCAAGGATGAAGCGGCCTTTAGATAGTTCATCCAGCGTCGCTGCGTAGGTGGCAATTTCGCTGGGATCCGTGGTGTAGGGGTTCGTGCCGACCGAGCCGATGTCGATGCGGGACGTGGCCATCGCGGTGCCAGTGGTGAGCACCCAGGTGTTGCGCATGAACGGGTCGTGGGGGAACCAGACGGAGTCAAAGCCCGCGGCCTCGGCCAGCACGGCCAGGCGAATGAGCTCGTGACTGTCACCCACGTACTCGATGAATCGAATGCCGAATCTCATAGTCTTGTATCGCCCTGGTGGATTAACGAATTCGCAGGATTTTCATCGGGAACAGGTCGCCAACCGGTCCGGTGGACTCGCCGGCACTGCGGCCGGGCACCGGAAACAGTCGGGCGGTCAGCGGCTTGTCGAGCTTCACCGCCAGGCTGGCCACGTCCAGGAGGATGCGCCGCAGATCCGGGATGCTCGCATCGCCCGGCAGCGCCACGGTGTCGAGGCCCGTGCCGCACACGGACGAATAGGCAAGCAGCGCGTCCAGGCTGAAATAGTCGTAGGCGCGACGCGCCAGCGTGGCGTCTTCCATCGGCGGCAGAAACAGGCCCCGGTAGCCGGTCTGGCGCACCGGTACCGAGCGGACCACGCCGGTCAGCGTCCGGCACGCGGCGAGGGTCCCCGGTGCCCCGAACGGCGCGCCGGTGAGAGCCTCCACGGCCGCGCCGATGCTGTTGGTGCCCCACTGGGCCGGCGTGGGATCGATGCCGCCGAATTTCCAGCCCGTGTCGCGTTCGATGTCTGCGCACAAGGCGGCGACGCGCCGGAGCACTTGCGCATAGGCAGCAGCCAGTGCCGGCCCCGCGGCCACCGGGTCCTGCCGTTCCCGGCAAACGGACAAGAAGAGTCCGGCGGCTTCCAGCCCGACGGCGAAACGGTCGCCGCCGCCGTCGTGATAGCCCGCGGGAAAAAACGGGATGCCGGGCGCTACATTGGCGATGGCAGCAAAATTGAAATTGGCCGCCGCATCGGTGTCCGCAATCCGCCGAATGACCCTGGCGGCCGCGTCTACGGCCGGGCGCTGTATGTCCGTCGCGGCGCTGCCGATGACTATCGTCGAACTGATGCCCAGGGTCGCCGCCATCACCGCCGGCGCGATGGTCAACTCGGCGTCGTCGTCGATCCAGCGGGGTCCGATGGCCAGGGAATGCGGTTGCGCAGCAGCCTGCAGGACCTGCAAGAGTTCGCCAAATGCCGCCACCGGCATGTCGCGTGCATAGTCGGCCTGTGGCTGGGTCACGATTCGCGTGGTCTGTACCGTGAGTCCCGCGGCCTCCAGTCGCCGCCGTGCGGCGCCGAGAAAGGCATCGGCGCGTTTCACCGCCGCCTCCGGGTTGGCCGGATCTACCGTCACGCCGGCCGTAATCGTGCGAACCGGCACCGCAACATCGCTGGATCTGGATTCGCCAGCGCTGGCCAGCCGCTGGTAGGTGGCCGGCAGCGCGGCGGCCAGCAGCGCGGCGCCGGAGCCGAGCATGAATTCGCGTCGCGGCACCGGCGGGTTCAGGTCGTCTTTCATGGGCGGGGCCGTCATAGAGGGGTCAACGCGGCCATTATCAACCCATTTACCTGGTGCAGGAACGGTCGGGGCAGACCAGTGAGCGCGCGGGCGGGTAGTATCCGCTCGTGACCTTCGGTGAAGAATTCTATCTGACTACCCGCAGCCCGCGCCTGTTGCAGAAACTCATGGCACGGCGGATACCGACAGCTAATGGGTAACAGAAAAACACCGGCCGGTTTTAATCGCGGGATTACCCGGCGCGATTTCCTGAACGGTGCCGCGATGGGTGCCGGCGGCGCGCTGCTGGGCACGCCTGCGCCGGGCTTCGGCCAGCCGCAGGTCCAGGCCCCGCGGCCGTCACTGGATCCTGACTGGTACGGTTTTGGCGGGGTGGGGGATTACCGGCTGTCCCACGGCAATACCCCGGACGTCGTCGCGGCAGCGCACCGGTTGCGCGACGGCGAGTTCCCGACCAGCCTCCGGCAATTCAGCGAGGTGGAAGAATACGATCTCGTCATCGTCGGCGGCGGCATGGCTGGTCTCGGCGCTGCGCTGGAGTTCGCCAAGACCCGCAAGCCGGGCCAGACCTGCCTGATGCTGGATAACCACCCGATCTTCGGTGGCGAAGCGAAGGAAAACGAGTTCAACGTGAACGGCACCCGCCTGATCGGCCCGCAGGGTGCGAACGGGTTCTTCGTCCCGGCCGCGGTGGTGGACAACCCGGAGCGGGCAGCAGGCGACGCGCGCTACTACGCCGAACTCGATGTGCCGCGGGACTTCAGGCTGCAGGACTGGCCGGCGGATGCGGAACCGCTGCGCTTTTGCGCCGACAACTACGGCTACCTGGTGCGGGGTTTGCAGGCAAACACCAGCGTCGGGCATTACTTTGACGACGGCGATTCGGCGCGGGGCAGTTGGGCGGTCGACATGTGGCGGCAGCGCCTGGCCAACACGCCGCTGTCGGCGGCCACTCGCAAGATGCTGGTGCAGTGGTATGAGACCGGCGCTACCAGGCAATTTGCGTCGAACGCCGACGCGATGCGCGCCCTCGATACGATGTCCTACAGGGCGTTCCTCGAGACCGAACTGCAGCTGGGTCCGGACGCGGCGGCGCACGCGGACCTCTTCCTGGCCTCGGCCGCCGGCCTCGGCAGTGATGCGGTGTCGGCCTACGCCGCCTACCAGCTGCCGATGCCCGGCCTCGCAGACGTGCCACCCGCGGGACTGAAACGGTTTTCGTTTCCCGGCGGCAACTCGGGCTTCGTGCGCTATTTCCTGAAGCGCCTGATCCCGGCAGCCATCGCGGGGCGCCCCGACTTCGACGACATTATCACCGGGCGGATCAACTTCGACGCCCTGGACCAGGCCGGGCAGCCGTTGCGCATCCGCCTGAGTTCAACAGCGCTCAGTGTCGCCCACGAAGGTGATCCCGATTCAGCGGGCAGCGTGAGCCTGGTGTATATGCGTGACGGCGAGTTGCGCGGCATCCGGGCCAAGGCCGTGGTCATGGCCACTGGTGGCTGGATGAACCGCTACGTGGTCCGGGATCTGCCCGATGACTATCGGCAAGCCTACGAGCAGTTTCAGCACGCGCCGTTCCTGGTGGCGAATGTCGCGCTGACGAACTGGCAGTTTCTCTACAAGCTGGGTATTACTGCGGCTATCTGGAACAAGGGTGAAGGCGACTTCGGCTACACCTGCAATATCCGCAACCCGATGCAGGTAGGCGACTACCAGCCGCCGCTGGATCCGACACAGCCCACGGTGCTGTCTTTTTACACGCCGTTCTACTATCCCGGCCTGCCGGTGGCGGCGCAGTGCCGCGTGGGGCGCGCGGAACTGCTGTCTACGCCGTACCCGGTTTACGAAGAAAAGATTCTCGCGCAGATGCAGAAGCTGTTCGGGTCGGCGGGCTTCGACCCGGGCAGGGACGTCGCCGGGATCATCCTGAATCGCTGGGGCCACGCGTACTCGGTGCCGTTCCCGGGCTTCTACGGCGGCGCGACGGGCAATGCGCCGAGGGATGTGATTCGCAAGAACTACGGCCGCATTGCCTTCGGCCACTCGGAACTGGACGGGCTGCAGCACTGGGGACCCGCCGCGGACGAGGGGCGGCGCGCGTTCAACCAGTTGCGCGACGCGATCTAGCGCGGTTCACCGCGCGTCTGTTAGCCCGACGCCCGCGTCTCCTGCCCCGCTAACCAGGCGCGCTTCAGTCGCTGGCGATGCTGGCTTCCAGCGAATGGGCGTAGCCGTCGTCGCGGATGCGGGGGCCGGCGCCGAGCAGGTAGGCCTCGTCCGCTTCGATGCCCGTGGTGGAGACCAGCCGATTCATGAAATTGAACAGGCAGGTCACCAGGACCGCATCCTCGATCGCGTCGTCGTCCCAGCCGGCGGCATAAGCGGCTTCGAAGTCCGCGTCGGTGACCTTGTAGGCGGCTTCCGTGGTCTTGCGGCAGAGGGCAAACAGCGGTTTGAGCTGGTCA
>CAZTIB010000240.1:0-7674 GCA_964613615.1 uncultured Chromatiaceae bacterium
CCTTCGTCAGCCAAGCGCCGGGGTGTGGCGGGTAGTCTTCCGGGCGTCGTCCCCGAGGAGCGGAGCCATGGATGGCGGGAGCGACGGAGGGCCGATCCGAGCGAGGACATGGATGTCCGAGGGAGGTTTAGCCCGGAAGACTACCCGCCGCGCGCCGGCGCGCAGCCGCCAGCCTTGCGGCAGTGTGCTGAGTCAGGGCCGCGTCTGACCCGACCCGGTCACCACATACTTGTAGCTGGTCAGCTGCTCTGCGCCAACGGGCCCACGCGCGTGTATCCGCCCGGTCGCGATGCCGATTTCCGCCCCCATGCCGAACTCACCGCCATCCGCAAACTGCGTAGATGCGTTGTGCAACAGGATGGCGCTGTCGAGATCGTGCAGAAAGCGAGCTGCGGCCGCGGCATCTTCCGCAATGATGCACTCGGTGTGGCCCGATCCGTGCCCCTCGATGTGCGCGATGGCCTCGTCCACACCGTCTACCACGCGCACTGCCAGGATCGCATCGAGATACTCGGTCATCCAGTCTGCTTCTGTCGCGGGTTGCACGCGCTTGTCGACGGCGCAAATTTCCGCGTCGCCGCGCAACTCGCAGCCCGCATCGATCAGCGCATCAGCGATGCCCTGCCAGTGCGTAGCCAGCGCACCGCGGTCGATCAACAGGGTTTCTGCCGCCCCGCAAATTCCCGTGCGTCGCATCTTGGCATTCAGCGTAATGTCGCGCGCCATGTCCAGCGTGGCCGATGCGTGCACGTACACATGGCACAGACCTTCCAGGTGGCCGATCACAGGCACACGCGCATCAGCCTGCACGCGGGCAATCAGATTCTTGCCGCCGCGGGGCACAATGACATCCACGCAATCATCGAGTCCGCCCAGCAGCATCCCCACCGCGTCGCGACTGCGCGTGGGCACCATCTGCACGGCGGTGGCGGGCAGGCCCGCACTGTTCAGACCGGTGGTCAGGCATTCGTGAATCGCAGTACTCGAGTGAAAACTCTCGGAGCCGCCGCGCAAAATCACCGCGTTGCCGGATTTCAGGCACAGGGCGCCGGCATCTGCCGTCACGTTGGGGCGGCTCTCATAAATAATGCCGATGACACCCAGCGGCACGCGCACGCGCTGAATACGCAAACCGTTAGGGCGCGTCCAGTCGCCGATGACCTCGCCGATCGGATCCGCCAGCGCGTCAATTGCTTCGAGCCCAAGCGCCATGGCCTCGACACGTTCGGTGTTGAGCAATAACCGGTCGAGCATCGGGCCCGACAAGCCCTTCTGCCGTGCGGCCGCCATGTCCTGCGCATTCGCTTCGAGTATCGACGCCTGCCGATCGCGCAGCGCCGCCGCACCCGCCTGCAGGGCCTGACTCTTCTGCGCCGCACCCGCGCGCGCCAGCGCTCGCGCCGCTTCACGGGCCGCGTGCCCGAGCCCTTTCATCAGGCCGGCGATGTCTTCAATCGCGTCGTCAGTTCTCGCGCTCATTCTTGGTCAGTCCAGCAATACCAGGTTGTCGCGGTGCACAATTTCATTTCGACCACGATAGCCCAGCAAGGTTTCTATTTCTTCACTGCGCCGCCCGCACAGCTTCTGCACCTCGTCGCAGGCGTAGGCGGCAAGCCCCCGGGCGATCTCGCGCCCGTCGTGATTGCGCACGGTCACCGCGTCGCCGCGCTGAAAGTCACCCTCCACCGCGGTCAGGCCAACGGGCAAGAGACTCCGCCCGGATCTCAAGGCCTGCTCGGCACCTGAGTCGATGACCAGCACGCCGCGCGGCACGAGGGAACCGGCTATCCACTGTTTCCGAGCCGCCAGCGGGGTGCCGCGAGGCGCGAACCAGGTGCACGGGCCGCCGTGTTCAATTTTTTCCAGCGGCTGCATCGCGTGGCCATTGGCAATGATGGTGGCACAGCCGGCGCCGACGCAAATCCGCGCTGCCACCAGCTTGGTGGCCATGCCACCGGTCCCGAATTCGGTGCTCGACGTGCCCGCCGCTGCATCCAGCGCGGCAGTGATTTCCGTCACCGACGGGATGAGCCGGGCGTCTGCATAGCTGGCCGGGTCTGCGTCGTAGAGCCCGTCGACATCAGACAACAGCACCAGGCAATCGGCACTAACCATCTCGGCCACTCGGGCCGCCAGCCGGTCGTTGTCGCCATAGCGAATTTCCTGGGTTGCCACGGTATCGTTCTCATTCACGACAGGTACGACGCCCAGCTTCAGCAGTTGTTCGAGCGTGCTGCGGGCGTTCAGATAGCGGCGGCGGTTCTCGGTGTCGTCCAGGGTCAGCAGCACCTGCGCCACGCGCAGCCCGCGCTCACCGAGTATGTCCTGGTAGGCGTGGGCCAACAGCACCTGGCCTGCGGCCGCCGCAGCCTGCAATTCTTCCAGCCGGCGCTGCTCGAGCTTCATGCCCAGGTAGCGGCGACCAAGCGCGATGGCCCCGGATGACACCACCAGCAGCTGCTGGCCACGATCCCGCAAGCGGACAAACTCTTCCGCCAGCGCGACGAGCCAGGCGCGGTTCAGCTGGCCAGTCTCGGCGTCTACCAGCAATGAAGACCCAATTTTCACGACCAGGCGCCGTGCGCCGGTCAGCGCGGCGGCCGCCCGTTCGTCGGCGTTGGTATTCATAGGAAAGGGCTCAGCCGATGGCGCTGCTCAGTACCTGCTGGCCGCGGGAGATGGCCAGCGGGCCGCTGCGCACCACTGCGAGGATCTCAGCGCGGCCTACCAGGCGATCGATGAAATCGTCCACGAGATTGGCGGCGCCGGTGAGCTCCATCGTAAAGTTGTCGGCCGAATCGTCGAGCATGCGCCCGCCCTGCTGCTCGCATAGCTTGCGCATCTCCGCCACCTGGTCCGGCTCCAGCCGAAGCTTCACCAGGGCCAGTTCCCGCTCGATATGGTCACCCAGGGTCATGTCGGCCATATTCACGACGTCCACCATTTTCAGCAGCTGCTTGTTGATCTGGCTGATGACCTGGTCCGAGCCGATGGTCACCAGTGTCAGTCGCGAGACCTCCGGCGACTCCGTCGGGGCCACACTCAGCGATTCGATGTTGTAACCGCGAGTCGAGAACATGGACGCCACGCGGGCCAGGGCGCCGGCCTCGTTCTGCATCAAGATGGAAATTATGTGGCGCATCGCAGGCGACCTTCGGGGGCAAAAATTCTTTAACAATCAGTGAATCGCCAATGCTCGCTCACAACGCTTGCTATTGCAATGGACAGGTTATTGTTCGAAACTCGAAGACAGATATGCCCCGGTGAAATGTCCACGCGGCAACGTTGCCGCCCCGCAACCATGACTACCGCAACCGAAGCCCTCGCTGCCGCGCCCCATCCGCTGGCAGGAAAACGCATGACCGGCGCCGAAATGGTGGTGCAGGTGCTTGCCGACGAGGGCGTGGACACGATTTTCGGCTACAGCGGCGGGGCCATCCTGCCCACCTACGATGCCGTGTTCCGGCACAACGAGGCGCTGCGGGATGCCTCCGACCAGGTGCCGATGCCGCTGATTGTGCCCGCGAACGAACAGGGCGCTGGCTTCATGGCCGCAGGCTACGCCCGCGCCACCGGAAAGGTGGGTGTATGCATGGTGACCTCGGGCCCCGGGGCGACCAATACCGTAACCCCGGTTCGCGACTGCCTGGCCGACTCCGTGCCCATCGTGGTGATCTGCGGCCAGGTGCCCACCCACGTGATCGGCACCGACGCATTCCAGGAGGCGCCGGTATCCGCAATCATGGGCTCTGTCGCCAAGCACGTGTTCCTGATTACCGACCCGGCGCGCCTGGAAGCCACGGTTCGGACCGCGTTTGAAATAGCGCGCTCCGGACGACCCGGGCCCGTAGTGATCGATATTCCGAAGGATGTTCAGAACGCCATAGGCGAGTTCCGTGGCACCGGACTGCTACCCGTCAAGAGTTACCGGCAACGCGTGCAGGACGTTGCGGACAATGTGATCAGCGCCAGTGCTGCCAGGGCATTCTTCCAGATGCTTGCTGAGTCGCGGCGGCCACTGCTGTACGTGGGCGGCGGCGTCATCAACGGTGCTGCTGCGCCGGCGCTGCGCCGCTTCGCCGAGCGCTTCCAGGTCCCGGTGGTGACGACCCTGATGGGCATAGGCGCCATCGACACCACCAGCCCGCTGTCGCTGCAAATGCTTGGCATGCACGGGATGGCTTATGCGAACTACGCTGTCGACGACTGCGACCTGCTGATTGCAGTGGGTGCCCGCTTCGACGACCGGGTGGCCACCGACCCAGACAACTTCGCGCCCAGGGCCCGCAATATTGCGCACCTGGACGTGGATGCCTCGGAAGTGGGCAAGGTGCGCAGCGCCGACTGGTATCACGTGGGCCTGCTCAGCCGCGACCTGGACATGCTGACGAACTGGGGCGAACGGCGCAAAGTGCGAACCGACACCAGCGCGTGGCTTGCCGAACTGGCCGAGAACAAAAGCCGCTATGCGCTGAATTACGACCGTGACAGCGAGTTGATCCAGCCGAACTACGTGGTCGAGGAAATCAACAGGCACGCCAAGGGTGATGCCATTATTTCCACCGGTGTCGGCCAGCACCAGATGTGGGCTGCGCAGTACATGGATTTCCGCGAGCCGCGGCTGTGGCTGAGTTCCGGCAGCATGGGCACGATGGGCTTCGGCCTGCCGGCAGCCATCGGCGCGCAGTTCGCACACCCCGACCGCCTGGTCATAGACATCGACGGTGATGCCAGCATCCGCATGAATCTCGGTGAACTGGAAACCGTGACTACCTACGGCCTGCCGGTCAAGATCGTGGTGCTGAACAACTTCGGCGACGGCATGGTGCGCCAGTGGCAGAAACTGTTCTACAAGGGCCGCCTGTCGGGTTCCGACAAGTCTCTGCACCGCAAGGATTTCGTGAAGGCCGCCCAGGCCGACGGCTTCGAGTATGCCGTGCGCCTGGACCGCAAGGCCGACGTGCCCCGCGTGATCGAGGAATTCGTCAACTTCGACGGCCCCGCCTTCCTGGAAGTGATCATCGACCAGGAGGCCGGCGTGTATCCAATGGTGGGACCAGGGCTGTCCTATGACCAGATGATCACCGGCGACTTCATCCCGAACCGCCACGATCCCGACGACGACGAGTCACCTGACAGCTCGTCGATGTTCTGAAAGGCATCGCGGCTAAAGCCGCTCCTACCTTGAGACCGCCAGCCGCTCGTCCAGTGATGCCATATCGCGGGCCTCCCCGTGCCGAATCAGCAGCGCCTTGCGCCGCAAATAGCGCGTGAGACCCGACGGGCCCATGCGACTGACACCCATGCCCGAATAGCCGAAGGCATCGTGCGCGGCATCGTGCACTTCCGTAGTCATCCCGCCGTCATTGATGCTGACCGCGCCGGCGTTCAGCTGCCGGGCCACCCGGTCCGCTTCGTCGGCGTCACCGAGTACGGCTGCCGACAGGCCGTAGTCGGAATCGTTGGCCAGCCGGATTGCGTCGGCGACATCCGTATAGCGCATCACCGGGATCACCGGCCCGAAGGTCTCGTCGCGCATCAACTGCATCGAGTGGTCGACATTAACCACCACTGTCGGCCGCACCCACAGACCACCACCGTGCTCCTCGATCTCTCCGCCGCATAAGACCTCGGCACCCTTCGCACGGGCATCTGCCAGGTGCGCCTGGATGGTGTCGGCCTGCCGAGCAAAAATTAGCGGCCCGATGTGCCCCTGGTGCAGTTCCGGATAATTCAGCGTCAGCCCCTTCGCGCCGTCAGTCAGGGCGGTGACAAAGGCATCGTAGAGATTGTCGTGCACGTAGATCCGCTCCAGGGACTGGCAGGCCTGCCCGGTGGCCTGCACGGACGCGCGCAGCACGATGCTCGCGGCAGTGGCCGGATCGGCCGACGGCAGCACGATGCACGGGTCTTTGCCCCCCAGTTCGAGGAAGGCCGGGATGAAACGCCGGGCACAGGCTTCGGCCACGATCCGCCCGGTTTTCACGCTGCCGGTAAACGCAATGGCATCGGCCTGCTCGATCAACGCCGCCCCGGTGGCCCCGTCGCCCGTGACGAAGCGGAACACGGCGGCCAGTTTCGGAATGCCGGCAATCGTATCCATTAACGGCGCGGCGAAGCGCGGCGTGACTTCGCTGGGCTTCACGATGACGGCGCAACCGGCCGCCAGAGCGGGAATGGCGTCGATCATGGACAGCAGCAGCGGAAAATTCCACGGGCTGATGACGCCGACCAGCGGCAGCGGCGCAAAGGAATCGCGCACACCGACACCGGGTGTCACCGACTCGCGCTCACCGCTTTCATCCAGCAGGCGCGGCGCCGCCTCCTGCCACCGCGTCACCATGCCGGGCACGCCATACAGTTCCGCCATTGCGATCAGGTAGCGCCCGGTATCCGCTGACAGCGCGTTCAGCAAAGGCGCACTGTCAGCGAGCAGCGCCTCGGACCAGGCACCGAGGATCCGACCGCGGCCCTCGGCCCCCAGCGCCTGCCATGCCGGCTGTGCTGCGCGCATGGTCCTCGCCGTCGCTGCGAGTTCAGCCTCGTCGGCCGCCTGAATCGTATAGTCGTCCTCGCCCGTGCGGGGATTGCGAACAGTTATCTCACGAGCCATCTGTTGATTCCTACTGCGCGTCCAGCACTTTCTTGAAGAAGGTCCAACTGGTTTCGTTACGGCGCTGATCGTTCAGGGGCGGCGGGCTGGCGTACTCCGGATAACTCGTGGCGATTTCCTGTTTCATCCGATCTGACAGGTCGTCGTAGCTGTCGAGCTTGCGACCCGCAGTGTGGAAGTACAGCAAGCCTGCGCGACCGCCCATCTCCATCCACGGCAACCAGCTTGAAATCCGCACCCAGCCCACCCGGGCGGGGACCGACTCGACGGCCGGATCAATCATCTCGTCCACATCGCCAAAGAAATTGAACATCTCCGTGGCGTGGTAGGTGCCGCCCACATACTTCTGGTACTCACCGCCCAGCGGATTGGTATAGAAAAGCGGCACGGCGCTGGTCAGCCACCACTGGTTGCCCTGCACAACAAAAGGCAGAGAGAAGGGCCGACCGTCGCGGCCGGCGCGCGACAGGCGCTGGTTCACCGGGTCGTTGGTCACCTGGATCACCTTTACCGTCTGCTCCGTCCATGGGTTCTCCCACTCGCGCAGTACTTCGCCGGTCTTCGGGTCCAGGTACAGCAAGATCTCGCGGGTCACCATCTTGAAGCCCGGCCCGCCTTCCTCTGCCGACAGAGGCCCGCACTGACGGATGTTCATGCCTTCTACGCGGAACAGCAGGCGATCGCGCTCACCCGGCACCCGGCTGTAAGTGCTGCCTTCCCATCCATAGGTGACCGGTACACCGTCGGCCGTGGAGCACTGAATCTTTCGCATTGCAGCAAGCGCTTCTTCCGGGCCGTCGAGGCCGAGGGCATCCGCCGCGAGGCCGGCCCGCCACCCACGCTTAGCATGGCGGCCACCGCCGCCGACAGCCAGGTCACACGCTGCATCAAGATTCGAGACATAGCCATATCCTCCGGTTCACTGAACCTGCTTGTCGATGGTCGGGTTGGGCTTTATGCCACACTGCTGCTATTCCAAGGAGCCCATGTGATATCCTCCGGCGAGGGTAGGGCCCCATGGCGTCGCGTGAAGACAACATGGTTGCACAAAGTTTTGTCGC